>NZ_JBWHTS010000001.1:99569-326783 GCF_056343165.1 Buchnera sp. (in: enterobacteria) | reverse complement strand
GTGCATTAATAATGGGAGAAAACCAACCACCTCCAATCCCCCCTAAATTAGATATAGTAAAACATCCTCCAGTCATATCTGAAACATTTAACTCTTTTTTATGCGCTTTTTCTGATAATGATATTAATTCATAAGATAATTGTTCAACATTTTTTTTATTGACATCTTTTAATACAGGAACAAATAAATCATTCTTTACGTCTATAGCGATTCCAATATTAATATATTTTTTTAAAACAATTTTTTTATTATTAGAAGTAAAAGAACTATTAAATATAGGAAATTTTTCTAATGCATACGCGACTACTTTAATTATAAAAACTAATATTGTAATATTATTATTTATTTTTTTTTGATTTTTATTTTCGTTATTATATTTTTTTCGAAATTTTTCTAAATCGCTAATATTAACTTCATTAAACTGTGTAACATGAGGTATGTTAATCCAATTCTGATGCAAATTGTAACCAATTTTTTTCTGCATGCTACTTAATTCAAATTCTTCTTTTTCTAATTGATTGTAATTATTGACATCAGTTATTTTTTTTTCCTTTAAAATATTATTCTCAAGATTTTTTTGATATAATTCTATATCTTCTTTTAAAATACGATTTTTAGGACCAGTACCAACAATATCAAATAAATTAATATTTAAATTTCGTGCTAAACGTCTTATCACTGGAGTAGCATGAGAAAAATTCTCTTTTTTTATTTTTTTTTTAAATTCAAGACTAATATCTTTGTCTAAACAATATTCTTTTTTTTGTTTAACATCACAGTTGATGTCATCAACTTGACACATCATTATCAGAGAATTAGTTTTAATTTTTTCGCCAATTTTTATATAAATTTTTTTTACAAAACCTGATATGGGTGATGGTATTTCCATAGAAGTTTTATCTCCTTCTACAGTTATTAATCCTTGTTCTAATTCTATTTTTTCATCTGTATTAACTAATATTTCAATCACCTCTGCTTCATCTAAACCAATATCAGGCATTTTTACTTCTATATCCACTGTTTTTACCTCTCAAGCTAAACGCGGATTAATTTTATAAGTATTAATCTCAAATTTAACAATTGCATCTTCTACCACTTTTTTGTCAATATAATTTATATTAGATAATAAATTTAAAGCAGCTATCACAATGTAATAAGCATTTACTTCGAAATGATCACGTAACTTATCTCGACTATCTGAACGACCGAAACCATCAGTTCCTAATACATGATATTCTTTTGAAGGAATATAATTGCGAATTTGCTCAGCAAATAATTTCATATAATCAGTAGCTGCAACAGTAGGATTGTTATTCATAACTTTTTTAACATATGCTATTTTATTTTTTTTATTAGGATGCAACATATTCCATCGTTCACAATCTTGACCATTTCTAGCCAACTCTGTAAAAGAAGTAACACTGTATATATCTGTAGTAATAGAATAGTCTTTTAATAAAATTTCTGCAGCTTCGCAGACAGAACGCAAAATAGCACCAGAACCCATCAACTGTACTTTTAATTTAGTATTACCATGCAAAGTTTTTAATTTGTAAATTCCTTTACAAATACCTTCTTCTACACCTGTAGGCATAGAAGGCATGTAATAATTTTCATTAATTGTAGTAATATAATAATATATATTTTCTTGAGAGGGGCCATACATACGTCTTAATCCATCTTGTATAATTACAGCAACTTCGTAAGCGAAAGAAGGATCGTAAGATACACAATTAGGAATAGTTAGAGATTGTATATGACTATGTCCATCTTCATGTTGCAAGCCTTCGCCATTTAAAGTTGTTCTCCCTGAAGTTCCACCAATCAAAAATCCTCTTGCTTGTTGATCTCCAGCTGCCCAAAACAAATCCCCTATTCTTTGAAAACCAAATATTGAATAATAAATATAAAAGGGAATCATAGGAAAATCATTAGTGCTATACGAAGTAGCAGCAGCTAACCAAGATGAAGCCGCACCTAATTCATTTATTCCTTCTTGTAATATTTGACCTTTTTTTTCTTCTTTATAATATGCTAACAGTTCTCTATCTTGAGGAATGTACTTTTGACCATTAGAACTATAAATGCCAATTTTACGAAATAATCCTTCCATTCCAAAAGTTCTTGCTTCATCAGCAATAATTGGAACTATTAATTTTTTTATGGAATTATTTTTTAAAATTATATTTAAAACACGTATAAAAGCTATAGTTGTAGAAATCTCTTTCTTTTGTTCTTCTAACAACGATTGAAAATCTATTAAATCTGGTAAAATTAATTGATTAGTAAAACGAGACAAACGAAAAGGAATATAACCACCCAGCTTTTTTCGTTGTGAATGAATGTAACAATATTCTTCAGAATCTTTTTTGAAAGTCATGTATGGTAATTTTTTTATATCATCATTTGATACAGGAATATTAAAACGATCTCGAATATGCATTATTCCATTAATATCCATTTTTTTTATTTGATGAGCAATATTTTTACCTTCTGCAGTTACACCCATTCCGTATCCTTTGACAGTATGTGCTAAAATAACTGTTGGTTTATATTTTGTTTCTTTTGCTTTTTTTAAAGCATTAAACATTTTTTTTGGATCATGCCCTCCTCTATTCAACTTCCATATTTCTTCATCGGTCATATCTTTAACTAATTCATATGTTTCTTTATATTTTCCAAAAAAATATTTTCGAACATACGCACCATCTTTAGATTTAAGGGTTTGATAGTCTCCGTCAATTGTTTCATTCATTAATTGAATTAATTTGCCAGTGGTATCTTTTTTTAGCAAACAATCCCATCTGCTTCCCCATATGACTTTTATGACTTTCCATCCTGCACCATAAAAAAAACTTTCTAATTCGTTTACAATCTTTCCATTTCCTACTACTGGACCATCTAATCTTTGCAAATTACAGTTAATAATAAATATTAAATTATCTAATTTTTCGCGAACAGCTATAGAAATAGCTCCTTTAGATTCCGGTTCGTCCATTTCACCATCACCTAAAAAAGCATAAACTATTTGTTTTGAAGTATTTTTTAATTCTCGATTTTGTAAATATTTTAAAAATTTTGCTTGATAAATAGCACAAATGGGTCCTAGACCCATAGACACTGTGGGAAATTGCCAGAAATTAGGCATTAATTTAGGATGAGGATAAGAAGATAGACCTATTCCATCAACTTCTTGTCTGAAATTATTAATTTGTTCTTCTGATAAACGTCCTTCTAAAAAAGAACGAGCATAAATACCTGGAGAAATATGACCTTGAAAATAAACTAAATCACCTCCATCCTTATCGTTTTTAGCACGAAAAAAATGATTAAAGCAAACTTCGTATATTGTAGCAGAAGACTGAAAAGATGATAAATGACCACCTAAATCTAAATTTTTTTGTGATGCACGTAATACCATCATAATAGCATTCCAACGGATTGCTGAACGAATGCGTTTTTCTAAAATTAGATTTCCTGGATATTCACATTCATCTTCACTACAAATAGTATTAATATAATTACTAGTGAAAAAACAACTAAAAAATTCTACTCTATTAATTTTAGATTTTTTTAAAACTTGTTCAATTAAAAAATGAGCTCTTTTACGACCTTCTTGACGAATAACAGACTCAATAGCTTGCACCCAATCATTAGTTTCAATTGGATCCACGTCATTATATAAACGTTCTGACATGGTATAAATTCCTTATACATTATATATGTATTTTACGATTAAATTAAAATTTAATCCAAAAAATTATTATAACTAATTTTTTTTTAATGAAAATTTTATTTTTACATACTATTATCTAAATAAAAAATTAATCACAAATATCTTAAAAAAAATCAATAAAATTAAATATATATAAATATAATTAATTTTATTGATTTTATAATATAATAAATTTTGAAATTAATATTATGTTACTCTTTGAAAATGTTAAAAACGCAATTTTCTTGCTCAGTTACTCGTATAAATGTAGTTCTTTTTGTTAATTCTTTTAATTTTTCTGCACCTACATAAGTACAAGAAGAACGCAATCCTCCTAGAATATCACGTATAGTGCCGTCCACACTTCCACGAAAAGGTATTTTAACTGTCTTTCCTTCAGAAGCACGATATCCAGCAATTTTCCCAGTATAACGTTTCATTGCAGAAATAGAACTCATGCCATAAAATATCATATATTTTTTTGATTTTTCTTTGATTACATCTCCCGCACATTCTGTATGACCTGAAAGCATACCACCTAACATAACAAAATCTGCGCCCCCTCCAAAAGCTTTTGCAATATCCCCAGAAACAGTACATCCTCCATCGCTAATAATTTGCCCATTCAAACCATGTGCTGCATCAGCACATTCTATGATGGCTGAAAGTTGAGGGTAACCAACTCCAGTTTTGACTCGTGTAGTACAAACTGAACCGGGACCAATGCCTACTTTAACTACATCTGCTCCAGAAAGTATTAATTCTTCGACCATCTCTCCCGTTACAACATTTCCAGCACAAATAATTTTGTCTGGAAAATAATCTCTTACTAATTTTAAAAAAGAAACAACATGTTCAGAATAACCATTTGCAATATCAATACAAATATATTTTATCTCGGAAGACAATAAAAAAATTTTTTTAATTTTTAAAAAGTCTGTTTCAGAAATCCCAATTGATACAATTACATTATTTAATATCTTTTTAGAAGCAGAATGAATAAAAATCTTCCATTCTTCAAAAGAATAATATTTATGTACTGCCGTTAATATGTTAAAATCAGACAAAGATCTTACCATTTCAAATGTACCTATAGTATCCATGTTCGCTGCGATAATAGGAATACCAGACCAAATACTAGAAGAATATTTGAAAGAAAAACAACGCATAAGATCAACTTGAGCACGACTTTTTAGTATAGAACGTTTAGGTCTAATTAATACATCTTTAAAACCTAATTTAACATCTTCTTCAATTCTCATAAAATTATTATCCTAATTTAAAAATAAATACTAATAATAAAAATTTAAAATATGATGACTTATATTGTAGCGCTTACTGGGGGTATTGGTAGTGGAAAAACTACTGTTTCCAATAACTTCAAAAAAATCGGTATCAATGTTATTGATGCAGACGTTATTGCAAAAGATATTATAGAATATAATTTAAATGTATCATTTGCTATCAAAAAAAAATTTGGGAAAAAAATATTAAATTTAGATAATTCAATTAATCGATTTTTACTTAGAAAATATATCTTCCAGAACAATAACAATCGTTTCTGGTTAGAAAATCTATTACATCCTAAAATTTATAAAGAAACTAAAAATCAAATAAAAATTATAAAATCAAATTGGTGCCTATGGGTAGTACCTCTACTAATTGAAAAAAAATTAGAGAAAAAAGCTGATCGGATTCTTTTAGTTGATATACCAATACGAAAACAAATAACACGCATAATGCAAAGAGATAAAATCAGTCTTATAGAAGCTAAAAAAATCATTGCATTACAAGCTACTAGAAAAACAAAAATTTCTTTATCAGATGATATTATTTCAAATATAAAAAATATTGAAAAAATAAATACCTATGTTTTTTATCTCAATAAACTTTATTCATATTTATCAGAAAAAAATAACAAAAAAATAACGGAAATTAAAAAAAACTATTTAACAAAATTCTACTAACATATAAAAATTTTTTTAAAATTTTTGTGTTTAAATAATTCTTTCACAAATAATTCTTTCAATGTAAAGATTACTTTATAATAAAAAATTAAAACTTTAGTATTTATTTTTAAGAGAAGTTATAATATTGTAATTTGCAATTGGAAAATCAAAATATCTCAAATTATATAAATATTTCCAATCATAAGAATATCCTTCGATGCTATAGGGTTCACCTTTCCATTTTTTGATTAAAAAAAAATATAATTTTGTTTTTTTTAAATGAATGTATTCTACATATTGAAAAAAACTCACTTCTAATATGACAATTCCAACTTCTTCGAATAACTCTCTTTTTAATGCATGTACTATATTTTCATGTTTTTTTATTTTTCCACCTGGAAATTCCCATAAATTTTCTTTATATTTCCCTCTTGACACATAAACTTTTTTTTTATTTATAATAATTCCAATTGCTGCTTCTATATAATGCATTGGATATGTCCTTAATATGTCTTTATGTCTTCATATCCATAATAAAAAATATGTTATTTTATAAAAAAACCTTAAAAGCTCCCATGACAATACTTGTATTTTTTTCCTGACCCACATATACAAAGTTTATTTCGACTGATTTTAGTGTTATTAGGATCTACTCTTAAGTGTTTATTTAATTCTATGTATTTTTTTGCATAAGATAAATTAATTTTACTAAGAAATGATACTACTTCATATTTTAACAATTCTAACATGCTAGAAAACATATTAAAAGATTCTCTTTTGTATTCTTGTTTAGGATCTTTTTGAGCATAACCACGTAAATGAATACCTTGTCTCAAATAATCAATAGCTGATAAATGTTCCTTCCACAGAGAATCTAATGTTTGCAACATAATAATTTTTTCTATTGTTCGCATATTGTTTTGACCAATTAATTTTTCTTTATTTTCATAATTAATTTTTGCAAAATCTATTATTTTTTTTGCAATTTTTTCATTTGTTAAATTAGGATCTATAGTTACCCAGTCTGATATTGGAACATTCAAATGAAAATCAGTATTTAACTTATTTTCTAAATCAACAATATTCCATTTATCTTTTATTACATTCTTAGGTATATATAAAATAATATTTTTATTTAAAACATCTTGAAAAATATCAAAAATCATTAATTTTATATCTTTTGCATCAATTAATTTATTGCGTTGAGAATAAATTGCACTACGCTGTTCATTAATAACATCATCATATTCTAAAAGTTGTTTTCTGATATCAAAATTTCTATTTTCTACTTTTTTTTGAGCATTTTCTATAGCTTTAGTTACCCAAGGATGCTCAATAGCTTCATTAGAAGATAATCCTAATTTTCTCATCATATAAACAATTTTATCAGATGCAAAAATACGCATCAATGAATCTTCCATAGAAAGATAAAAACGTGAAGAACCACTGTCTCCTTGACGACCAGAACGACCTCTCAATTGATTATCGATCCGACGGGATTCATGACGTTCGGTACCAATGATATGAAGTCCTCCAGCAGAAACAACTAAATCATGTTCTTTTTTCCATCTTTTATTAATTTCTTCAAGTTGATTTGAATCGATATTCGGGTGTTTATTTAACTCTGCTTCTAAATTACCACCAAGAACTATATCTGTACCTCTACCAGCCATATTAGTGGCAATTGTAATGGATCCAGATTTTCCTGCTTGAGCAATAATTTCAGCTTCTTTAGCATGAAACTTCGCATTTAAAACATTATGTTTAATATTTAATTTGTACAACTCTTGAGAAATGATTTCTGATTTCTCAATAGAAACTGTACCAACTAAAACGGGTTTATTTAATTTTATACATTCTTGTATATCTTTAATAATAGCATTAATTTTTTCTTTTTGAGTAAGATAGACTAAGTCAGGCAAGTCCTTACGGATCATTTTTCTATTTGTTGGAATTACAATAGTATCAAGATTATAAATAGAACTAAATTCAAAAGATTCAGTTTCAGCAGTACCTGTCATACCAGATATTTTTTTGTATAACCGAAAATAATTTTGAAAAGTAATAGATGCTAGAGTTTGGTTTTCATTTTTTATGAAAACATTTTCTTTTGCTTCTATTGCTTGATGTAATCCATCCGACCATCTTCTTCCTGGCATAGTACGACCCGTATGTTCATCTACAATAATGACACTATTATCTTTTACAAGATAATCAACATCGCGAATGAACAATTTATGAGCCCGAAGCGCAGATAAAACATGATGCATTAATATTATATTGTTTGAAGAATATAGTGACTCACCTTCATTCATTAATTTCTTATTAAATAATATTTTTTCAATTTTAATTAACCCTCTTTCTGTTAAATATATTTGTTTAGATTTTTCATCAATAGAAAAATGTCCTGTTCCTTGGAAAACATCTGAATCTTCTTTTTTTTGGGAAATTAAAAGGGGAACAATATTATTAATTTCTTTGTATAGTTCAGAACTATCTTCTGATGGTCCTGAAATAATTAAAGGTGTTCTAGCTTCATCGATTAAAATTGAATCTACTTCGTCTACTAATGCATAATTTAATTCTCTTTGGACTCTTTCCTCAGAAGAAAAAACCATATTATCACGCAAATAATCAAAACCATATTCGTTATTTGTACCATAAGTAATATCAGATAAATAAGCTTTTTTTTTAGATGAAAAAGACATTTCGGACAAATTCAAACCCACTGTTAAGCCAAGAAATTTAAATAATAAAGTATTTTTCTCAGCATCTCTTTGAGCTAAATAATCGTTCATGGTTACTATATGTACACCTTTTCCACTTAATGCATTCAAATACGCTGGCAAAGTCGATGTTAAAGTTTTTCCTTCACCTGTTCTCATTTCAGCAATGCATTGTTGATGTAAAACAATTCCACCAAGTATTTGCACATCAAAATGACGCATACTAAAGACACGTTTGCTGGCTTCTCGCACTGTTGCAAAAGCTTCTGGTAATATATCATCTAACGTTTCACCATTACTTAATCTTAACTGAAACAGTTTTGTTTGTTCTTTTAATTTTTTATCTGATAAACTCTCAAAATTTTTTTCTAATTTATTAATAGATAAAACTATTTTTTTAAACTTTTTTAAAATACGATCGTTGCGATTACTAAATATTTTATTTAAAAATTTAATTAACATACTATAAATTCTCATATTTAAAATTTTTTAATCAAAAAAAAATAAAAATTTTTTATTGTTTTAAAATTCACTTAATCAATTATTTAAATTTAATTTATATAAAACATAATCAAAAATCTGATTAAAAAATATTTTTAAATTCATTTAAATAACAATATAAAATTAAAAAAATCATCTTTTAATAAAAAATAAAATTGCACTTTCTTGAATATAAAATTTATATTATTTAAAAAAATTTTTTAAAGAGAATAAAAAATTCTTTGTTTTCTTTATCAGAGAATATCTTGATAATATGTCACTATTACAATTTTTTTTATTTTTTACCAACCATATTGGTAGACTTCGATTATGTTTATCATTTTTTTCACAAAATAATTGTCCTGAATTATTAACATAAAACATATTAACATTTTTTGGAGGTTTTAATATTAGTGGTATTGGATGTTGATATTGCAGATATCTTCTATAAATTTGCATTGCTCCGGAAGCGCTATATAGTTTTGTTGTTTGATTATTATCTCTTCCTATCCAAGTAATTGCAATTTGTTTTCCATCAATACCTACAAACCAATTATCAACTAAATTATTTGTAGTACCAGTTTTTCCTGCTAAAGAAAATTCTTTAAACATTGTTCCTAAGGACTTTGCAGTTCCGCTATTAACTACTTGTTGCATAGCATATAATGTTAAATAAGAAGCTTCAGAAGATTCTATATGTTTCGATTGAGGTAAAGATTGATAAAATACTTTTCCATTATCAGAAATAATTGATCTAACTGATGATAATAATGACTTATCACCACCACTTGCAATTATCTGAAAGACTTGTGCTATTTCAATAGGTGTTAAATTAATAGCTCCTAAAGATATTGACGGTAAGGGAGTAATTTGATTTTTAGAAATACCCAAATGCAACCAACTATCAACTAGTTTTTTTAAACCTATATCGATACTAAGATTGACTGTAGGAATATTAATCGAATTAATTAAAGCGTCTAATAACATCACCTTTCCACTAAAAGAAAAATTATTATTTTTTGGTGTCCAATATTTACCATTATTTAATTTAATTGAAAGAGGCCGATCAGAAATCCAAGTATTCAAATTATATTTTTTAGGTTCTGATAAAGCAGTTAAATATGTTATTGGTTTAGATAAAGATCCAATAGCACGACGAGCTTGCAAGGCACGATTATAACCATTAAAATCAGGATTAGAACTGCCAATCAGCGCCTGTATTTCTCCAGTAAATCTATCTATTACTATCATGGCCACTTCTAGATCTTTCAGTTTTTTTTTATCTTTTAATATAGGAATTTCTATTTTAATAGATTTTTCCACCGCCTTTTGTGAAACAGGATCAAGAGTTGTAAATATTTTGATTCCAGAGAAATTTTCGATTGGATTTTTTATTTTATTTCTAAACTCTTTATATACAAGTTGCATAAAATAAGGATGAGGTGAAATCATATTTCCTTTAGATTGAACATTTAAAGATCGTTTACATAAATCTTTATAAATTTTTTTTGTAATATATTTCTGTTGATACAATGAAAACAAAACCAAGTTTCTTCTTTTTAATGCGGATTCAGGATGACTCCAGGGATTGTATAAAGACGCCCCTTTTACCATTCCAACTAACAAAGCATATTGTTCTAAAGTTAATTCATCTATTGGTCTGCCAAAATAATAAATACTGGCGAGAGGAAAACCTCGAATTTGTTCATCACCGTCTTGTCCTAAATAAACTTCATTTAAATATAATTCTAAAATTCGATCTTTTGAGTAAAAACCATCTAAAATTAAAGCCATATACATTTCGTTTATTTTTCTCAGAATTGAACGATCATTTGTCAAAAAAAGATTTTTTATCAGTTGCTGAGTAAGAGTGCTTCCTCCTTGTATTGTACGACCAGCCATTATGTTTACTAAAAACGCACGACCTATAGAAGATAGATGAATTCCATCATGCTGATAAAAATATTTATCTTCGATTGCCAGCAATGTTTTAACTAACATTTCTGGATATTTATAACGAGGAATAAATATACGTTTCTTTTTTTCAGGTGATTTTAACATGCTGATTAATTTAGGTTCTAAACGAAAAAAACTAAAATTACGATTATTTTCAATATTTTTTACTTCTTCTAAAACATTTTTTTTAAAAGATAATCGTGTATGAAATTCACCTTCTTGAATATCAGGAAAATCAAAAGAACGCCGTATAAATTCTATAGTATTGTCTTTTATACTATATTCTCCAGGTAACATAACTAAATTTACTTTTCTATACATGGTACTTTCTAAAAAATTTAATATATCTTTCTGAGAATATAAATTACCTGGTTCTAGATTTATGATGCGCCCATATATTGAGTTAGGAAAATTCCACACTTTTCCCTTAATTGAATTCTCTATCTTAATATATAAATACAATCCGTAAAAAATAATTAAAATGAACATCAATAAAAATATTTTTATCAAAATTTTTCTTTTTTTATATTCATGCACTTTAATAATTCCTTTGAATTTTATTCAAAAATTTTTATTGGAATGAATAAACTAATAATTTAATGTTGTTTATTTAAAAAAAATATAGAATTATATGCTGATTGGGGCAACTTAAAATGCAAAGGATATTCCACATATGTTAAATACAAACCTTTAGCAGGTGCAGTATCTCCTGCATATTTTCTATCTTTTTTTTGTAATAACTCTTTTATCCAAAATTCTTTTTTTTTAGAAATACCAATTTCAATTAAAGAACCAACAATATTTCGAACCATATGATGTAAAAAAGAATTAGCTGTAATATCAATAAAAACTAAACTATTACAACGAAAAACATTTAATTTAGTAATTTTACGCCAAGGTGAATACGATTGACAATTAACTGCTCTAAAAGATGTAAAATCGTGTTCTCCTAATAAAAATTGAGATTCAGAATACATTTTATTTATATTTAATTTTTTATAGACATGATTTAAATTAGTTTGAAAAAGAGCGGAACGAATATAATAATTATATATTATATAACGATAAGAACGTGTTATAGCACTATAACGAGCATGAAAATTTTCTGGAACCTCTTTGACCCATATAATAGAAATTTTTTTTGATAAATAACGATTTGCTCCCAATAACCAAGAATGTTTTTTTCTCACGGCTGCAGTGCTGAAATGTATAACTTGTCCTATACTATGGACTCCTGCATCTGTGCGACCTGCGCATATAACATCTATCTTATGATTAGCAACTATAGATAAAGCTCGTTCTATTTCTGCTTGAATAGTAGGCAATTTTCTTTGACGCTGCCATCCATGATATAAACTTCCATCATATTCCACTCCTAAAGCAAATTTTTTGATATTTTTTAGTACCATTTTAAAAACATCCTATCATGAATATTTAAAAAAATAATAAACTTAAATTCTTATAAAAAATATATTTAATTATAGTTTATGTTAAAATATTTTATTATAATGATTTATTTAGTAAAAAATTATATATTTAATATTATATTAAAAATATTTTTTTAAAAATTATATAATTTTGACTTAAATTCTTTTCTTTTCATTAAAATATATAACATATCAAGAAGAAATATAAAATTAATACATCTTAAAAATAATTTCTAAATTTAACATCACAAAAAATAATACAAATCAATATTTGTATTAACAATTTTTCTTTATATTTAATATTTAATAAAAATATTATCTCGGAGCGAGTTATGGAAAAAGAAAAAAACAAAAAAACATCATCTTTGAACGTTCTTTCTATTGCAGGTTTGAAACCTTATCAAAAAAAAATAGATGAGCCATATATGAATGAGAATCAAATTTTACACTTTCATAAAATCCTTGAAACATGGAAGAATCAATTAAAAGATGAAATCAACCATACTCTGCTCTATATACAAGATAAAGCTACAAATTTTCCAGATCCTATTGACCGAGCTACACAAGAAGAAGAATTTAGTTTAAATTTACGAAATCGTGATCGCAGTCGAAAATTAATTAAAAAAATTGAAATTACTTTAAAAAAAATTAAAGAAAAAAATTTTGGTTACTGCAGTTCTTGTGGAATTGAAATTGGAATTCGTCGTTTAGAAGCTAGACCTACTGCTAATTTGTGTATTGATTGCAAAACATTAGCAGAAATTAGAGAAAAACAAATGACTGGTTAGTTTTGTAGGCTAAAAAATTTATGTCGGGATATTCAATTGATTCGAAAAATTAATTCGAATATCCTTTCTTAATTAAAAAATATTAAAATAATGGAGTCAATATGGAGTCTATTACAATTTCCCAATTAAAAGATTGGAAAAAAAATAAAAAAAAAATTGCAGCTATTACAGCTTATGACTTTAGCTTTGCTAAATTGTTTTCTAATCAAGGAATTCCAATTATACTAGTTGGTGATTCACTTGGAATGACTATACAAGGTCACACTTCTACATTACCGGTGACAATACAAGATATTCAATATCACACAAAAGCAGTTAGAAAGGGAGCTCCAAAAACTTTTGTTTTGTCTGATCTGCCTTTTATGTCTTATTATGAAATTAGAGCAGCACTTAAAAATACAGCCAAAATCATAAGATCTGGTGCAAATATGATAAAAATAGAGGGTGGAAAATGGTTGGCAAAAATTATTAAAGAGCTATCTGATAGATCAATATTAGTATGTGGTCATATTGGTTTAACACCTCAATCTTTTCATTATCTAGGTGGATATAAAATTCAAGGAAGAGAAAAAAAAGATGCAAATAAATTAATAGATGAAGCATTATTATTAGAAGAATCTGGAATTCAAATGCTTATAGTAGAATGCATTCCAGAAAAATTAGCAAAAACAATAACTAAAAATTTATCTATTCCAGTTATCGGAATAGGTTCAGGTAAATATACTGATGGACAAATCCTTGTGATGCATGACTTGTTAGGAATTACCGAAGGAAAAAAAATGAGTTTTACAAAAAATTTCCTTTCTGGAAGTTGCAGCATTCAAGAAGCAATTCAAAAATATATACATGAAGTTCAAAAAGGTATTTATCCTAGTGAAAAATATAGTTTTTAAAAATATGGAGTTAAAGTGTATATTGTAAAAAAAATAGAAACTTTATATAAAAAAATAATAGTTCTAAAAAAAACAAATAAAACAATAGGATTAGTCCCTACAATGGGTAATCTACATAATGGTCATATAAATTTAATATTATTAGCAAAAAAACATGCGGATATTGTTATAGTAAGCATTTTTATTAATCCAATGCAGTTTAATTGTTTATTAGATCTAAAAAATTATCCCCAAACCTTTATCGCGGATTGTAAAATACTAGAAAAACAAAATGTAGATATAGTGTTTGCCCCTGATGTAAAACAAATTTATCCTAATGGTATAAAAAATCAAACATTTGTCGAAGTGCCAAAATTATCTAAAATTTTAGAAGGTCAAGCACGACCAGGACATTTTAAAGGTGTTACAACAGTTATTTCTAAATTATTTAATTTTATACAACCAAACTTTGCTTTTTTTGGAGAAAAAGATTATCAACAATTATTAACAATAAAAATTCTTGTAAAAGAATTAAATTATATGATAAAGATAATCAGCTCACCTATAATACGACTTCCCAATGGTCTTGCACTCAGTTCAAGAAATAATAATTTAAATTCTGAAGAAAATAAAATAGCACCCTATTTATATAAAATTATAAAAGAAACATGTGAAAAAATTCAAAACGAAGATGATCATGCTCGAGAAAATATTATTGAATTAGCTAAAATTTGTCTTATTAAAAAAGGATTTTCTATTGATATATTTAATATATATGATTCTAAAACATTAAAATATCCATCCCAAAAAAATAGAAAATCTATTCTTCTCGCATCTGTATGGCTCGGAAAAACTCGTTTAATTGATAATAAAAAAATTTTTTAATAAATTTAAAAATTTTGATTTTTTCATTATTATTTTTTAAAAACCACTTTCCCTATATATGGTAAATAACGATAAGACTGATCATAATCAATACCATACCCTACTATAAAAAAATTTTCTAAAATAGAAAAACCGATGAAATCAACACCAATATTAACTTCACGACACTCTGGTTTATCCAAAAGAGTACAAATTGACAATGATTTCGGATTTCTAAGTTTCAAAATATCTAAAACTTTACTCAAAGTTTTTCCTGAGTCAATAATATCTTCTACAATTAGAACATTTTTATTATAAATATCTTCATCTAAATCTTTTATAATTTTCACATCTCCATTAGATAACATTCCTCGTCCATAACTAGAGGTTGTCATAAAATCTATTTCGTGTTTAATATGAATACTGCGACATAAATCTGCTATAAAAACAAAAGAACCTCTTAGTAATGCTATTAATATCATTTTACTTTTACTGTTTTTATACTTTTTTGTAATTTCCCGGCCTAATTCTCGGACACGGATATCAAGTTCTTTTTTAGTAATAATCACTTGAATAGTATGTTTCATAATATTAAATAAATAGTTAGTGTAAATTAAATTATATTGAAAGTTTAAAGTAATGCACTGAATATTTTATTAAAAAATATAATATATTAAGAAAATAAATTTTTAATGTACAATTAAAATTTAAATATTTGTTTTTTAAAATGTTGCGCTAATAATGATCACTATGTTATAAAAATTAAAACAATAAAAAAATATTTTCTATATAAATCAAAATATAGTTTATGTTATATTTTATATATAATTATAAAAATTATATTTTATGCAATAAAAATATTACGTTTTTAATGTAATATAGTTTTTTTTATTATTAAAGAAATAATTTTTTATTATATTATTTTGATAAATATAAACACATATTTAATTTATGATAAAATCAAAAAATACTGCTTTTACAGCATTCTAAATAAATAAAAATATTTTTCATAAACAATGTAAATTATATTAAAAGATATTATCTAATACAATTAATTAACACACTTTACGTATTCAAAAAAAAATATTAATATCTATTTATAGCCTCTTCACTAGAATAGCTGTTCTAATAATTATAACTAGTCATGGTGTAGGCTCAGATAATATTTAAAAACCTGCCCATACTAAGGGCAGGTTTTTTTATGATATAAATACAAGGAATTATCAAATATGAAATTGTTAAAATTTGGTGGCACTTCATTAGCTGACGCAAAAAAATTTTTATCTGTAGCTGATATTATAGAAGAAAATATTAAAACAGAACAAGTTGCAGTAGTTCTTTCAGCACCAGCAAAAATTACTAACTATTTGGTTAATATTGTAGAAAAAACAATTAAAAATAATCAAATTTTAGAAAAAATAGATCTTGCGGAAAATATATTTATTCAGTTAATAAATAATCTTTTAAAAATACAATCTAATTTCCCTTATCAAGAAACAGAAAAAATTATCAAATCTGAATTTAATAAACTCAAAAACATAATACATGGAATTATCTTATTAAAACAGTGTCCAGATAATATTCACGCTACTATAATTTCTCGTGGAGAAATACTTTCAGTTTTGATAATGAAAAATATATTACAATCCAAAAATTATAATGTAACTATTATTGACCCTGTTAAAAATCTTGTTTCTATAGGTAATAATTACTTAGATTCAACTATTGATATATCTAAATCAAAAAAACATATTCGTAATATAAATATTCAAAAAAATGATATTATTTTAATGGCTGGTTTTATCGCAGGCAATCAAGATAAAAATTTAGTAGTATTGGGTCGAAATGGTTCTGATTATTCTGCTGCAGTTTTAGCTGCATGTTTAGATGCAAATTGCTGTGAAATTTGGACGGATGTTGATGGAGTTTTCACCTCTGATCCAAGAAAAGTTCCAAATTCTTATTTATTAAAATCAATATCATACCAAGAAGCAATGGAATTATCTTATTTTGGGGCCAAGGTATTGCACCCTCGCACTATTGAACCAATTTCTCAATTTAAAATCCCATGTTTTATTAAAAATACCGCTAATATTAAATCTCCTGGAACTTTAATTTGTGAAAAAAATCATTCTGAAAAAGATTTTTTAAAAGGTGTTACTCATATTGATGATATAGCAATGTTTAACATATCCGGACCTAGCATAAAATATATAAGAAATATAATTTCACGTGTTTTTACTGTGATATCAAGAGAGAATATTAAAACATTCTTAATTACTCAATCATCTTCAGAATATAAAACAAATTTTTGTATTTTTGAATGTGACATTCAGAAAATTCTGTATTCTTTAAATAAAGAATTTCAACTAGAATTAAAAACTGGATTATTAAATCCATTTAATATAAAAAAAAATTTATCTATTCTCTCAGTAGTTGGATCAAACATTTATAAAAAATTCGACATTGCATCAAAAATATTTTCTACTTTAGGCGCTTCAAAAATTAATATCCTTGCAATTGCACAAGGCTCTTCAAAACATTCTATTTCACTTGTAATTGAAAAAAAACATATTTTAAAAGCCATTCAAAATGTTCATAATATGTTGTTTTGTAATAAAAAAATTATTCATGTTTTTTTAATCGGAATAGGTGGAATTGGTACTACATTACTGAACCAAATATTAAAACAAAAAGATTTTTTAAATAAAAAAAATATAGAAATTAAAGTTTGCACTATTGCAAATTCTAAAAAAATATTATTTTTAGACAACTCTTATAATTTATCTAATTGGGAAGATGATTTTAAAAAATCAACTAAAAAATTTAATTTAACACTCTTAAATAATTTAATAAAAAATAATAATTTTTCAAATGCAGTAATCGTAGATTGTACATCTGATCAATTCTTATCAGAACAATATGTCAACTTCATTTATAATGATTTTCATGTAGTAACTTCCAATAAAAAAGCAAATACTAGTGAATTGGATTACTATAAAAAAATAAGAAATGCTACTTCTAAAACAAATAAAAAATTTTTATATGAAACTAATGTTGGAGCAGGATTGCCAGTAATAGAAACTCTTCAAAATTTATTCAAAACAGGTGACAACTTAATTCGTTTCAAAGGTATATTATCTGGATCATTATCTTTTATTTTTGGAAAATTAGAAGAAGGCACTTTACTGTCAGAAGCCACTAAAGAAGCTAAAAAGTTAGGTTTCACTGAACCAAATCCATTAGATGATTTATCAGGTATAGATGTTGCAAGAAAATTACTAATTTTAGCCCGCGAATCCGGATATAATATAGAACTTAAAGATATTAAAATTGAACCTTTATTACCAGATTCCTTTAAAAAATATGAAGATGTTAATGAATTTCTATCAAAATTAAAAGAATTAGACGTATATTTCTTGGAAAAAATCAATCGAGCACGTAATGCAGGAAATGTACTGCGATTTGTTGCTACAATAGAAAAAGAAGAACAATTTTTTATAAAACTTGAAGAAGTTAACATTAATGATCCATTATATAAAGTAAAAAATGGTGAAAATGCACTAGCATTTTATACTAATTATTATCAACCCATTCCTCTAGTGCTTAGAGGTTATGGTGCTGGTAATAATGTTACAGCGTCTGGAGTATTTTCCGACTTACTGCGTACACTATCATAAACGTCAGGAGCATAGTAATGATTAAAGTTTATGCACCAGCTTCTATTGGTAATGTTGGAGTGGGATTTGATATTTTAGGTGCTGCAATTATACCTATCAATGGTGATTTTTTAGGCGATTTTGTAACAGTAAAATTATCAGATAAATTTAATTTGATTAATAGAGGTGTTTTTTCTAATAAATTACCTCAAAATACCGAACAAAATATTGTTTGGAAATGCTGGTTGAAATTTTGTAAGGTTATAAAAAAAAATGTTCCTGTTTCTATTATACTAGAAAAAAATATGCCTATTGGATCAGGATTAGGTTCTAGTGCTTGTTCAATAGTAGCCACTTTAGTTGCTATAAATGAATTTTGTAATAAACCGCTAAGTGAAAAAGAATTATTACTTCTTATGGGAGAGGTAGAAGGTGAAATATCAGGAAGTATACACTATGATAACGTCGCTCCATCTTATCTTGGAGGACTACAGTTAATATTAGAAGATTCCGAAATAATAAGTCAAAAAATTCCAAATTTTAAAAATTGGTTTTGGATAATAGCTTGGCCAGGAATAAAAGTTCCGACTTCAGAAGCAAGAGAAATTCTACCAAAAAAATATAAAAAAGAAATATGCATAAAAAATAGTCGTCATCTATCTGGTTTTATTCATGCTTCATATAGTCAACAACCTTATTTGGCAGCGCGATTAATGCAAGATTTTATAGCAGAACCATATCGTATTAAATTGCTACCCAATTTTTTAGAAGCTAAAGAAAAAATCAAAAAACTTGGAGCTATAAGTTTCGGAATATCTGGTTCCGGACCGACTATTTTTTCTATTTCTGACAACATATATACAGCTCAAAAAATATCTTTATGGTTAACAGAAAATTATTTACAGAATAAAACAGGATTTGTTCATATTTGTTTTTTAGATTTAAAAGGTGCACGAAAAATAGGATAAAAAAATGAAACTTTATAATTTAAAAGATCATAGCGAACAAGTAGATTTTGAAACAGCTGTAAAACTAGGATTAGGACAACAACAAGGATTATTCTTCCCTGTAGAATTGCCTGTTATTGAACCTATTGAATTATCAAAAATATTAAAAATGGATTTTATTACTCGCAGCACCGAAATACTTTCTAAATTTATTCATTATGAAATATCAAAAGAAAAACTATATGAATATGTCAAAAAATCATTTTCATTTAAACATCCGTTAAAAATAAAAATTACAGAAGATATACATTGCTTTGAACTATTTCACGGCCCAACATTAGCATTTAAAGATTTTGGAGCACGTTTTATGGCTCAAATGATATTATTAATGAATAAAAAAAATGAATCAGTTACTATTTTAACTGCAACATCAGGTGATACAGGTGCAGCAGTAGCACATGCATTTTATGGAATGAAAAATGTACGAGTAATTATTTTATACCCTAAAGGAAAGATTAGTGAATTACAAGAAAAATTATTTTGTACTTTAGGTAAAAATATAAAAACTATATCAATCAATGGCAGTTTTGACGATTGTCAAAAGTTAGTAAAAGAAGCTTTTAACGATAAAAAACTCAAAGAATCAATAGGTTTAAATTCCGCTAACTCTATTAATATAAGTAGATTATTAGCACAAATTTGTTATTATTTTGAAGCTTTTTCTTTAATTTCAGAAAAACAGAGAAAAAATTTAGTTATAGCAGTTCCATGTGGAAATTTTGGCAATTTAACTGCTGGATTGTTATCTAAGTCTCTCGGTTTACCAATTAAATCATTTATAGCATGTACAAATGCTAATGATACAGTACCTAGATTTCTTCATAATGGAATATGGTATCCCCGGAAAACTGTATCTACAATCTCTAATGCTATGGATATTAGCCAGCCTAACAATTGGCCTCGAATTGAAGAATTATTTTATCGAAAAAAATGGGATTTAAAAGAACTGAGATTTGGCAGTGTGCCAGATTATAGAACCAAAGAAACGTTGAAGGAATTGTTTGACTTAGGTTATGTTTCTGAGCCTCATGCTGCAATTGCATATCGATTATTACGAGATCAATTAAAAAAGAACGAATTTGGCTTGTTTCTAGGTACTGCACATCCTGCTAAATTTAAAAACACTGTAGAAGAAATATTAAAAAATAAAATTTTACTACCTGATGCGCTAAAAAGTAGAATTGATTTACCATTGTTATCTCATAATATTAATCCTGTGTTTAGCAAATTAAAAAAAATTTTGTTAGCAAAATAAATATTATGTTAGAGAGGATTATAATATTTTCCTCTCTAAAAATAACATATATTGAATAATATAAAAAATTAATCATCTTTAAACGTTAAATAAAAAATGAATAATATCTCCATCTTGAACGTGGTAATTTTTCCCTTCTACTTTAAACTTTCCCATTTCTTTAATTTTTGCTTCACTTTTATATTTTATAAAATCTACATATTTAATAATTTCTGCTCTGATAAAACCTTTGCTAAAATCACTATGTATTTTATGAGCAGCTTGAATACTAGTACTTCCATTAAGAATTTCCCAAGCTCGAATTTCTTTTTTTCCTACAGTAAAAAAAGTTATTAAACTTAATAATTTATAACCGGCAGAAACAACATTATTTAAACTTAAAGTTTTTATATTAAACTCTTTCATAAAAGATTTTTGTTCTTCATCACACATTTTTACTAAATCTAATTCTAAATTTTCATGAATCGGAATAACTATAGAACCTTCTTTTTCAGCCATCTGATTTAATTCTTCTAAAAAGTAGGAAGATTCTTTTTCTTCATTAATATTAGCAATATACATTGTTGGTTTTAAAGTTAAAAAACGAAAATGACTAATTAATTCTTTTTCATCTTTTTTCAAATCAAGAGTTTTTAACATTAAAAATTTTTTTAAATGACTCATGCATTTTTTTAAAACATTAAGAGTCTTTTCTATTTTTTCGTTCTTTAAAATTGTTTTTTTTTGTAGTTGTAATATATTCTTTTCACAAAAATCAAAATCACATAATATAAGTTCACTATTAATAATATCTACATCTTTTACAGGTTGTACTTTATTATAAACGTGAGTAATTTTATCGTTTTTAAAACAACGAACAACATGTGCTATAGAATGAGTTTCTCGTATGTTGCCTAAAAATTGATTACCTAATCCTTCGCCTTTAGATGCTCCTTTAACTAAACCAGCGATATCTATAAACTCTATAAATGCATGAACTATTTTTTGAGGAGAAACAATTTTAATAAGATGATTGATGCGTTCATCAATCACTGAAACAATACCTATATTAGGTTTAATAGTACAAAACGGGAAATTAGCAACCGCTGAATTTCCTTTCGTTAAAAGATTAAATAAAGTAGATTTGCCAACATTGGGCAAACCTATAATACCACATTTAAAACCCATATCTTATACACCTTAAAAATAGAAGACATGTTATTTAATTAAAATTTTAAAATCTTAAAAATAAAATTTTCTTCTATTGCATGTAAAATTGCTCTTCGAATTAAAAATTTCTCTTTTTTTGTCGGGATTGATAATACAAAAGATGCTATTTGATCGCGATTAATTGGACGACCTATACCAATCCTAAATCGATAAAAATTAATTTTTTTATTAAAAACATTAACAACATCTCTCAATCCATTATGTCCATTATGTCCATAACTATATTTTAATTTTATAACTCCAGGTTGAAGTTCTAAATCATCATGAACTACTAATATTTCACTTAAATCAATATTATAAAATGATGCCATTTTCAATATTGACTGACCATTTATATTCATAAAAATATCAGGTACAAGTAATCGGATATAGTTTGATTCTATTTTAAAAGAAGCAGTAAAACCAAAAAATTTCTTTTCTTTTTTTAAATTTTTTAAATAATTTTTAGCTAAATTATAAACATACCAAGAACCTACATTATGACGTGTATTATGATAATCTATTTTTGGATTAGATAATCCAACTATCATTTTAATAGTATTCAAAAAAATGTCCTTTAATCTTAAAAAACTACTTTGATACTTTATGACATACATTAAAAAACATATAATTTTCCATTATATGTTTTTTAAAAATCATCAGAGAAAATATAAAATTAAGTAAAAAATATGATATTAAATTTGTATAAAATACCAACTTTATCATAATTAATAAATTATTTTTGTAAACGATTAGATGCTTCTTCCCAATTGACAACATTCCAAAAAGCTTTAATGTAATCTAATCGTCTATTTTGATATTTTAAATAATAAGCATGCTCCCAAATATCTAGACCAATTATAGGATAACCATAAGTATTCGATATTGATTTACCCATTAAAGGATTATCTTGATTAACCGTGGAGACTATAGATAAAACACCGTTTTGATTTACTAACCAAACCCAACCAGATCCGAAATGATTAAGTGCTGCTAATTCAAATTGTTTTTTAAAATTATCAATGGTACTAAATTGTTTTTCTATTTCTCTTTTCAGATCATTCGTTAAAACTGTTCCTGGTTTTAAACTTTTCCAAAAAAAACTATGATTTATATGCCCCCCTGCGTTGTTACGCAATATATTTTTTTCTTCTAAAATAATTTCATTTAAGATAGAAATCAATTCATCAATAGATAATGAAGAAAAAGTTGTTTTTTCTAAAATAGTATTAGTATTATTAATGTAATTTTGATGATGTTTAGTGTGATGAATTATCATGGTCTGTTCATCAAAGAATGGTTCTAATGCATTATATGAATAAGATAAATTAGGAAGAACGTAACTCATTTTATTTTCCTTAAAAATTTCAATAAAATTATAGGATTATTTTTTTAAAAATGTTAAATTAATAATTTGATCTTAAACATTTTTACAAATTATAGTACACTTGTTAAATTGTTAACAAGAATCATAATACATATTTTTACAGTATCTAGAATTAAAATTCTAAAAAATTAACTATATCAAATAAAAAGTATTTTAAAAATGAGATTTTGATGTCTACAACTCAAGAATTTAATTTGTTAAGCAACCGTTTTCGTACTTTTTATCCTGTTGTAATTGATATCGAAACAGCAGGATTCAATGCAAACACTGATGCAGTATTAGAAATTGCTATAATAACATTAAAAATGGATAAATTAGGATGGTTGCATAAAGAAAACACATTACATTTTCATATAGAACCATTTAAAGGTTCTGTAATACATTCTGACGCAATAGCTTTCAATAAAATTGATCCATTTAATCCATTACGTGGTGCTATTAGTGAAAAAATAGCGATTCAATCTATATTGAAAGCCGTACGAAAAGGAATTAAAAAACAAGGATGTAGTCGAGGAATTGTTGTAGCGCACAATGCTAATTTTGATCATAATTTTTTAATGGCAGCAATTCAAAGAGTAAAAATAAAAAATAATCCTTTTCATCCCTTTGTAACGTTTGATACAGCTGCATTAAGCGGATTAGTAGTCGGTCAAACTGTACTATCTAAAGCATGTAAAGCTGTTGGTTTATCATTTGATAATAATCAAGCTCATTCTGCGCTTTATGATACCTTACAAACCGCTAATCTATTTTGCGAACTAGTAAATCGTTGGAAACGTTTAGGTGGATGGCCTATTAATTTATAAAAAAACAATAACATAATTGATAAATAAAATATATTTAATAGTTTGCTTAATAAAAAAGATATGACATTAGCAATAAAGGTTTAAAATTAAACACTCTTTATTTAATGTCATATCTAATTTTATAAACATATTATATACATCTATTTTATACGAAATTATATTCTATATTTTTTTACTGTTTTTGATATTAATTTTTTTAACTCACCACTTTCGAACATTTCAACTATAATACTACAACCACCAATTAATTCTCCATCTACCCATAATTGAGGAAACGTTGGCCAATTTGCATATTCTGGTAATTTGTTTCTAATTTCCGTGTTTTCTAAAACATCTATATAAGCAAATTTTTCACCACAGGATGATAGAGCTTTCACTGCCTGTGCAGAAAAACCACAACTAGGAAACTCAGGAGTTCCTTTCATATAAATTAAAATAATATTATCTTTAATTTGTTTTTTTATTTTCTCAATAATGTTCATATTAATTTCCATTTTAAAAAAATTATACACAATATAACTTTAAACTATTTCTAGAAAAATTTTCTTGAAATACTGTAAAATAATTAATAGACAAAATTATTTTTTTTTGTAATACTAAAGTTTCATAGGGGCTGTTTTTGGATTTGACAAAATTATCAACAAAATAAAGTGCATGTCGAGGGACGGTTTGCCTCGATAAAAGCCGTAAAAAAATAATTGCAAACAATAAACAAAACTACGCTTTAGCAGCTTAAAAAACTGTATGAAGCCCTTCCTCCTTAGCCTCTATCTCTTAGGACGAGGAAAAAGGAAGGTCAAAAAAGAGAAAAACGTGCGCATCAAGCTTGACGATGACACGTACTGATTTTTCAAGCTATATACCTAAAATGAGTTTTTCCAAATTAGGTAATGAATTTAATTGAAGAAAAACTAAGCATGTAGTACTTTATTCGTAGAAATTTTGGACGCGGGTTCAAATCCCGCCAGCTCCAAAAATTATGTAATACTAAACTTCCAGACCTTATTATCTTTAAAATATAAATTTAATATTTTTTTTTGAATTGCGTTTTTGTCTCTTGAACCGTATAAAGAATAATGATATACATCATTAAAAGAATCAGAAATAATTGGCATACCAAATATATAGACTATTTGCTCCTGTGTCATACCAACATAATTTTTATTCAACATATTTCGATTTAAATATATTTTTTCTAAAATATTAGAATTGTATTTTTTTTGATCCACAGTTGAACAACTAGAAAAAAAAATAACTATTAAAAATATTTTGATGTAATTATTCATCATGTTATCCCAAACATAGTGTACATAAAAAATAATTAATACTCTTTGTTTTATCTTACAATATTTTATATTAATAAAAAATATTAATTTTTAAAAACTCTTTTATAAAATTTATATTTTTCGCATTCTATATAATCTAAAAAAATTTTTTAGACCAATTTAACTTAGTGGTTAAAGTTTTAAAATAATTATAACTTTTAGGATGAACGAGATTCAGATAATAACAACTACGACGAATAAATACACATTCACCTTTTTTTATTGTTAAAATAATTTGACTATCACAGCTTATCTTTAAATTAGTTTGAAAATTAGAAAATTTTAAACAAATTATACTGTCGCTATGAATTACTAATGGACGAGCAGATAAAGTATGCGGAAACATTGGTACTAATACAATTGCATCTAAAGATGTTTCTATAATTGGTCCGCCAGCTGAAAGTGAATAACCAGTAGAACCTGTAGGTGTTGAAACGATTAATCCATCTGCACGTTGAGAAAAAGAAAATTTATTATTAATATACACTTCAAATTCTATCATATGAGCTAAATGTTTTGTATGCAAAACAACTTCATTAATAGCTATACTCGATCTTGAAATTATTTTTTTTTGACACACTTGTGCATCTAGTAAAAAACGATTTTCTAAAAAATAATTTCCAGATAATACCTCTGATAATTTTTTTAAACCAGTATCTGGATTTAAATCCGCAAGAAAACCTAAATTACCTCGATTAATTCCAATAATTTTAATGTTATAGAATGACAAAACACGCGCTGCACATAATAAATTGCCATCTCCTCCTATAACTACTGCTAAATCACAATATTGACCAATTTCCACTAATGTAGCAGTATTAGGATTGTGTAATTTTAATTCTTTAGAAATAGTGCGTTCAATAAAAACCGTATAACCATTTTTTATTAACCACTTATAAAGAGTTTTATGTGTTATCAATGCACTCGCATGACGCGGACGCCCAATAATGCCTATACAAGTGAAATGTTGCTTCATTACATAAAAATTCCTAAAAAAAAATAATATCTATTATATTATAATAGTAAAGAGTCTTGAAAGATTAATTATAAGGTTTATAATATCTTCATTATTAACATAATAAATGGTAAATTCTATGAGTCATGAAGAAAAAAAAATAAATAAAAAAAAATTTTTAAAAAATGAAAAAATAGAAAAAATAAAAAAAAATTTAGATAATATTTCTCTTGAAAATAAAAAATTAGAAGATTTAAAATTTGAACTGATTCAGAATGAAAAAAAAATAAACGATATTGAATTACGTAAACTAGCAAATATAGAAAATATAAAAAAAAACACTGAAGAAAAAATAAAAAAAATAGAAATAGCAGAAATTGAAAGATTTTTAAAAGAAATAATTCCAATAATAGATTCTTTAGAAGATGTCTTAATAATATCTAATAGGTTAAATATAAAAGATACGCCTGTAATAAAAGGTATCGAGTTAACCCTGGAATCTTTATTAAATATACTATATAAATTAGGAGTAAAAACTGAAGGCAAAAAAAATGAGCTTTTTAATCCTGAAATTCACATGCTAAATTCAACAGAATCATCTGAAAACATACCATCTAATCATATTATTTCTACTGATAAAAAAGGATTTACTTTTAATAAAGTATTATTAAGAAAAGCAACGGTTACAATTTCTAAAAATTAATATTTTATTTTAAGTTAAAAACCAATTAATCGGTTTTTTTTTATTTTGAAGTAAAATTTTATTAGTAATAGAAAAATGTTTGCATCCAAAAAAACCTCGATACGCTGATAATGGAGAAGGATGAGATGCTTTTAATATATAATGATTATTCTCATCGATTAAATTACATTTTTTTTGTGCATCATTGCCCCATAACAAAAAAATAATAGAATTTCTATATAAATTAATTGCAGAGATCACCTTATCAGTAAAAATATTCCATCCTATATTACTATGCGATTTTGGTTTTCCTGATTCAACTGTTAAAATAGTATTCAATAAAAAAACACCTTGATCAGCCCAACTGGCAAGACATCCATGATTAAATTTATGTTTTTTTTTAAAATCGTTATTTAACTCTTTATATATATTCTTTAAAGAAGGTGGTATAGTAAAATTTTCAGGAACAGAAAATGATAAACCGTGTGCTTGATTCTTAGAAAAATATGGATCTTGTCCAAGAATAACAACTTTTATATCATTAAAATCAGTTAAAATAAAAGCGTTAAATATATCTTTTTTATCTGGATAAATTATTTTTTTTAAACGCTCTTTTTTGAGAAACTTGATTATATTAATAAAATATTTTTTTTTTTCTTGAGATAAGACATCTTTCCAAGATAAAATTATATTCATTTAAAATTTCCACCTTTAAAAATATTAACAATACTTTTCTTTGACTAGTATAATACTATAGGAAAAAAAATGGTTTTAGTAACACAAAACGCACCCAACTTCATAGCTCCAGCAATCGTAAAAAATAATCAAATTGTTGAACAATTTGATTTTAAAAAATATTCTAATGGTCAATCTGTTGTTTTATTTTTCTGGCCAATGGATTTTACTTTTGTTTGTCCATCAGAAATTATAGAATTTAACATACTCCATTCAGAATTTAAAAAAAGAAACGTAAAAATTGTAGGTGTATCTATTGATAGTGTTTTTGTTCATCAAGCATGGCAAAAAACACTACCCAAAAATGGCGGCATTGGAAAAATAAGTTTTCCCATGGTCTCTGATATAAAACGTAATATTCAACAATCTTACGGTATTGAACATCCAAATCTAGGTATAGCATTAAGAGCTTCATTTTTAATTGATTCTAACTGGATTATACGTCATCAAGTTGTGAATGATTTACCATTTGGACGTAATATAAAAGAAATGATACGCATGGTAGATTCTATAGACTTTCATAATAAATTTGGAGAAGTATGTCCTGCTAATTGGGAAAAAGGAAGAAAAGGTATGAAGGCCTCTTCTGAAGGAGTTTCTGAATATTTAAGCCAGTATTCTTAACAAGAAATTAAAGTCAGCAAAAAAATATTTTATGCTGGCTTTATTTTTGAATTTAAATTTTATACTATTTTTAAGATCAAATTAAATATTTCTTATTATAAGCATAACGATATTTAAATAAAATTGTCATCATTAATATCAGTATCATCTGTATGATATACGTCATTATCGATATTTTCTGAACTTGATTCATTATCAGTATCTGAATCATTGTAATGATCAGTATCTGAGTCATTGTAATGATAATTAATTAAATCATTATCGTGATGATTATTATTTAAAAAATTATCTTCTCCATGCTGTTCGAAAGTTGATTGATTGACAGTATCAAATATATCTTCTTCTGGTTTAGTATGACTAAAAACATTCATTAACATATTGCCTAAAATCATACCACCTGCCACACCTGTTGCTGTTTGCAATGCACTGCTGAGAAAACTGCTACTTCTACTGCTATTTACTGTCGGCAACGATTGAGTTGTTGGTAATACAGTTGTATTAGAAGAATTAGGCGGAATAATCTCTCTATTTTTATTCCATGGAATGTTATTATTAGTAGATATTGTTTGAGAAGCAGGTGATTTTTTGAAAAAACTCGATAAAAAACTTGTTTTTTTATTCAATTCTTTTGAATTAAATTCTTTAATTCTATTTTTCAACTCTTCAATTTTCATACCCATTTTTTTTATAGCTGTTTCTTGAATTAATATTGTTTGAGCCATATAATAAGAAGAGGCGGGTTGTTTTTTTGATAATTTTTGAATTAAATCATCTGCGGCACTGTCTCTTTCAGAAGAATTTAATTCAGTTTTTTTTAAACGATCAAATAAATTTTCTATCAACTTTTTTTCTTCATCTTTCATAATAAAATCTCATTTTAAAGTCAAGTTAATAAACTATTATATTTTCAATCAGATACTTTCTTTAATCGAATACTTCTTGAATAAATTTTTATGTAATATTGTAATTATTTTTATATACTTTTATTTAAAATACACAATTTATGATAATACTTTCATTTAAAATACACAATATATAAAAACATTTTTTTAATTATGTCAAATTATTTATAGTTAAGAATGATTTTCTTTATATGCATCTAATAGTTTAATTATGTTATACTTTTATACTTAATTTGATTGTTTTCAATGTAAAGAGACAAAAGTTTTATGAAAGCCATTGCGCGAGAAATCATACAAATCAATATTGAGGAAGAATTAAAAAGCTCTTATTTAGACTATTCTATGTCTGTAATAGTTGGCCGTGCCTTGCCAGATGTTCGAGATGGGTTGAAACCTGTTCACAGAAGAATACTTTTTGCAATGTACATATTAAATAATGACTGGAACAAAACATATAAAAAATCTGCTCGCGTAGTAGGTGACGTTATAGGAAAATATCATCCACATGGAGATTCTGCTGTATATGATGCAATAGTTCGCATGGCTCAAAAATTTTCATTACGTTACATGCTTATAGATGGTCAAGGAAATTTTGGGTCAGTAGACGGAGATTCTGCTGCAGCAATGCGATATACAGAAATTCGAATGTCTAAAATAGCTCATGAGCTATTAAACGACTTAGAAAAAAACACTGTTGAATTTTTGCCAAACTATGATGGGACTGAATATATACCAGAAATATTGCCTGCAAAAATACCTAATCTTTTAATAAATGGCTCATCAGGTATTGCTGTAGGAATGGCTACAAATATTCCACCTCATAACTTGAATGAAGTAATTGATGGATGTTTAGCTTATATCGATAATAATGATATTACTCTGCAAGAACTGATTAAATATATTCCGGGACCAGATTTTCCAACAGCTGGAATCATTCATGGAAAATCAGGTATCGAAGAAGCTTATCGTACAGGAAAAGGAAAAATTTATATTCGCGCACGAAGTCAAATTGAAAAAAATAAAAAAAACAAAAAAGAATCTATTGTATTTGATGAAATACCTTATCAAGTCAATAAATCACGTTTGATTGAAAAAATAGCAGAATTAGTAAGAGACAAAAGAATTGATGGAATTACTGCTTTACGTGACGAATCAGATAAAGATGGAATGAGAATTGTTATAGAAATTAAAAGAGAAGCAATATCTGAAATAATTTTAAATCAATTATATTCTCTAACTCAACTACAGGTATCTTTTGGGATTAATATGGTTGCTTTATGTCAAGGACAACCTAAAACATTATCTTTAAAAGAAATATTAAAGTATTTTTTATTTCACAGACAAGAAATCATTACAAGACGCAGTATTTTTGAATTAAATAAAATGCGTAATCGTATACACATACTTAAGGGATTAAATAGTGCTTTAATAAATATTAATTCGATTATTGAAATAATAAAAAAATCAGAAAATTTAATCAATGCTAAAAATTTGATTATTAAAAAAAAATGGAACTCTGAAATAATAAAAGAATTTGATTATTTACAAGAAAAAAATAATCTATCAAAAAACAACAAATATCGTTTCACTGAAAAACAAGTAGAAGCTATATTAGATTTACGTTTGCATAAGCTAAGTAGCCTAGAACAAAAAAAAATCATTGTAGAACACAACGATTTAATAAAAAAAACCAAAGAACTAAAAGAAATACTTCATAATCCAAAACGTATGCTTGATGTTATCAAATCAGAGTTGCTGTTAATAAAAGATAAATTCAGCGATAAAAGACGCACAGAAATTAATGATAATCATGCAGATATTAATCTTGAAGACTTGATTAATCAAGAAGATGTAGTAGTCACATTATCCCATTCAGGATACGTCAAATATCAACCTCTTTCTGATTATAATGCTCAAAGAAGAGGTGGAAAAGGAAAATCAGCAGCAAAAATAAAAGAAGAAGATTTTATAGAAAGTTTAGTAATAGCAAACACACATGATACTATATTATGTTTTTCTAGTCGAGGTATTCTGTATTGGATGAAAGTTTATCAGTTACCGGAATCTAGTAGACATGCAAGAGGAAGACCCATAGTTAATTTATTGCCCTTAAATCCTAAAGAAAGAATTACAGCCATATTGCCAGTACATGAATATAAAGATAATCTAAATATTTTTATGACAACTGCACATGGAATAGTAAAAAAAAGTTCTTTAAATCAATTTAAAAAACCTAGACTAACAGGAATTATCGCTATTAATTTACATGCAAATGACGAACTTATTGGTGTTGCTTTAACTGATGGGAATAATAATATTATGTTATTTACACAAAACGGTAAAGTAGTCCAATTTCTAGAAAAAAGTGTTCGAACTATGGGTAGAACTGCATCTGGAGTCAGAGGTATAAAAATTAAAAAAAACGATAAAGTAGTATCTTTGATTGTACCAAAAAATAAAGGAAGTATTTTAATAGCAACGAAAAATGGATATGGAAAACGCACAAAAATTATAGATTTTCCTATCAAATCACGTGCTACTCAGGGCGTAATATCTATTAAAATAACAAAAAAAAATGGGAAAATAATTGGAGCAATAGAAGTTGTAGAAAAAGATCAAATTATGATGATCACTGATGCAGGAACGTTAGTTAGAATTAGAGTTTCTGAAGTAGGAATATTAGGAAGAAATACACAAGGTGTTATATTAATAAGAACATCAAAAAATGAAAAAGTTGTTGCTTTACAAAAAATTGTAGAACCTATATAAAAAAATATTGTCTTATCTACATTAATAAAAATATTAATAAAAGATAAGAAAATTTATTTGAACTCTTTATAATCAATAAATAAGTTAAATTAATTATGAAAAATAGTTTGTTTGTCACTAAACGCGATGGAAGAAAAGAAAAAATAAATTTAGATAAAATCCATAAAGTATTAAATTGGGCATCAGAAGGACTAGATGATATATCTGTATCACAAGTTGAATTATGTTCTCGAATTCAATTTTACGATAATATTACTACTATTAATATTCATGAGACTATTATCAAAGCTGCTGCCGATCTCATTTCGCAAGATACACCAGACTATCAATATATGGCTGCACGATTAACTATATTCCATCTTCGGAAAAAAGCATATGGTCAATTTGAACCTCCTCAATTATATGATCATGTAAAAAAAATGGTTATTTTAGAAAAATATGATAAAGATTTGCTAAAAAATTATTCTTATGAAGAGTTTTTGCAAATGAATTCTTTTATCAATCATTGGCGAGATATGAATTTTTCATATGCAGCTGTTAAACAATTAGAAGGAAAATATTTAATACAAAACCGCATTAGTGGAAAAATATACGAAAGTGCACAATTTTTATATATATTAATATCTGCCTGCCTATTTTCTCAATATCCAAAAAATATTCGAATGAACTATATTCATCGTTTTTACGATGCTATCTCTACTTTTAAAATTTCATTACCTACACCAATCATGTCTGGAGTTAGAACTCCTACTCGTCAATTTAGTTCTTGTGTTTTAATTGAATGCGCTGATAATTTAAATTCTATTAATGCTACAAGCAGCGCCATTGTTAAATATGTTTCCCAACGAGCTGGAATTGGCATCAATGCAGGTCAAATTCGCGCGTTAGGAAGCCCTATTAGAAATGGAGAGGCATTCCACACTGGTTGCATACCTTTTTATAAACATTTTCAAAGTGCTGTTAAATCTTGTTCTCAAGGAGGTGTTCGCGGCGGGGCTGCAACTATTTTTTATCCAATATGGCATTTTGAAGTTGAAAGTTTATTGGTTTTAAAAAACAATAGAGGAGTTGAAGAAAATAGAGTACGTCATATTGATTATGCATTACAAATCAATAAATTAATGTATGAAAGATTATTATCAGGAGACCAAATAACATTATTTAGCCCTTCTGATGTTCCTGACTTATATGAAGTATTTTTTTCTGATCAAAAAAAATTTGAAAAAATATATCTGCAATATGAAAGAAAAAAAAATATAAGAAAGAAAACAATTAAAGCATTAGATTTATTTTCATTAATGATGCAAGAAAGAACTTCTACTGGACGTATTTACATACAAAATGTAGATCATTGTAATTTACATAGTGCATTTAATCCTGAATTATCTCCAATAAGACAATCTAATTTATGCTTAGAAATTACATTACCTACTAAAGCATTAAATGATATTTACGACCAAGATGGAGAAATAGCACTTTGTACATTATCGGCTTTTAATTTAGGCGCCATTAAAAATCTTGATGAATTTAAAGAATTATCTATATTATCTGTACGTGCACTAGATGAAATATTAGAATATCAAAATTATCCAATACTAGCAGCTAAAAAATCAGCTATTTCTAGACGATCTTTAGGAATTGGAGTGATTAATTTTGCATATTATTTAGCTAAAAATAAAGTGCGTTATTCAGATGGCAGTGCAAATAATTTAACACATAAAACTTTTGAAGCCATGCAATATTATTTATTAGAAGCGTCTTGTGAATTAGCAAAAGAAAAAGGCGCATGCGCTTTATTTAATCATACTAATTACTCTTTAGGGAAATTACCTATAGATACATATAAAAAAGATATTGATAACATATGTAACGAACCACTACATTTAGACTGGAACTCGTTGCGTTATAGAATCAAAAAATATGGTTTAAGAAATTCAACATTATCTGCTTTAATGCCTTCAGAAACATCTTCCCAAATATCTAATGCGACAAATGGAATTGAACCACCAAGAGGTTTTATTACCATTAAAGTATCTAAAGATGGAATATTACGTCAAGTTGTTCCTGAATATAAAAAATTAAAATCACAGTATGAATTACTTTGGAACATACCTAATAACACCGGATATCTAGAACTAGCTGGCATTATGCAAAAATTTATCGATCAATCTATTTCAGTGAACACTCACTATGATCCAAAAAGATTTTTAAACAATAAAATTCCTATGAAACAACTTCTCTATGATCTTTTATTATCATATAAACTTGGTTTAAAAACTTTGTATTATCAAAATACTTTAGACGGTTCTGAAGATCATCAAAACATTATATCTGAATCGATAGAAAATATATGCGAAAGTGGCTCATGCATTATATAAAAAATAAAAATATTCAAAAAAAATACACATTATAATCTTAAATTTATCATGAGGTGCAAGATTATGTCTTATACAATTTTTTCAAAAAAAAAAAATAATCAACTCAACGAACCAATGTTTTTTGGTCAACCGGTAAATATTGCTAGATATGATCAACAAAAATATAATATATTTGAACAATTAATTGAAAAACAATTATCGTTTTTTTGGAGACCTGAAGAAATAGATCTTTCTCGAGATAGAATAGATTTTCAAAACTTACCTGATAATGAAAAACATATTTTTATTAGTAACTTAAAATATCAAACATTACTAGATTCTATTCAAGGAAGAAGTCCTAATATAGCTTTTTTACCAATCATATCTATCCCTGAATTAGAAACCTGGATTGAAACATGGTCGTTTTCAGAAACTATTCATTCACGTTCTTATACTCATATAATTAGAAATATTGTTAACTTTCCATCTTTAATATTCGATGATATTATTTCAAACAAACACATTAATGACCGTGCTCAAAACATTTCGGTTTATTATGATGAACTGATAAAAATGACTAGTTATTGGCATTTATTAGGTGAAGGCAATCATCTAGTCAACAATAAAACAATTCATATCGATTTAAACGTGCTGAAAAAAAAACTATATCTATGTTTAATAAGTGTAAATGTTTTAGAAGCAATTAGATTTTATGTTAGTTTTGCATGTTCATTTGCATTTGCAGAAAGAGAACTGATGGAAGGAAATGCAAAAATTATACGATTAATAGCACGCGATGAAGCATTGCATTTAACAGGAACTCAACATATTTTAAATCTTTTAAGTGATATAAAAAACAATGAAAATATGAAAGATATAGCTTTAGAATGCAGAGAAGAAGCTATTAATATATTCATTTCAGCTTCAGAACAAGAAAAAAAATGGGCTGAATATTTATTTCAAAACGGGTCAATGTTAGGATTGAATAAAGATATACTTTGTCAATATATAGAATATATTACAAATATTCGTATGCATGCTATTGGTTTTAAAATGCCCTTTAAAAAAAAATCTAATCCTATCCCCTGGATTAATGATTGGCTAACCTCTGATAATATACAAAATGCTCCTCAAGAAACAGAAATTAGTTCGTATTTAGTTGGTCAAATTGATTCAGAAGTATCTGATAATGAATTCAAAAAATTTAAATTATAAAATCAAATATAATATTATTGAAATAATAAATATTAAAAAAAAAATTTTTTATAAAAAAAACTTATCTCTATTATTTATTTTAGAATTAAATAATATTAACATAGAATATCAGTGCAGATCCGGATATTGTGGAATATGTAGAATTGAATTAATCAAAGGAAAAATATTTTATTTAATAAAACAGCCTATGGCTGCTCTATTTAAAAAAAATGAAATATTTCCATGTTGTTGTAAACCAAATGGCAATATTATAATTAAAATTTAAAATTATATTTTTAAAATTTTATACAATATATATTCATTCAGATTGAACTGATGTTAATGCGATAGTATAAACAATTTCTTCTACTGAAGCACCTCGTGAGAGATCATTTACTGGTTTTCTTAGTCCTTGTAACATTGGACCAATAGAAACTATTTTCGAGGAACGTTGAACTGCCTTATAAGCTATATTTCCAGAATTTAAATCTGGAAAAATAAATACATTTGCAGTTCCTGAAATAGGTGAATGGGGTGCTTTTAATTTAGCAACTCTTGCTGAAATCGCAGCATCATATTGTATGGGGCCATCAATAATTAAATCAGATCTTTTATTTCGTACAATAGAAGTAGCCTTTTTTACTTGCTCCACTTGATATCCACGACCAGAACAACCAGTTGAATAAGACAACATAGCAATACGTGGTTCTATTCCAAAAATTTTAGCTGAATCTGCAGATTGAATTGCAATTTCTGCTAGCTCTTCTGCAGTTGGATTAATATTGATAGCACAATCACCATAAATTAAAACTTGACTTGGTAATAACATGAAAAAAACAGATGATACTAATGAACTCTGAGAATTTGTTTTAATAATTTGCAATGCTGGACGTATAGTGTTAGATGTAGTATTTACTGCTCCCGAAACCAATCCATCTACTTGATTAGATTCTAAAATTAAAGTAGCTAAAACAGTATTATCTTCTAATTGCTTTTTAGCGTATAATTGACTTATACCTTTTTCTTTACGGATTTCTAAAAAACGAGAAATATAATTTTCTCTTATTAAAACAGGATTGATTATTTCGATATTTTTATTTAAATAAATTCCTTTATCGTTTGCTATGGTACGAATTTTTTTTGGATCTCCTAACAATACACATTGAGCAATATTATCATTATAACATATTGCGACAGCTTGTAATATTCGGATTTCATATGATTCAGGTAATATAATACGTTTATTTCTTTTTTTTGATAGTGATTTTAAATTATTACAAAATTCTTGTGGAGAACATGTCATAACACGATTATATTTTTTTTTAGGACTTATTAAAGAAGTAGCACAAAAAAAACTAGAAATATATTTTTGCAATTTTTTAATATATACTAGATCCTTTAATTTAATGTTAAAATTAAAAATTTGTAATTGGGATAAAACATCGATTGTACTCTTTTCTGTGAAAAAAACAGAAATAGATCTTTGTATTAAAACTTCACATAAAGAAAAAATATAATTTTTTGATTTCAATACTCCTGTTAATATTATACACTTAATCTGATTGTTATTTAAGTAAGAATTAAAATTTAAAATATCTATAAAAACATCTATACGACTAAAAGAAAGTATTATTAAAGAATTTGAATAATGTTTATTTAACATATTGAAATAACTTTCATCAAATATGATTATTTCTTCTATAATGTGATTTTTATTTTGTATTAAATGAACATATTGTATATTTAAAAAGTTTAAAACATCTATTACATGTATTGTGACAATTTTTTTATTCCAAGGAATAGCAGCTATAATTGAAAAAAAATTATTTTTAAATGTTTCGTTAGAAATAACTTTTTTTTTCTTATTTTTTATTTCTTTTAATAGCATTAATTTTTTTATAAAATTATGTTTTTTTTCTAAAAAAGGAGAATTAATTTTATTAAAAATTATACCCAGAATATTTCTGTATTTTTTTTGTTGTAAAAATACATTAATTTTTTTTTCCTTTTTTTTAATACATTCTAAAGAAGAATCTTCTAAATTTGATATAAATATTATTTCTGCATTTAAATTTTGAGAAATATCATAATTAATCTTATCAGCATCACTACTATATTTTTTTTTCATTCCTTCAATTAAAATGATTTCATATAATAATTTTTTATTATAAAATTTATCTTTAATGTCATTTAATAGTAAAAAATATTCAGATGAATTAAAAAAAACTTCTGAAAAATCTACATGATCTAACGTTCGAACTATTTTTGAAAAATATTTTTTAATGATTAAATATGTATCATCCAATACATTTTTTATACAAGAAAAATATAAAATAGATTGAATAGATTTTTTTTTAAATTGATTGTTATTAAAAAAATGAATTGTACTTAAACTTACTGAAGTTAAACCAACATCTTCATCTAAAGGAACTAACATTATAATACGCGACATAATTATCCTATCATGAGATATAAAAATTATAACATACTAAAAAATTATTATATTTTATTAATTATCTTACTAGTTTCTTGAGCTATCGCTGCTTCCTCATCTGTTGCAACCACTAAAACTGGACGGGAAGAACATTTGGTAATTATCCCCGATTTATCCCCTACAACAGACAAATTAAGTTCTGAATCAATCTGAAAACCTAATAAAGATAATCTAGAAAAAGTTAATTCTCTTACTAAAGGTACATTTTCACCGATACCACCAGTAAAAATAACAGCATCTAAACGATTTTCCATTAAACTCATATAAGAAGCAATATACTTTGATAAACGATGACAAAAAACATCTACAGATTTTTTAGCATTTTTTTTGTAATTATAATTTTTCTCAAAATAACGAAAATCACTACTGATACCACTTAAACCTAATAATCCAGATTTTTTATTTAAAATTATCTCAATTTCATTAATACTTAAATTAAGTTTTTTATTCATAAAAAAAATAATCGAAGGATCTAGATCGCCGCTTCGAGTCCCCATAACCAATCCTTCTAAAGGAGTTAATCCCATTGAAGTATCCACACATATTCCGTTGCAAATAGCAGAAATAGAAGCTCCATTACCTAAGTGACATGTTATGATGTTTAAAGATTCAAATTTTTTGTTTAGGATAACGGCAGTTTTATGAGCGACGTAATTGTGACTAATACCATGAGCACCATAACGTCTGATACCATGTTTCTTGTAAAAATTATATGGTATTGCATATAAAAAAGAAGTTTCAGGCATATTTTGATAAAAATCTGTATCAAAAACTGCCACATTTTTTTTGGATAAAATAGGAAATTTTTCAGTTATTATTTTGATTCCAATGAGATTTGCTGGGTTATGTAATGGAGCAAAAGATACTGCATCTTGAATGCATTTGATAACATTATTATTAATTAAAGTTGATTTTTTTATTTTTGCACCACCATGTACTACTCTGTGTCCTACACCTACTAAATTTTTAAAAAGATCTTTTTTTTGTGACAAAACATGATCTATAATAAAATTTAAAGCAACTTCATGACTAATATTTGAACCTATTTTTTTTTTATATTTTATTCCTAAACATTGCCATGTAATATATGTTTTAGATAAAAATAAACACTCTACTAAACCAGATAAATACTTTTTCTCATTATCAGGATTTAATATCGCAAATTTTATAGAAGAACTACCACAATTTAATACAAGAATTAAATTATTCAATTTTTTATCCATTGTTCTATTTTAATGATATTTAAAAATATATTTAAATTTTAATATATAAATATTTATAATTCTGAAAAAATCAGGAAAATTATATGAAACTTCAAAAAAAAATTATTAAGTTGCTGGGAGTAAAACCAGTAATTATACCAGAAAAAGAAATCAAAAATTGTATTAATTTTTTAAAAAAATATCTTCTCAGTCACATCAACCTAAAATCTTTAATAGTTGCTGTTAGTGGAGGACAAGACTCTACATTAACAGCTAAAATCTGTCAAATCACTGCTGAAATATTAAGAAATGAAACAAAAGATCTTGATTATCAATTTATCGCATTACGCTTGCCATATGGAATTCAAGCTGACGAAAAAGACTGCAAAGATGCAATTAATTTTATATGTCCAGATCAAATTTTTAATATCAATATAAAAAAATCGGTTTTAAGTAGTGAAAAATCTTTGCGAAAATCAGGCATTATTATTTCCGATTATATAAAAGGTAATGAGAAAGCTAGAGAAAGAATGAAAGTACAATACAGTGTTGCTGGTATGAAAAAAGGTCTTGTAGTCGGAACAGGACATGCAGCAGAAAATATAACTGGATTTTTTACAAAATATGGAGATAATGGAACAGATATAAACCCTATAGCTAAATTAAATAAACGACAAATTCAATTATTATTAAAGAAATTAAATTGTCCAAAACATCTATATTTTAAAAAACCAATGGCAGATTTAGAAGACGACCATCCACAAAAAGATGACGAATCTGTTTTAGGTGTTACATATAATACAATTGATTCTTATCTGGAAGGGGAAAAAATAGATCTTAAGAGCCAAAAAATTATTGAAAAATTGTATTTAGATACGTTACATAAACGTAATTTGCCTGTTATACAGTAAATAATTTTTAATGTAATATCATTTTTTTTTGCTCAATAGAGTGAATTTGAATTTTAATAATTTCACTAATTGGATCTTCAGGACAATTTTCTACAAAATAAATTAAATCCGTTAAAGCAACATGATTACATTCTAATTGTGCATATATTAGTCCTCTATCACGAATTTCATATGGATTATTTGGATCAATTTGTAATAATAAATTAGTTACATTTAATGCTAATTCCATTTTTTTTTCTTCCATTAATGCAGATTTTAATGTATCCAACATTTTTCTAATGACAGTAATAGGTTCAGATTTATACAAATCATTTTCATATAATTCTGCAGTTGGGCTAATATTGCCTTTTAACCAAACTTCTAAAGTATGTTGATCTAATATCTCGCCATTAAAAGGATTAATAAACCATTTTTTTTTATTCACCCAATCTGCTCTTAAAATAAGCTGAGTAGGAAAAACAACAGGATTCAATGGCAATTTTAATTCTTGAGCAATATGCAACAAAAGAATACCTAAAGATACTGCAGTACCTTTTCGGGTTTTCAGTACATTATCGATCCATAGTGTATCTGATAGATTATAAATGCCAGTAGCACCACCAAAATTCCAGTGTGTATAGAATAACTCCAACAACTTTGCTAATTGTCGATTAGGTTCATTTTCAGATGAAATATAAGATTCGGCTTCTTTTATTTTGTTTTTTAATTCAGCTAGAACACAATTTGAAGGAAAATCTTCGCGAATAGCTTGAGAAGCTACAACAATAGATTCAAAAAGTGATAATTGAGAAAAATTAATATTAGAAAGAGATTTCATATTGTCAGTAATAGTAGTATTTTTTAATTAATAATTAGAATTTTAAATGATATCATTAATATATTCTATATTGAAATAGAATATTTTTTGATTTTTTTAACATAAATTTTTTTTAATAAATTTTTAAATGTTATAAATTTTTATTCATTATATTTTTCCCAATTGTCACACGATCGTTTCCTCCATAATCTTGATAAGATTCTATTTCAAAAAAATTATATTTTTTAAATAAATATTGAACTTGTACTTTTTGATTCCATCCATGCTCTATTAACAACCAACCTCCATCAAATAAATAATTTTTTGCATTTTTGATTATATTTTTAATATCTGACAATCCGTTATTATCAGATATAAGAGCATCAAATGGTTCAAAAAAAATATCTTTTTTAAAAAAAACAATTTCTTTTTTGCTAACATATGGCGGATTACTTACAATAATGTTAAATTTTTGATTTATATTTGAAAACCAATTACTAAAAAAAAAAGAAACATTTTTAATTTTTAATTTATCTGCATTCATTCGAGCTATTCTAAGAGCTTTTTCTGACTTATCAATACCGACGATCTTCAAATTAGAAAAAACGCTAGCTAAAGCTAGAGAAATAGCTCCACATCCAGTACCTAAATCTAAAATTGAAGTAGAACTTTTATTAATTTTAGTTAATACTTTTTCTACTAAAATTTCTGTATCAGGTCTTGGAATAAGAGTATCATACGAAACAAATAAAGACAAAGACCAAAACTCTTTTTCTTTTATAATATACGCTATAGGTTCTCCATGAGAACGGCGATAAATTAAATCATTTAAATGTTTATATTGATTTTTGTTTAATCTAATATGATCAGACCTCATGATAAAACTGCGCGTGCGTTTTGAAACATAACCTAATAAAAATTCAGCTTCATATTTAGGATTGTCTACAAAACATAGTTTTTTAATAGATTCATTTATCCATTTTTTAATATTCATTTTTATACTCAGATAGAGAAAAAAGCATGTCTGCTTGATATTCTTGTGTTATTGGTTCAATAAGTAAATCTAATTTACCTTGTAATACTTCATCTAGCTTATAGATAGTTAAATTAATTCTATGATCTGTAATTCTATTTTGGGGAAAATTATATGTTCTATTTCTATCTGATCGTTCACCAGTTCCTAATAAATTTCTTCTCATAGAGGATTTTTCTTGATGATCTTGCGCTAATTTAGCAGCATAAATACGTGCTGATAGAATTGATAAAGCTTTTGCTTTATTTTTATGTTGTGAACGTTCATCTTGACACTCTACTACGTTACCAGTAGGAATATGAGTAATTCTAATAGCAGAATCAGTAGTATTCACGTGTTGTCCTCCTGCACCAGAAGAACGAAAAGTATCAATTTTTAAATCAGACAAATTAATTTCCTGTTTTTCAGCTTTTGGTCTAACAGGCATGACCGCAACAGTACAAGTAGATGTATGAATTCTTCCCTGTGATTCTGTTTCTGGTACTCTTTGTACACGATGGCCGCCCGATTCAAATTTCAAACGACCACATGCACCTTTTCCTGTAATTTTTGCAATTATTTCCTTAAATCCCCCTTTTTCACTTTCACTAGTATTCATTATTTCTACTTGCCATGAACAGTATTCAGCATACCGTACATACATTCTAAATAATTCACCAGCAAAAATAGAAGATTCATCTCCCCCTGTTGCCGCTCGAATTTCGATAAAACAGCTGTGTTTATCATCAGGATCTTCAGGTAATAATAATTGATTGATTTTCTTTTCTAAGATTTTATTTTTTTTATTTAAACAAAGTAATTCTTCCTCAGCCATATCTTGAATTTCAATATCATTTAATAAAACCTTGATATTTTTAATATCAACTTCTAATTTTTCCCATTGAATGAAATATTTTATAATTTTTGAAAGTTTTAAATATTCCTTAGATAAAGTTCTCAAATGTTCTCGATCCGAGATGATATTTTTCTGAGTAAGCATAACTTCAACTTCTTCATAACGATTCCGTAAAGATTTTAATTTATTTAAAATAGAATTATTCATAAAATCCTTCTATTGATTAGCGTCTTCTAAAAATAATTTTTAATTAATCTTAAACAATGTATTATTAATATAATTAAATATATACAAAATATTTTTTGCTTAAAAATTATCAAAAATTATAAAAAATTAAAATGTCTATACTAAAATAATTATATTATTTTATGTATAGTTTTTTAATTTTAATAAAAAATAATATAAAAAATATTTAAACTAATAAACGAAAATTAAAATGATTCATACATATTTATCTCCTGCAAAAATTAACTTATTTCTATATGTAACAAGTAGACGAAAAGATGGATATCATAACATACAAACTTTATTTCAATTTCTTGATTATAATGATAAATTAAAAATTATCCCTAATAAAATAGGTAAAATTCATCTATTTACTGAAAAAAAAAATCTATTAAATTCAAACAATAGCATTATTATTGCTGCTAAATTATTAAGGAAACAAGCTCTATTTCACGGTAGATTACCCAATTCTAATTATGGAGCAAAAATATTTTTAAAAAAAAAATACCTATAGGGGGTGGATTGGGTGGAGGCTCTTCTAATGCTGCAACTACTTTAATTGTTTTAAATAAATTATGGAACATAGGATATACGTTAAAAGAACTCGCATCCATTAGTCTTAAAATAGGGGCAGACGTTCCCGGTTTTATTATGGGAAATACCGCTATTATTGAAGGAATAGGAGACATATTACATCCTATTATACAAAAAGAAAAATGGTATTTAGTTGTTTATCCTTATATTAAAATTTCTACGCGAAAGATGTTTAGCAGTCTATTTACAATAAATGATATTCCTAAAAAATCAATTCAAGAATTATTACAACAACCTTTCAGCAATGATTTTGAAAAAATAGCAAAAAAAAAATTTATTAAAATAAAAAATTTAATTGCAATGTTATCTTTATACGCACCTTCACGTATGACTGGTACAGGATCTTGTATTTTCTCAGAATTTAATAACAAAAAATCTGCAGAAAAAATCTTTTCTTTATTGCCTGAAAATATGAAAGGATTTATAGCTAAAAGTGTTAATATTTCAGCATTGCATAAAAATCTTAATAAAAAATATGTATTTTAAAAAATAAAAAATATTTTATATGAATTTACTCATTTAAAGATTAATAATAAAACATATTATAATTAAATATATAAAAAATTACTAATTAAAAATAAAAAAGGTTCTTTATGCCTGACATGAAACTTTTTTCTGGAAATTCTATTCCCAAACTAGCAAAATTTATTGCAAATCGATTGTATATTAATTTAGGCAAAGCATCTGTAGGTCGATTTAGTGATGGTGAAATAAGTGTTCAAATAAATGAAAATGTAAGAGGGGGTGATGTTTTTATTATCCAATCTACTTGTTCGCCTACTAATGATAATATAATGGAATTAGTTGTAATGGTAGATGCTTTAAGAAGAGCTTCTGCTGGTAGAATTACTGCAGTAATACCATATTTCGGATATGCTCGTCAAGATCGGAGAGTAAGATCAGCAAGAGTTCCCATAACTGCAAAAGTAGTAGCTGATTTTCTGTCTAGTATTGGAGTAGATCGTGTATTAACAGTAGATTTGCATGCAGAACAAATACAAGGTTTTTTCGATGTACCCGTTGATAATGTTTTTGGGAGTTTGATTCTTTTAGAAGACATGCTTCAAAGAGAACTAAAAAATCCAATTGTTGTTTCTCCTGATATTGGAGGAGTAGTAAGAGCCAGAGCAATTGCTAAATTACTTTATGATACTGACATGGCGATTATTGATAAAAGAAGACCTCGTGCTAACGTATCTCAAATTATGCATATTATCGGAGATGTAGCTAATCGAGATTGTATTCTAGTAGACGATATGATAGACACAGGAGGAACTCTTTGCAAAGCTGCAGAAGCTCTTAAAGAAAGAGGGGCTAAAAGAGTTTTTGCATATGCAACACATCCTGTTTTTTCTGGAGACGCATCAATACACTTAAAAAATTCTGTTATTGACGAAGTGGTTGTGTGTGATACAATTCCACTATCAAAAAAAATTGAATTGCTACCTAATGTACGAACACTAACCTTAGCAGGCATGTTAGCAGAAGCAATAAGACGAATTAGTAACGAAGAATCAATTTCTGCTATGTTTGAACATTAAAATCTTTATTAAAACAATTCTAAGCACACTATAATTTTTATATGAATATAAATAATGTGCTTAGTTTTTAAAATAAATTTAAAAACAATAAAAAGTATTTTTTGAATTTTAAAAATATAGAAATTATCATAGAATGTTTTATATAATAATTATAACTGTATTGATTAAAATAACTAAAAATAAAAAGAAATACAAACGCTAAAAAAGTACCTCGAAATATTCCAAACAACCCTCCTAAAATAATATCATAATAAGAAAAATGAATAATTCTAATAATTTTTTTCATAAAAAAATTTAGAACGTATTTCATCACAAAAAAAAAACAACCATTGATAAAATTAAAAAATTTTTTTTAAAATAAACATTTTGAATAGAATTTGTAAAAAAAGAACTAAAATAATCATATTTATAAAAAAAATAAAAATTAAAAAACCAAAAAAAAATAGAAATTATTTCTTGATAAAACCCCCGTAATAATCCCCTAAAAACTGAAAGAATAAAAGTTAAAATAATAATATAATCTAATAGAAACATAAATTTTTCCAGAATTATATTTTTTATATATTAATTTATATTGATGTGCTTAAAGATAGAAATTCTGCAACAGTTAAAAAAGAACCAAAAATTATAATCGCATCGTTCTTTTTGGTTAATATAAATGCTTTTTTATAAGCTTCATCAATAGTATTGAAAACAGATGTATTACACATAGGGAAAATATTTTTTAATTGATTTTTAGTGGCCGTCCTAATCGTTTTTAAAGGTGCAGTGAACCAATAATTAATTTTACTTATTAACGGCTTAATAATACCTAAAATATCTTTATCGTTTAATACACCTACTACTGCATATATTTCCCCTTTTATATCAATTTCATCTATTTTTTTAGATAAATATAAAGCAGCATCAGGATTATGAGCTACATCAAGAATAATATGAGGAAAAGTAGAAATTATTTCGAATCTACCTGGTAATTGAATACTAGAAATAGATTTTTTTATAGTTTTTTTATTAACTTTTAGATCCGAATAATACAAAGCAGCTAATGCAACAGCTACATTTGATAATGGTATATGAGTGATAGGTAAATTATATAGATGAACATCCGAATGAATAAAATTCCAATAATGATTTTTTTTTTCCCATGACCAATCTATATCAATTTTTTTCAAGATCGTTTTTTTTTCTTCAGCTATTTTATACATAGAATCAGGAATGTTTTTTTCTCCAATAACAGCAATTTTATTTTCCCTAAAAATTCCAGATTTTTCACGTGCTATACTTGTGCGATCATTTCCTAATAGAGCAGTATGATCTATACCTATATTAGTTATTATAGATATATTAGAGTCTATAATATTAGTAGCATCTAACCGACCTCCTAATCCTACTTCTAATATAAGAACATCTAATGAATATCTTTTAAATAAAATTAATGCAGAAAGTGTAATAAATTCAAAATAAGTTAATAAAATAGAATTTCTTGCTGATTCTACAAGCTGAAAAGAAGTGATATACTCTTCTTCATCAAGAAAAGATCCATTAATTCGAACTCTTTCTACAAATCTTATAAGATGTGGAGAAGTATATAAACCTACTTGATAACCTGAATTTAATAATAATCTTTCTAATGTTGCACAAGTAGTTCCTTTTCCATTAGTTCCTGCAACAGTAAAAACAAAAGCTTTTGAATTCAATACATCTAACTTTTTCGCAAGATATTTTAATTCAATAAGATTTTGTATAGTTTTTTTATCTGATTTTTCTAAATATTTAATCCACGTAGATAAAGAACAATTTTTATTTAGCATATCAATCTTATTTTTTATATAAAGTAATATTTGATGTTCTGAACAAAAAAATATTAATTTTATGAATTTTTTATATATTAATAAATTTTATAAATTTAACTCTTCAATTTTTTATTTTTAAAACTTTTATAAAAAATTAAAATATAAAAATTATATATAATTGTATTATTAGATAATAAGATGTTGGTATTTTAAAATAAAATGCCAATAAAATTATCATGACAAAAATCAATATTATTTTAAAAGTATTTAATAAATATATATTTATTATTAATAAAATTTTATAATATATAAAATATATTTCATAAAATAATTATAGAGTCAATTTAATTAAGCTAATTAATGGGCTGGGATATATACCTAATATTAATAGTATTATCCCTGATATACATATTGCTATTCCAGATGGAGTATAAAACCAATTGTTAGATATATTCCAATTTTTTTTAAACAATTCTGATGGACTTAAGTACAAATTCAAAATTATTCTTAAATAACAATACAATCCTAATATACTGCTAATCAAAAAAGCAAAACCTATTATCCATAAATGTTCTTGTATAATAATCGACAATATATAAAATTTTCCAATAAATCCTAAAGTTATTGGGATACCAGATAAGGAAAGTAAAGATAAAGTAAATATACTCGATAAAAGTGGTTGTGACCAAAATAATCCTTGATATGAATGTATTAAATCACTGTTATTTTTTTTATGTGAATTTGAAATTAAATTAATAGTACCAAAACAAACTATGTTACTGAATAAATAACTGAATAAATACACTGCGCTACCTTCTAAAGAAAACAAATAATTCTTCTTTGATACGAATAATACCACTAAAACATATCCTAACTGAGATATTGACGCATAACCAAAAAATCTTTTAATATTTTTTTGGAAAAGAGCCATTATATTTCCTATCAATATAGAAAAAATAGTTGCAAAAAATAATGAAAAATATAATTTTTCGTTCTCTAAATGAGAAATATTTGATAAAAAATGTATTAATACAATAAAAATAGAAATTTTACTCGCAGTTGAAAAAAAAGATAATACGGATGTAGGTGTTCCTTGATAAATATCAGGAGTCCATAAATGAAATGGTACAATCGATAATTTAAAAAATAAAGATAAAAGAACCATAACAATTCCGAACAAAAATACTAATTTTTCATGTTTAGGAACAATATTAAAGACTTGATGTATAGATGAGAAGTTAAGACTACCAGAAATAGAATAAATCCATGCAATGCCAAGCAATAAAAAACTAGATGAAATAGCGGATAAAATAATATATTTAAATGAAGCTTCTAAAGAATGTTTTTGATAACTAGAATAAGCAATTAAACCAAAAATTGGTAAAGATATTAATTCCATATTAACAAAAAATGACGCCATATGATTAGATATTATTAAAGAAGTAGCACCTAAACTTGAAATTATCATTAACAAATAAAACTCTTCTTTGTTAAACGGATATTTTAATAACCACGGATATGCAAAAATACATGTACAAATACTAGAAATCATAATCATTGCAATATATAAAATAGAATATCTATCAATATGAAACAAACTAGTTATATCTATAGGAACAATTTCAGTTAATAAATATAGGGAGCAACATGAAAAGGAAAAACCTAATATAGTAAAAACAGCAATAAAAAAATGATTCCGACTATAAGAAATAGATAATATAACTATTACTGCGGTGAATATTATAATCAAAAAAGGCAGCAGCGCTGTTAATTGTTCTAAATTTATTGTCATTGCTAATGATTACCTTATCTTTAAAAGAGAATTGTTAAATTTTTTTTGAATATTGTGTATAGAGTTATACGAAGTGTCTATTATTTTTTGTGGATTTAAACCCAAAAAAACTAACATGAAGATTAATATTAATATTACCCATAATTCTTTTTTGTTTATGGAAAAAATTGAATATTGTTTTTTGCATGAACCCCAAAAAATTTTTTGAATAATATTCAAAGAATAAATAGAGGAAAAAACAATACCTGTTGTTGCTAATATAGATATATAAGGAAAAACTTGAAATGTGCCAGATAGAATTAAAAACTCACCAATAAAATTACCTGTTCCAGGAATTCCTAAGTTTGCTAAAGAAAAAAACAAATAAAAACCTGGTATCCAATAAATGCAAGACCATAAGCCTCCCATTTCGTTTATGCTTTGAGTTTTAAAATATTTATAAAGTTGACCAGATAAAATACATAAAGCAGCAGAAGTTAAACTGTTTGATAAAATTTGTATCATGGCTCCTTGAAGTGCTATTTCATTATTACTATAAATAGCTATTAAAATTAATCCCATATGAGAAATAGAGGAATAAGCAATAAATCGTTTAATATTTTTTTGAGAAAAAGCAAGCCAAGATCCATAAAATATACTTATGAGACCTAAAAAAATTGCAATTAAAGAAAATTTTTCTGTTGAATGAGGAAACAAAACTAAATTATATCTTACAAGAGCATAAGGAGCGGTTTTTAACAAAACACCAATAATTTCTACCGTGCCACAAGAAGCCGATTGAGAATGTACGTTTGGTAACCATCCATGAAATGGAATAATAGGCATTTTTATAGCAAATGATAAGAAAAAACCTAACATGACTATAAATTCTATATATCTATTAATCGATTGATTAAGCAAAATATTATAATTAAAAGTTAATACATTAGTAGTTTGATAATAGCTAAAAACTAACAATAAAATAGATGACAATAGTATTAAACCAGAAGTCTGTCCATATAATAAAAATTTATTAGCAGCAAGAAAATTTTTCTTTTTTTCAATTTGATCACTCCACAGTGCAATTAAAAAATACATTGGGAGCAACATCATTTCCCAAAAACAAAAAAATAAAAACAAATCAAAAGAAATAAAAACTCCAATAATTCCGGTAAAAACAAGCATAAAATTAAAATAAAAAAACCCTTCATTTTTTTTGATTTCATTCCATGAACATAAAACTGCTATTATAGATAAAAAAGAAGAAAAAATAAGCATTACAATAGAGAAACCATCAGTCGCAACATGAAATTCAATACCAAATCTTGATATCCAAGGTATGATTAATTGACGATCGAAATAAAGATTATGTCTTGTTTGAATCCAATAATAATTTTCTTGTAAAAATATTTGCATTATAACAAATAATGTTAAAATTATTCCTAATAATGCAATCCAACGGGGCAAATTTTTGTTTAATTTATAAGAAAAAAAAGAAAAAAAAGCACTACAAAATGGAATTATAATTAATAAAGAAAGTAACATTACACGTATATTCCTATGATTTACTATGACTATTTAATTAATGGAATTAATTTTTATTTTTAGAAAAACATAAATTTATAAATAAAATAAACTATTTCAAATCAAATCAATAAAATAAAATCAATGCAAAAATTAAATTAATACCTAATACTATTGAAGCCGCATACCATCTTATATAACCATTACTAGTTTTTAACAAATAAAAATTAAATATCTGAATAATTTTTACAAAATAGTTAATAATTTTATTAAATGGATCAGAAGACAATAATTTAGATAAACGTAAATAAGAATTTATAAAAAACATATTGTAAAACCAATCAAAACCCCATCCCTTTAAAAAAAATTGATGTATATGATTTATTGATTTAAACTTTAAAAATTTATCAAGAAAAGATAATTTTTTAATCCAAAAATAATATGATAAATATATTCCAGATACAGATAATATGCTGCATATTATTTCTAATATAAACTTATTATCGTTTAACAAATAAGATGAAGGAAATATATGTAATAATGGTGGTGATATATATGAACCTAAAGCGGTAGATAATAATAAAAGAATAAATAATGGAATGTTATGTTCTAATTCTCGAGGTGAATTAACTTCATGAATATCTTCTCCATGAAAAACAACAAAAATCATTCTAAATGTATAAAGAGCTGTCAAGAAAGAACAAAATAAAGCAATTAAAAAAAAATAAATATGATTACTTTTTAAAACACTAAATAAAATATTACCCTTGCTATAAAATCCAGCTGTAACTAAAGGGAAAGCAATTAAAGAGGCGCCACCAACTATAAAATTGATGTATAAAAAAGGCAATTTTTTGCGTAAACCACCCATTTTAAATATATTTTTTTCGTTTTTACATGACAAAATCAACGAACCTGCAGATAAAAATAATAATGCTTTAAAAATTGCATGTACAATTAAATGTATAATTGCCGCACTCCATGCTTGAACACCTAAAGCTAAAAACATATAACCTATTTGACTCATTGTTGAATAAGCTAAGATACGCTTTATATTATTTTGAACTAAAGCAGAAAAACTCGAAATTAATATTGTCGATGTACCAATAAGTCCAACCAAAAATAATATATTAGGAGTTAATAGAAATAAAAAGTGTGTTCTTGCTATTAAATAAACACCAGCTGTTACCATAGTAGCTGCATGTATTAAAGCTGAAACAGGACTTGGTCCAACCATTGCATCAGATAACCAAGTTTGTAACGGTAACTGTGCTGATTTCCCAATTACACCTAATAATAAAAAAAATGTAATAAAATTTAAATCATAAATACTTTTCATACCAAGAAAAGTCGATAAAAATTTAATTTCTTTAAAATTTAAAGTACTGTATTCTCTATATATTAAAAATATAGCAACTATCAGAAAAACATCAGAAATTCGAGTTAAAATAAAAGCTTTAAAAGCATAACGAATATTATTAAATTTAGTATAATAAAAACCAATTAGTAAATAAGAACACAAACTAACTCCTTCCCACCCCAAATACATAAATAAAAAATTATCAGAAAGTACTAAAACTGACATGCTTGCTATAAATAAATTAGCATATGCAAAAAAACGTGAATAACCTTCTTTATGCCTCATGTACCAAGAAGAAAAAATGTGGATCAATAAACCAACACCTGTAATTACAAATAACATACTCAAAGACAGTCCATCTAAAAAAAGACCAAAATCAATCTTGAAATCATTAATAGATAACCATTTCCACAAAGTCTCGGTAAAAACTTGATTATTATTTTTAATAATGCTGATACCATAAAAGCAAGTTATAAAAAATGATATAAATATAGAAAATACACCCACTCTTGATACATTTTTATGAGAAATAACACCTTGCATAGAAGATAAAAATAAAAATCCGATCAGTGGAAATAAAATTATAAAAAAAATAATACTCATCCATTCATCTCACTTAATATGTCAATGTTTAATGTTTTTTTGCACCTATAAAATTGAAGTAATAACGCCAAAGCTATACTGGCTTCCGATGCAGCTACAGTAATAGCAAATATGTACATTATTTGACCATCTGCTTGATGCCAGTAACTACCAGCTACTATTAATGCTAATCCAGCAGCATTTATCATTATTTCTAAACTAATTAATATAAACAATATATTACGTCGAACAACTAAAGATGTTAAACCTAAAATAAACAATATTAATGATAGAAATAACCCGTGAAATAAAGAAATCATGAATTATTATCCTTAATAAAAATTAATTAATTATAAAATTTTATTTTTATTTACATATTTTTTTTCTGTTCCAATATGAAAAATAACAACTAAAGCAGATAACAAAAGAATAGAAGATAATTCAACTAAGAGCATATAAGGACCAAATAAATTTATACCTACCATTTTTGAGTTAATTAATAATCCATTTATTTTTTCTTCTTTTAAAAAAAATACTGCGTAACTCATAGATAAAAATAGTATAAATGATAAAATACTGGGTCCAATCCAAAAAGTCGGTTTTAAATAATTTTTTTCTTGAAGATTATATTTACTACTAATATCAAGCGTCATAATTACAAAAACAAATAAAACTATAATAGCCCCTGCATAAACGATCACTTCTAGAACACCGGCAAAAAAAGCTCCGAGTGAAAAAAAAACACCAGCTATTGATAAAAGAGAAATAATTAAATACAACAAAGAATATACTGCATTTTTTTGAATGATTACTAAAAAAGTAGAAATCACTGCTGCAAATGAACATATATAAAAAACAAATTCCATAAAAACCTCCTTATGGCAATAAATCTTTTACATCAACGGGTTTAGACTCAATATCTAAATCACCTATTTTTTTTCCCTTTACAGCTACGCCGGAAAAATTATAAAAATCGTAATTTGGATACTTACCTGGACCTGAAACTAATAAATCTTTTTTTTCATATACTAAATCTTTTCTTTGAAAATCAGCTAATTCAAAATCAGGAATCAATTGTATTGCAGCTGTAGGACAAGCTTCTTCACATAAACCACAGAATATACAACGAGAAAAATTAATTCTAAAAAATTCTGGATACCAGCGCCCATTACTTTTCTCAGATTTTTGCAAAGAAATACAATCGACAGGACAAACTGCAGCGCATAAATTACAAGCTACACAACGTTCTTGTCCATCTATATTACGCGTTAATATAATACGACCTCGATAACGAGGAGACAGATGTACTTTTTCTTCTGGATATAATTTAGTTTCAGATTTAGAAAAAATATTTGCTCCAATCATTAAAATACTTCTTATTTGTGTAAAAAATCCAATAATAATATTCTTTAATATCATAAATAAAAAAATCTCTTATAAAATTTACAATAAAATAAAAAAAGCAGTTAAAAACAAATTGAAGAGTGTTAATGGCAAACAAAATCTCCATCCAAATGATAACATTTGATCATATCGTGGTCTTGGTAAAGATGCTCGGATTAAAATAAAAATAAAAATGAAAATAATAGTTTTTAAAATAAACCAAATTAAACCAGGAATCCAAGGTCCAAGCCAGCCACCAAAAAAAATTGTTACTATTAACGATGAAATTATAATAATAGAAATATATTCACCAATAAAAAACAAACCAAACTTCATCCCTGAATATTCAATATGATAGCCATCAGCTAATTCTTGTTCAGATTCAGGTTGATCAAATGGATGTCTATGACAAACTGCTAAACCTGCTATGAAAAAAGATAAAAAACCAAAAAACTGCGGGAAAATATTCCATATATCTCTTTGACTATTTATAATATCAGATATTTTAAAAGAGCCTGATTGCGCTACTGCACCCATTAATGACAAACCTAAAAAAACTTCATAGCTTAAAGTTTGAACACATGCACGCATAGCTCCTAATAATGCATACTTATTATTGCTGGACCATCCAGCAAATAATACAGCATAAACAGATAAACTAGCCATCATTAAAAAGAACAAAATACCTATGTTTAAATCAATAATAACAAAATGAGAGGTAAAGGGAATAATAGGAATGACACACAATAAAGAAGTAAAAGCTATCACTGGCGATAAAATAAAAACAAATTTTTTACTAAAAGGAGGGATCCAATCTTCTTTAAAAAAAATTTTGATCATATCGGCACATAATTGCAAGCTCCCCATCCAACCAACGCGATTAGGTCCATGTCTATTTTGAAACCAAGCTAATAATCTTCGTTCAATAATACTTAACATGGCACTAGAAAAAACTGTTAAAAATAAAATAAAAATAACTTTCAAAAAACACAAAATTATTTTAGGAACATTTTCATCTAACCAAATCATTTAATAGATTCCCGTAAAAATTTAATTTTTTTACCAACAAGAGAAGCAGGAAAACCTTTTCTTCCAATGGGCAAACCTATTTGCTTTTCACTCAGACATGCAGATAATTTTATTGTCAAACGGTAATCTTTATTTAAACAATTAAATTCTACTATAGAATCTTTTTTTAAATTTAACCTCATTCCATCTGATAAACTAATCAAAGCATATTCTAATGGGATATTCTCTTGTATAGTAGAAGAGTATTGTGTTAATTCTTCATTTCCAAAAATATGATAATAAGGAATTATATTCCAGTATTTATCTTTTATAAAAACTTTCGAAGTTAAATTTGAATAACTATCTACTTTTCTTCGATTTTCTTTGAAAATATGTATTCCTGAATTACCCGATATTAAATCCTTACCTACTTCAACTTGAAATTTATTCCATGCTTGCGGTGAATTCCATCCTGGAAACCAAGCAAAGGGAATATGAGATACGGATGCATTAGGTTGATTATATCCTTCCATAGAAAATGCAAACATACTATTAATGTCTTTAGGTTGACGAGGTTCATGAACATCAATATCAGAACGTAAAGATGTTCTTCCACTAGAACGAATAGGAGATCGAGCAATCTTTTGACCATGAACTCGAAAACTAGAATTACATTCTTTTATTTTTATTTGTTTTAATATAGAATATTTCTCAGAATAAGCACTTATTACATCATCCAAACTAAACCAACACACTTCTTTAGTATCAATTTTTGACTTAATAATATGCAACCATTTCCAGCTATCAAAAAGACAATAATTTTGATTATAAAATTTAGGATCATAAACTTGAAAAAAACGCTGTGCTCTTCCTTCGAAATTTATTATTGTTCCAGAACTTTCAGTAAAATTCGTAGAAGGTAAAGATAATCCGGATCGCTTATAAGTTTTTGTATACTGATGATCTATAGTCATTATATTTTTTTGATTTTTTAAAAGATAATCACAATCATATTCAGATACAAAACGATATAAATCGTATTCCATAAAAATTATAGCATCTGCTTTTTTTTGTTTCATTTCATCTAATGCAGATTCTATAGACATTCCTCCAATCAATTCTGCGCCTAAAGCATTAGAAGAAGATGTTAAAAAAGTAGCACCAACATGGTGGTGAACAGAATAAGATTTAATAGCTTTCGCTATATTTATAGATGATTTTATAATAGAACTACTAAAAGAATGAGAACCTGAAATAATCAAGGTTTTTTTAGATGAAATTAATCGATTAGCAATTAATAATGCTTTTTCCTTTAATTCAGGATTCAAATTTGAAACTTCAGGTAAATTTTTATCTAACTGATGTGCGATAGCAGATGCTAAATCTACTTGTTTTGAAATAGGTGCAAAATAACACCATTCAGCAATATCATCTAATTTACTTTCATGTGTATGCATAATATATAAAGAATTTTTAAAATTTTCTGAAATATGAATATTAGAAGAAACGTTCCATTTTGGTATTCCATGTAAATTTGTTATATCTCTTGTCTTATTTTTAACTGCTTGACGAACTGCTAAAGCAACACGAGCAGACGTTTGTGTTAAGTCTTCTCCAAGAATTAAAATTACATCATAACTTTCGATTTCTTTTAATGACGGAACATATATATAATTATTTTTTAAAAATTCTAAAATTAATCTAATACACGCCTGTTCTTTTTTAGACATTCCATTAGAAAAATTTTTTTTTCCCACTAATTCTTGTAATGCGAAATTATTTTCTATACTAGACCTAGTAGAACCAACCCCAATTACACGATTGTATCTTTTAAAAAAATCAACTCCAATTTTTATTGCTTGATCAAAATCTAATACAGTTAAATTATTACTATTAATATATTGGGGTTTTTGGGGACGCATTTTTAAATTGGTATGAAGATACCCAAAACGACCAAGATCACAAAGCAAATAATGATTTATATTCTCATGATATCTATTCTCTATTCGACGTATTTCCCCATAACGTTCACCAATAGTAATATTGCAGCCAACACTACAATTCTGACATATTCCTGGAGAATATTGCATATCCCATTTGCGATTATATTTTTTAGAATGAGTTTTATCAGTAAATACTCCAGTAGGACATAATTCTATTAAATTGCCTGAATGTTCATTTTCTAATGAACCGTCTTCTATACGTCCAAAATAAATATTATTATTAGTACCATAAACCCCAAAATCAACACCATCTGCATAATCATTGTAGTATCTAACACAACGATAACATGAAATACATCGATTCATTTCATGTTTAATAAAAGATCCTAAATATTGATTTTTATGTGTTCTCTTTTGAAATCTATAATTTCGCATGCTATGTTTTGTCATTACAGTCATATCTTGTAAATGACAATGACCACCTTCTTCACATATGGGACAATCATGCGGATGATTCGTCAACAAAAGCTCGATAATAGCACTTCTAAAAATCTCCGATTCAGTATTTTTAATAGAAATTACAGCTCCATCGGTGACGGGAGTCATACACGACATGATTAATCGACCTTTATGATCTTCAAGACTATTATATTGCATTACAGCACATTGACGACATGCTCCTAAGCTGCCTAATAAAGGGTGCCAGCAAAAGTAAGGAACATTAACTCCTACTGATAAACAAGCTTGTAATAAATTATCTGATTTATTAACATTATAAATTTTACGATCTATATAAATTTTAGCCATAAGAGAATAATTCCAAAAACCTTTTTTAGATAAAATGACTTAAAATAACTATTTTCTATAAAAATTTTAATACTTAAACTAAATAGTTTTTACACTAAATATCATTAGATGGGATTCCAATAATTTTTTTATTCAAATTTATTTTTTCTGCATTAATTCCAGATTCAAATTCAGATCGAAAATATTTAATAGCACTTTGTAACGGTTCTATAGCTCCTGGCGCATGAGCACAAAATGTTTTTCCTGGACTTAAATGAAAACATAATTGTTCTAAATCGTTTATATCATTTTTTTGTCCTTTATTTTGTTCTAGACTTTTTAATATTTTTACAATCCATGGCAGTCCATCTCGGCACGGCGTACATAAACCACATGATTCTCGCGCAAAAAATTTTTCTATATTATACACTAGAGAAACCATATTAGTTTTATTATCGACAGCCATACAGAGAGCAGTTCCTAAACGACTACCAGCCTGACTTATGTTATTAAAATCCATGGGTAGATCTAAATGTTCTTCAATTAAAAAATCTGTACCTGCACCACCCGGCTGCCAAGCCTTTAAAAATAAACCAGACTTCATTCCACAAGCATAATCTTCTAAAATTTCACGTGCAGTAATACCGAAAGGCAACTCCCAAACACCAGGATTTTTTACTTTTCCTGAAAAACCCATTAACTTGGTTCCTGCATCAGAACTTCTGGATAAATTTCTATACCAATCTACGCCATGTAATATAATACATGGAACATTAGATAATGTTTCAACATTATTCACACAAGTGGGCCTTCCCCATAAACCAAATACTGCTGGAAATGGCGGTTTAGATCTTGGATTAGCTCTACGACCTTCTAAAGAGTTGATTAAAGCAGTTTCTTCTCCACAAATATAGCGTCCAGCTCCAGTATGTAGAATTAATTCAAAATTAAAGTTACTTCCTAAAATATTAAATCCAATATAACCAAAATTTATTGCTTCTTGTATAGATCTTCTTAAAATCTGTTCTGCTTGAACATATTCTCCTCTTAAAAAAATATAAGCACGAGAAACATTTAAAGCATACGCTGATAATATTATTCCTTCAATTAATTGATGAGGGATTTTTTCAATTAATAATCTATCTTTATATGTTCCAGGTTCCATTTCATCAGCATTACATACTAAATAAGAACGTTCTTTTGTATAAGATTTATTTTTAGGCATTAAACTCCATTTTAAACCAGTAGAAAATCCAGCACCTCCTCTTCCTTTTAAACCAGATTCTTTTATTATATTAATAATATCTTCTGGAAGCATGCTTTGTAACGCTTTTCTCAAAGCTCTATAACCATTTTTCTTACGATATTCTTCAATCCAAACAGTTTCTTCATCATCTCTTAACCACCAAGTTAAAGGATGTGTTTCTGCAAGACGTAAAATTTTATTCATTTGTATGATTCCAACAAACGCGGTATCGATTCTGTAGTTAAAAAAGAATATGTATCTTCATTAATCATAATTGTTGGACTTTTATCACAGTTTCCTAAACAACAAACTGGTAATAAAGTAAACCTGCCGTCTTTAGTTGTTTCTCCGGTTTTAATTTTTAAATGATCTTCTAACATTGCTTTAATTTTTTTATAACCAGTTAAAAAACAAACTACGCTATCACAATAACGAATAATATTACGACCGACGGGTTTACGAAAAATTTGACTATAAAAAGTAGCTACGCCTTCAATATCGCTCGGGTTAATTTGAAGTATTTCAGCAATAGCGTAAATGGCTTGATCGGAAATCCAGCCTCGTTTCTTTTGAACAATTTTTAACGCTTCTATTGAAATAGCACGAAAATTTTCATAATATTTTTTTTGATTTTCTATTTCGTTTATTTCTTCACTAGTTAATTTAAATTTTATAGAAATCTCTCGAATTTGACTTTTTTTTTATGCATGATTATCTATCCACGTCTGACATGACAAAATCTATACTGCCTAAGTACGCAATTAAATCTGATATTAAACTGCCACGAATTACTGAAGGTATTTGTTGTAAATGTGGAAAACTAGGTGTACGTATTCTTGTGCGATAACTCATTGTGCTACCATCACTGATTAAGTAATAACTATTAATGCCCTTTGTCGCTTCAATCATTTGAAAACTTTCGTTTGCTGGAATAACTGGTCCCCAAGAAACCTGTAAAAAATGAGTAATCATAGTCTCAATATTTTGTAAAACACGTTCTTTAGAGGGAGGTGTAGTTAATGAATCTTCAGATTTAAAAGGCCCTTTTGGCATATTGTGTAAACATTGTTTTAAAATAACAAGACTTTGATAAATTTCTTCTACTTTGATCATTACTCTTGAATAACAATCACTTATTCCTGTACCTATTGGTATTTCAAAGGTATAATTTTGATAGCCAGAATAGGGCCTCCATTTTCTTACATCAAAATTCAATCCTGTAGCACGTAAACCTGCGCCAGTGACACCCCATTGTAATGCTTCTTTCTTATTATATTCAGCAATACCTTTTGACCGATTAATTAAAATACTATTTTTTAAAGAAACATCAATGTAATACTTTAACCGTTTGGGCATCCAATCAAGAAATTCTTTTAATAAAATATTCCAACCTTTTGGTAAATCATTTGCTACACCACCAATACGAAACCAAGCAGGATGCATACGAGCACCTGTAATAGCTTCAACTAAATCATATATTTTCTGACGATCAGTAAAAGCAAAAAAAACAGGAGTCATGCATCCTATATCCTGAATAAAAGTCGAAATATATAACAAATGACTATTTATTCGAAACAATTCTGACATCATTACTCTAATTACTTCAGCTTTTTCTGGAACAGAAATATGGGCTAATTTTTCTACAGCTAAAACATAAGGTAGTTCATTTACGCAACCACCAAGATATTCAATTCGATCAGTATATGGAATGTAACTATGCCATGACTGACGTTCTGCCATTTTTTCGGCCCCGCGATGATGATATCCAATATCTGGAACGCAATCTACAATATGTTCGCCATCTAGCTGTAAAACAATTCTAAAAGCGCCGTGAGCAGAAGGATGGTTAGGCCCTAAATTTAAAAACATAAATTCTACATTATCATTTTTACGTTTCATGCCCCATAACTCAGGTTTAAATCTTAATCCTTCCATTTCTGAATCTTCTTTCTGTTCATTTAAAAAAAAAGATTCGTATTCAGTTGCTCTTGCAGAATAATTTTTTCTCAATGGATGTCCTTTCCATGTGCTAGGCATAATAATACGAGTTAAATTAGGATGTCGATCAAAAACAATACCAAACATGTCCCATGTTTCGCGTTCATACCAATTGGCATTAGGAAATAAGCTAGTAAATGTTGGCAGGATTAAATCATTTTCTAATAATGGCACTTTAATCATAATATCTGAGTTACGTTCAATAGATATTAAATGATAAAAAACTGAAAAATCAGCTTTAGGTAAATCTTCACGATATAATCTAATGCGTTCATCTGTACCGTGTAAATCATAAAGCATAATATAAGGTTGAGATAAATTACATAAAAATCTTCCTACTTCTATTAATAATGTTCTTTTAATCCAAATCACAGGAAAACCAGTCAAAGTAATTTGATAAAAAAAACATTCTTTACCAAAATTATCAAATAAATTTTTAATTACTGCATCAGTTGGCAGTTCTTCAGATTTAGTTTGCAAAAAAAATAAATCTTCTTTTGGAATCGTATTAATCATAAATCTCTCACTGTATTTAATTTTTTAAAAATACAATAATATTATTATCTAAAAAAAAATCAGTATTTTAAAGAAATTTATATTTTTTAACTTTATAATTAAATTTTTTCTGGATTTGTGAGATTAATAATATCAATAGTTTTTCTTCTTTTTTTAATTTTTTCAGATAACATTTTTTTATGATATACACCTTGTTCTCCAATTATCCAAGACAATGGTCTTCTTTCTTCATTGATTAATTTTTGCAACAACATTAAAGCTTGCATATATGCTTCAGGACGAGGAGGACAGCCTGGAATATAAATATCAACAGGTAAAAATTTATCTACTCCTTGAACGACAGAATAAATATCATACATGCCTCCAGAATTAGCACATGCACCCATAGAAATAACCCATTTTGGTTCTAACATTTGATCATATAATCTTTGAATCACAGGAGCCATTTTTATAAATGGTGTGCCCGCAATTACCATAACATCAGCTTGTCTTGGAGATGCACGTAATACTTCAGAACCAAAGCGTGCAACATCGTGTACCGAAGTAAAAGCAGATACCATTTCCACATAGCAACAAGATAATCCAAAATTATAAGGCCACAGAGAATTTTTTCGCCCCCAATTGACTAAATTATGTAATATTTGAGCTATTTTACCCATAAAAATATTCTTTTTTAAATATTCTTGAACAGGATCTAAAACAGACTCAGTACTTTGCTTTGGGTATTTCTTATTGTTATTTTTATCAGTATCTACTCTAGTTAAAGTATAATTCATTTTATATTCCATTAAAGTAAAATATATAACACATTTGATATTTGAATACTTTTAATGCGAAGACGACCAATCTAATGCTTTAACACGAATCAAATAAAACAAGCCTAATAAAAGAGATATTCCAAAAATCAAAGCTTCACTAAAACCAATCCATCCAGATTCTTTTATACTAATAGACCAAGCATAAAAATAAAGTGCTTCAACATCAAAAACAACAAAAAACATAGCAATTAAATGAAATTTTACAGAAAAATGAAGAACAGAACTTCCAGTTGATACAATTCCTGATTCAAAAGGAGTATTTTTGTATCTAGATGAAGATCTTCCGCCTAAAATCCAGCTTAAAACAAGCATAAAAAAACACAAACCAAAAGAAAAAAATATAAACAAAAAAAAAGATAAACATTCATTAATTGTTACTGTGTTTATCAACATCAATTTCCCCTAAAAATTTCAAAATATTTAAATTGAAAAATATAAATTTTTTGTATTTTATTTCATATTTTATTTTACGTTCTACAAAAAAATTACTATAGCCATATTAACTAATATGTTGTCTTTAATAAATAAAAAACTTATAAATTTCAGTTTTAATTTACTAAAACTTTATTTTTTTTACTCCTAACCCTTGATGAGCAAAAAAGCGACCCCATTTAATAATCATTCTATATTGTAGATATAAAAATAAAATACAAGCTTATGTAACTAATTAAAAGCCAAAAAAATGGCCGCATAAAGGTTGCAACCCAATTTATCAAGATATTGAATAGGAGAAATTTTAATGGGTAAAATTATTGGTATTGACTTGGGAACAACCAACTCTTGTGTTGCCATTATGGATGGCAACAAACCTCGTGTTTTAGAAAACGCAGAAGGTGATCGCACGACACCTTCAATTATTGCGTATACTCAAGAAGGAGAAGTCTTAGTAGGACAGCCTGCTAAACGTCAAGCTATAACTAATCCGAAAAATACACTTTTTGCTATAAAACGTTTAATTGGAAGAAAATTTCAAGATGATGAAGTTCAACGTGATATAAAAATTATGCCTTACAGAATTGTAAATTCTGATAATGGTGATGCGTGGATTGATATAAAAAATAAAAAAATGGCACCTCCTCAAATTTCTGCGGAAGTATTAAAAAAAATGAAAAAAACTGCAGAAGATTATTTAGGAGAAAAAATAAACGAAGCTGTTATTACAGTTCCTGCATATTTCAATGATGCTCAACGTCAAGCTACTAAAGATGCAGGAAAAATCGCAGGACTAGAGGTAAAACGAATTATCAATGAACCAACAGCAGCCGCACTTGCTTATGGATTGGATAAAGGTCAAGGAAATAGAACAATAGCTGTTTATGATTTAGGTGGTGGAACCTTTGATATTTCTATTATTGAAATTGACGATGTAGACAAAGAAAAAACATTTGAAGTACTTGCCACTAATGGAGATACACATCTTGGAGGAGAAGATTTCGATAGCAGATTAATCAATTACTTAGTGATAGAATTTAAAAAAGAACAAGGAATAGATCTGCGAAATGATCCACTGGCTATGCAACGCTTAAAAGAATCTGCAGAAAAAGCAAAAATAGAGCTATCATCTGCACAACAAACAGATGTAAATCTTCCTTACATTACAGCAGATTCAAATGGACCTAAACATTTAAACATAAAAGTTACTCGAGCAAAATTAGAATCATTAGTAGAAGATTTAATAATACGTTCCATTGAACCACTAAAAGTTGCATTAAAAGATGCAAAATTATCCATATCAGATATCAATGATGTGATATTAGTAGGTGGTCAAACTAGAATGCCTATGGTACAAGCTAAAGTCGCAGAATTTTTTGGGAAAGAACCTAGAAAAGATGTTAATCCAGATGAAGCTGTAGCAGTTGGTGCTGCGGTACAAGGAGGGGTATTGTCTGGTGATGTGAAAGATGTCTTGTTACTTGATGTAACCCCTTTATCATTAGGAATTGAAACTATGGGTGGGGTAATGACTTCACTTATAACTAAAAATACTACAATTCCTACTAAACATAGTCAAATATTTTCAACAGCAGAAGATAATCAATCAGCAGTAACCATACATGTACTACAAGGTGAACGAAAAAGAGCTGCAGATAATAAATCATTAGGACAATTTAACTTAGATGGAATTAATCCGGCACCTAGAGGAACAGCGCAAATTGAAGTAACATTTGATATTGATTCAGATGGAATATTACATGTCTCTGCAAAAGATAAAAAAACAGGAAAAGAACAAAAAATTACTATTAAAGCATCTTCAGGACTAAATGAAGAAGAAATTAAAAAAATGGTAAACGATGCAGAAGCTAATTCCGAAGCAGATCAAAAATTTGAAGAATTAATTCAAACACGAAACCAAGGTGATCAATTAGTTCATAGTACAAAAAAACAATTAAATGACAAAAAAGATTTAATTGAAGAAAAAACTAAAAAAGATATTCAAGCAGCTTTAGAGGAATTGGAAAAATCATTAAAGGGAGAAAATAAATCTGATATTGAAAAAAATATACAGAATCTTTTAAAGGTATCCTCTAAGTTAACAGAAATAAATCAAAAAAAATCAGAAAAAAATCAAAACGATGAAAATATATCATCTAATAAAACAGACGAAAATGTTGTAGATGCAGAATTTGAAGAAATTAAAGATCCCAAGAAATAATTAATTTCAAAAAATATTGAAAAATAATTATTGTGAATTTTAAACCAACACGGGCGTAGAAGCTTATCTACGCCCGTGTAATTATTTTAAAATTAGGAAGAGTAAGTAAGAATGGCAAAAAAAGACTATTATCAAATTCTGGGAATTCCTAAATCTGCTGAAGAACGCATGATTAAAAAAGCATATAAACGACTGGCAATGAAATATCATCCTGATCGAAACCAAGGAGATAAAGCTTCTGAAGGAAAGTTTAAAGAAATCAAAGAAGCTTATGAAGTCTTAATTAATGAAGAAAAAAGAAATGCATATGATCAATATGGACATGCAGCTTTTGAAAATGGTCAATCTCATAACACATATAGTAGCACTTTTACCAGTTCTGCAGATTTTGGTGATATTTTTGGAGATGTTTTTGGTGATATTTTTGGAGGAAATAGAACTCAAAGAGCTACAAAAGGAGCAGATTTATGCTATAATATAGAAATTTTATTGGAAGAAGCAGTAAAAGGAACAAAAAAAGAAATTCAAATTCCCACTCTTCAAAAATGCAAATCATGTCATGGAAGTGGTTCAAAAAATGGAACTAAACCTCGTGCATGTTCTACATGTCATGGAAAAGGTCAAATACACATTAGAAAAGGTTTTTTTACTGTTCAACAATCATGTCCCACCTGCCATGGTGCAGGATCAATAATTACCAATCCATGCAATGTATGTCACGGACAAGGACGAATTGAAACATATAAAAAATTATCAATAAAAATTCCACCAGGAGTTGATACCAATGATCGAATTCGTTTAAATAATGAAGGTGAAGCTGGTGCCAATGGAGCGGAATCAGGTGATCTATACGTCCAAATTACAGTAAAAAAACATCCTATTTTTGAACGAGAAGACAATAATTTATACTGTGAAGTGCCAATTAATTTTACAATGGCTGCATTAGGTGGGGAAATAGAGGTTCCAACTCTAGATGGTAGAGTTAAACTAAAAATACCATATGAAACGCAGTCGGGAAAACTCTTTCGTATTCGAGGAAGAGGCGTAAAGTCTATCCAAAATAGAAATCAAGGTGATTTATTATGTCGTGTTGTTGTCGAAACACCTGTAAATCTTAATGAAAAACAAAAAAATCTTTTGCATGAATTAGGAAATAGTTTAAATGGTTTTCGAGGCGAAAAAAATAGTCCTCGTTCAAAAAGATTTTTTGATGGAGTTAAAAGATTTTTCGATGACTTAACAAGATAAAATTTTATAAAGTATTGCTTCTAAATTAGAGGCAATACTATTTAAAAAATTATATTTTAGACATTTTACTAATTTGTAATGACAAATTAGATTTACAACGCGCGGCTTTATTTTTATGTATGAGACCTTTATTCACATGGCTATCAATGATAGGTTGCATTTTATTAAATGCCTCGTTTGCTATTATTTTATCACCAGCGATAATAGCTGCTCGTACTCTTTTTATAAAAGTACGAATCATTGAGCGCCGACTAGAATTTTTTTTCCGACGTTTTTCAGATGTTATTGCATCTTTTTTAGCAGATTTTATATTAGCCAATTTCTACCTCTGAATTTTTAAAAAATTAAAAATTTGTTTGAAAAAAAATTTAAAAATTAAAAATTTGTTTGAAAAAAAATTTAAAAATTAAACATTTGTTGGAAAAAAAAATATTAATGAATATACTAAAAAAATATTAGAATTTTAATTCAATCAAACAAAAAAATTATTAAATTTTTTAATACAATTTACTTCGTTTAACAAGGTCAACTTAACCATGAAGATTATACGAGGTATTCATAATATTAAGGAAATCAATTCTAATTCAATTATTACTATTGGAAACTTTGATGGAATACACTTAGGTCATCAAGAATTATTTTCAAATATATATAGAATGGGGCAAAAATACAAATTACCTACTATAATTATTTTATTTGAACCTCAGCCTCTAGAATTTTTAAGAAAAAAAGATGCTCCTCTTCGGATTACACAATTTCGTGAAAAAGTAACACGTATTGCTGCTTATAATTTTAACAACATTCTATGCATTAGATTCAACAAATCTTTCCAATCTTTAAGCGCAGAAGATTTTATCATAAATATACTTATAAATAAACTACATGTGAAATTTATAGTAATAGGCAATGATTTTAGATTTGGATTTCAAAAAAATGGAAATATCCATCTTTTAAAAAAATTAGGAAAAAAATATCAATTTAATGTTATACAAATTAAAGACTTATACAAAAACAATATAAAAATTAGTAGTACTAATATTAGAAAAGCGTTCTCTGAAAACAACATAAAACTAGTTTCTATTTTACTAGGTCGTAGATTTAGCATATCTGGAAAAGTGATACATGGAAATGCAATAGGAAGAACAATAAATTATCCTACAGCCAACATACTTTTAAATAAGAATTTTTTATTAACTAACGGAGTGTATGCAGTTAAAGTAAGATATTTATCAAATAAAAACGCTATAGGCATATCTAATATTGGAATTAAACCTAGTTTTTTTAAAACTAATACAAATAAATTACTTGAAGTTTACTTATTTGATATAAATATAAATTTATATGGGGAAAAAATAGAAGTTTTTATATATAAAAAAATACGTGATGAAAAAGTTTTTCTATCAAAAAAAGCACTGCAAAATCAAATTTTTAAAGATATTTTAACGGTTAAAAAATATTTTCAAATTTATTAAAACTAATTAATATAAAGAGAAAAAAATGAAAGATTATAAAAAAACTTTAAACTTACCTAAAACCGAGTTTTCTATGCGAGGAAATCTTTCAAAAAAAGAACCAAAAATATTAAAAAATTGGCATGAAAATAATTTATATGAATTAATTAGAAAAAAAAACCAAGAAAAAAAAATATTCTTTCTTCATGATGGCCCGCCATATGCTAATGGAAATATTCATATTGGACATGCAGTAAATAAAATTTTAAAAGATATTATCATAAAATCTAAAAATATGTCCGGTTTTGACGCGCCTTATATTCCATCTTGGGATTGTCATGGTTTGCCAATTGAACAAAAAGTTGAAGCGAAAATTAAATCAAATCAAAAAAAAATATCTACTGCAGAATTTCAAAAAAAATGTAGAAAATATGCGCAAGATCAAGTTAAGAAACAAAAAAAAGATTTTATCAGATTAGGAGTTATAGGTGATTGGGAAAATTCTCATCTTACAATGAACTTTAAAAATGAAGCGAATATTATTAGAACGCTATCTAAAATTATTAAAAAAAAATATTTATATCAAGACTTTAGACCTATACACTGGTGTCTTCAATGTTCATCATCACTATCTGAAGCGGAAATAGAATATTCTAAAAAAAAATCAGATTCAATTATAGTGGGTTTCAAATGTAAGCATAAATCAAATATAGAAAAATTATTTTTCTTTGAAAATTTGAATGACAAAGAAGTCTATATGCTGGTTTGGACAACAACACCTTGGACACTCCCATCTAGTAAAGCCATTTCAATAAATTCTAATTTTCAATATCAATTAATAGAAACTAAAAAATATAATTTAATTATAGCAAAAGAACTAGTTCAAAATGTACTCCGTATATTAAAGATAAAAAAATGGATAGAAATAAATTCTATTGAAGGAAAATTTTTAGAGAAAATCAAATTTTTACATCCATTTTTAAAAAATACTGATTTACCTATAATTTTAGGAGAACACGTAAATCTTGAATCGGGAACAGGAGCTGTTCATACAGCACCGGACCATGGAGTAGATGACTATATAGTTTGTCAAAAATATAATATTAAAACAAGCAATTTAGTAGATTTTAAAGGACAATACCTATCTAACGTACATCCCCAATTAGACGGTGTAAATGTTTTAAAGGCTAATCCAATTATTATAGAACTGTTGATAAAAAATTATGCATTATTTCACCATGAATCTTTAATGCATAGTTATCCGCACTGTTGGAGACACAAGAGTCCAGTTATATATAGAGCCACACCACAATGGTTTATAAAAATAGATAAGAAGAATTTGCGTTATAAATTATTGCAGGAAATAAAAAAAGTACGTTGGATACCTGAATGGGGAGAGTTAAGAATACAGGAAATGATTAAAAAAAGACCTGATTGGTGCATCTCAAGACAAAGAAGATGGGGTGTTCCAATGTCAATATTTATAAACAAAAAAACAGAAAATATTCATCCTGATACATTTTTTTTAATGGAAAAGATAGCAAAAAAAGTAGAATTAGAAGGAATACAAGCATGGTGGAATATAAATTTAGAAGAAATACTGGGAAAAGAATATCTGTTATATAAAAAAATATTAGACATATTAGATGTATGGTTTGAATCTGGAAACACACACACTTCAATAAAATATCATAATAAAAAGTATACTAAAAAAAATGCAGATATGTATTTAGAAGGGTCAGATCAACATAGAGGTTGGTTTATGTCTTCGTTAATAATATCAACATTAATTTCTGAGAAAGCACCATATTCTGAAGTACTCACTCATGGATTTGTTCTAGATGGAAAAGGACAAAAAATGTCTAAATCTATAGGTAACACTATTAGCCCTAACGAAATAATTAATACATTAGGAGCTGATATTTTAAGATTATGGGTTGCTTCCTCTAATTACTCAAACGATATTTTAATTTCTAAAGAAATACTAAATAGTTCATCTGATATTTATAGAAGAATCAGAAATACAGCACGATTTATGTTAGCAAATATTAATGATTTTAATCCTAAAACAGATATAATATCTAAAGATAACATGGTTTTTTTAGATAAATGGGCTATTGCGCAAACCAAAATAGTTCAAGAAGAAATTATAGATTTCTATAAAAATTATAATTTTCATGCAGTAGTACAACGTTTAATGTATTTTTGTTCTATAGAAATGGGTTCTTTTTACCTTGATATTATAAAAGATAGACAGTACACATTAAAAAAAAATAGTAAAGAAAGACACAGTTCTCAAACAGCTATGTACTATATAATTAATTCAATTGTAAGATGGATAGCGCCAATACTATCTTTTACTGCAGATGAAATATGGAGCTATTTACCGGAAAAAAATTCTCAATATGTATTTATGGAAGAGTGGTTTGACAAATTATTTTGTTTAGATCAAGATGAGTTATTAAATCATCAATTCTGGAATAAAATAATTAAGATTAAAAATGAAATAAATAAATTTTTAGAAGAGGAAATAAAAAATAAAAATATTAATAATTCACTTGAATCTTCTATTGTTTTGTATGTTATACCTGAATTATTCAGTAAACTAAAAATATTAGGAAAAGAGATAAAATTTATTTTTTTAACATCTGATGCAAAAGTAAGATTATATAATACAGCTCCTGCGTATGCTAAAAATAGTAAAACTATTCCTTATTTTAAAATCTCTTTAGAAAAATTTCAAGGGGAAAAATGTCCGAGATGCTGGCATTATTTTGATTTTACTAAAAACTATATAAAAAATAGAAAAATTTGTAATCGCTGTGTTTTAAACACTACAGGAAATGGTGAAACACGTATATTCATATAATGAAAAAACAATCTTTTAAAAAATCAAAAAATTTTATTTGTATAACTATAATAACCTTTATTCTTATTCTCGATACATCCAGTAAATATTGGATTGCAAAATATATTAAAATATACGAAACAAAAAAAATTTTTTCAATATTAAATTTTTTTCATGTACACAATTATGGTGCAGCATTTAGCTTATTATCTAAACAAAAAGGTTGGCAAATATGGTTTTTATCAATTATTAGTGTTTTTACTATACTTACGATAATTAGGATTATTCTAAAATCTAAAAAAAAAGAAATAAAAAAAATAACTGCATATTCTTTAATTATGGCAGGCGCTATAGGAAACTTAATAGACCGTATTATTTATGGTTTTGTAATAGATTTTATTGATTTACATATTGATAATTGGCACTTTGCTACATTCAATATAGCTGATTGTAGTATTTTTATTGGAATTTTAATTCTTATAAAAATAAATAAATAAATATAAAAATTAAATAGTTTATATAATATTCAATCACTATCAATATGTATATTTATTTTGGAGATAATACAGTGAATATCATATTGACTAACCCTCGAGGTTTTTGTGCAGGTGTCAGAAGAGCAATTTTAATACTTGAAAATGCATTGAAAATTTATAAAAAAACAATTTATGTTAAACATGAAATTGTACATAACAAATATATTATTAACAAATTCCGTACTAGAGGAGTGGTTTTTGTTGAAAAAATATCAAAAATTCCAGATTATTCAATAGTTATTTTTTCTGCGCATGGTGTATCAAAAAAGGTTGAACAAGAAGCTATTAAAAAAAAATTAATTATATTAAATGCTACTTGTCCATTAGTAGAAAAAGTACATATAGAAGTATCCAAATCTAGTCAAAAAGGAATAGAAACAATTCTGATTGGTCATAAAGGACATCCTGAAGTAGAAGGTACAATAGGACAATACAACAACAAAAATGGGAACATATATCTTGTTGAATCCATAGAAGACGTAAATAATTTATCTATTACAAGCAATCAAAAGTTAAATTTTTTCACACAAACAACTTTGTCTATTGAAAATACAAAAAATGTCATTACTGCCTTGAAAAATAAATTTCCAAAAATTTCTGGTCCTATTAAAGAAGATATCTGTTATGCAACAACTAATCGTCAAAAAGCAGTTCGTCAATTATGTCAAAAAGTTGATATATTACTTGTAATAGGTTCTAAAAATTCTTCTAATTCTAATCGTCTTGCAGAATTAGGAAAAGAAACTGGCACATTTACAAAACTTATTGACTCTTTTATTGATATTAAAAAAAAATGGTTGAAAAATATAAATAATATCGGTATTACAGCCGGAGCTTCTGCACCAGAGATATTAGTCATGGAAGTAATTCAGTATTTAAAAAAATTAGGGGCCAAAAAAACAATAGAAATGATAGGTATAAAAGAAAAGAAAGTTTTTAAAATTCCTCGAAAAATATTAAACGTCAAAGAAATTTTAGATAGCATGGGAAAAAATGAATAAAAAAACTCGTATTGCAATTACTGGACCAACAGGTCGAATGGGCAAAATGCTCATTAAAGAAATAAAAAAAAATGACAATGCATATTTAACAGCAGCCTTAGTTAAAAAAAATCATCCATTAATTGGAAAAGACATTGGTGAAATTCTTAAAATAGGAAATATGGGAGTCCTTATGAAGGATATATTAAATATCAAAAAAAATGATTTTGATGTTTTAATCGATTTTACTGAACCTAGTAGTACATTAGAGTATTTACTCTATTGCAGTAAATTTAAAAAAAATATTGTTGTGGGTACCACTGGATTTTCAAGAGAAGAAATTAATACTATTAATTTATATTCTAAAAAAATCGCTATAATTATGGCATCAAATTTTAGTATAGGAATTAATTTGTTATTACAACTAATTGAAAAAACTACTCAAATAATAGGAAAAAATTCTGATATTGATATTATTGAATATCATCATCGCAATAAAATTGATGCCCCTTCAGGTACAGCTTTAGAAATCGGAGAGACTATATCAAAAGTAATGAATTGGGATTTAAACAAACATTCTATATATTGTCAAAAGGGAATAACGGGAGTCAGAGCAGAAAAAAAAATTGGCTTTTCTGTGATACGTGCAGGTAATATTGTAGGGAAACACACTGTTATGTTTTCTAGTTCTGGAGAAGAAATAAAAATTACTCATACTGCCTCAAATAGAATATCTTTTGCTCAAGGTGCTATAAAATCAGCATTATGGGTTGATAAAAAAAAACCAGGTCTATTTAATATGAAAGACATCCTATCATTTTAATAAAAATGAAAATTATTTTATTAATGATATTTATTCAGAAATCGTTTACTTATAATAAAAAAACATATAAAAATTAATTTTTTTATAATTTTTCAACACAATATAAATGTCTATTACGACAATAGACAAAAATATTAATTTTAGTTAAAATAAAAAATATTTGATAAAATGGTAATAACAATTCACATGTAAAAATTTTTTTTTAATGGAGGATGTTTTGAGCCAATCAGCAGTGCTAGTTTTAGAAGATGGGACTAGATTTCACGGACGAGCTATTGGAGCCAAGGGAATAACTGTAGGAGAAGTTGTTTTTAATACATCAATAACTGGTTACCAAGAAATAATTACTGATCCCTCTTATTCACATCAAATTGTGACGTTAACTCATCCCCATATTGGCAATGTCGGAACTAATTCTCACGATGAAGAATCATCCAAAATTTATGCAAAAGGTCTTATTATCCGTGATTTATCATCCATTGCAAGCAATTATCGGAATAAAAAATGTTTTTCTTCCTACTTAAAAGAAAATAATATTATTGCTATATCTGATATTGACACAAGGAAATTAACACGTATTTTACGTACAAAAGGTTCGCAAAATGGATGTATTATAGAAGATAAAAAACAAAATTATATTATAGCACATAAAAAAGCTAAAAAATTTTCAAGTTTACAAGGTTTAGATTTAGCAAAAAAAGTTTCTACTAAACATATTTATAATTGGAAACAAGGAAGTTTTGATTTTGATAAAAAAAAATTCTTTTCCATTAAAAAACAAAATTTTTTATTTCATGTTATTGTATATGACTTTGGTGTTAAAAGAAATATACTGCGTATGCTTGTAGATAGAGGATGCTATTTAACAATTGTTCCAGCTACAACTGATCCAAAAGTAGTTTTAAAATTATCTCCGGATGGAATATTCTTATCTAATGGACCAGGAGATCCAAGACCTTGTTATTATGCTATTAATGCTATTCAGTTTTTTTTAAAAATTAATATCCCTATTTTTGGAATATGTTTAGGACATCAGCTATTAGCTCTAGCCAGTGGAGCTAAAATTATAAAAATGAAATTTGGACATCATGGAGCAAATCATCCTGTTAAAGAAATCAAAAATAACCGGGTAATAATTACATCTCAAAATCATAGTTTTACTGTAGACACCGAAAATATGCCAAATAATGTAGAAATTACACATAGCTCTCTTTTTGATGGAACATTACAAGGATTATCTTTAACTAATAAATTAGCTTTTAGTTTTCAAGGTCATCCAGAAGCAAGCCCTGGACCACATGATGCTTCATCTTTATTTGATCATTTCATTAAATTAATCGTTCGTCAAAAAACTAAAACTCAGTAATCAATTAGGGAAAAAAAATGCCTAAATCTACTGATATAAAATCAATTTTAATTCTTGGTGCAGGTCCAATAGTAATTGGACAAGCATGTGAATTTGACTATTCAGGTGCACAAGCTTGTAAAGCTTTAAAAGAAGAAGGATATAAAATAATTCTTGTAAATTCTAATCCTGCAACTATTATGACAGATCCTGACATGGCTGATTCTACATACATTGAACCGATTCATTGGAAAATAGTAGAAAAAATTATTCAAAAAGAAAAACCAGATGCATTGCTTCCAACCATGGGAGGACAAACAGCTTTAAACTGTGCTTTAGAATTAGATCATCAAGGCGTATTGAAAAAACATGATGTAAAAATAATAGGCGCAACAATTAATGCAATTAAAAAAGCTGAAGATAGAAAGTTATTTGAACATTCGATGAGAAAGTTAAATTTGAAAACTGCAAAATGTGGTATTGCACATAATATTCAAGAAGCATTTTCAGTTTTAGATAACGTAGGTTTTCCATGTATTATTCGTCCTTCTTTTACTATGGGTGGACATGGAGGGGGCATTGCTTATAATCATGAAGAGTTTGAAAAAATATGCGAAAGAGGACTTAAATTATCTCCTAGTACAGAACTTTTAATCGATGAATCACTTATTGGTTGGAAAGAATATGAAATGGAAGTTGTTCGAGATAAAAACGATAATTGTATTATAGTATGTTCGATTGAAAATTTAGACCCTATGGGTATTCATACAGGAGATTCAATTACCATAGCGCCCGCACAAACTCTAACTGATAAAGAATACCAAGCAATGAGAAATGCATCCATGTCAATTTTACGAGAAATAGGTGTGGAAACAGGTGGTTCTAATGTTCAATTTGCTATTAATCCCGAAAGTGGTCAGATGATTGTAATTGAAATGAATCCTAGAGTTTCTCGTTCTTCTGCTTTAGCGTCTAAAGCTACCGGATTTCCTATTGCAAAAATTGCAGCGAAATTAGCAGTAGGATATACACTAGATGAACTTGCAAACGATATTACAGGTATGAACACTACCGCATCATTTGAACCATCAATAGATTATATAGTTACAAAAATTCCTAGATTTAATTTTGAAAAATTTCCAGGATGTGATGATAGATTAACTACACAAATGAAATCTGTTGGAGAAGTAATGGCAATAGGTCGTACTTTTCAAGAATCTATCCAAAAAGCTATTCGGGGTTTAGAATTAGGTGTCAGTGGTTTTGACTCTAAAATATCCGATATTGATCCAGATTATCTTATTAAAATTAAACATGAACTAAAAGATGCGGGTTCTGATCGCATTTGGTATATAGGAGATGCATTTCGAGCTGGAATGTCTGTAAATGATGTATTTAATTTAACGTCAATTGACCCATGGTTTCTCATTCAAATCGAAGAAATTATTCTTATAGAACAAAAAATCATAAAAAGTGGATTTGTAGGATTAAAATATGACTTTCTTTATTTCATTAAAAGAAAAGGTTTTTCTGACCAACGTATTGCAATATTAACTCAGAAACATGAGAGTGAAATAAGACAACTGCGCTATAAACTAAATCTACATCCTGTTTATAAAAGAATTGATACATGTTCAGCTGAATTTTCAACTGAAACAGCATATATGTATTCAACATGGGAAGATGAATGTGAATCAAATCCAAACAATAATAATAAAAAAATTATTATATTGGGCGGTGGTCCTAATAGAATAGGGCAGGGTATAGAATTTGACTATTGCTGTGTACATGCTGCTCAAGCTTTACGAGAAGATGGTTTTGAAGCAATTATGATTAACTGTAATCCAGAAACAGTATCTACTGATTATGACATTTCGGATAGACTATACTTTGAACCTATTACATTAGAAAACGTTTTAGAAATAGTTAGAATAGAAAAACCTCAAGGAGTTATCATTCAATACGGAGGACAAACTCCATTAAAATTAGCATGTGAATTTGAAAAAGAAGGCATTCCTATAATCGGAACTAATCCAGATTCTATTGACAATGCAGAAGATCGTTATCGATTTCAAAAAACTGTTGATAAATTAAAATTACGGCAACCTTTAAATGCTACTGTTTTAACCTTAGAAGAAGCTTATAAAAAAGCAGAAATAATTGGCTATCCAGTTATGGTAAGACCATCTTATGTTTTAGGTGGAAGAGCAATGGAGATTGTTTACGAAAGAAATGGTTTAAAAAATTATTTTAAAATGGTATTAAAAAAAAATAATACTACACCAATTTTATTAGATCAATATTTGGATTATGCTACAGAAGTAGATGTAGACGCTGTGTGTGATGGAAAAACTGTTTTGATTGGAGGCGTAATGGAACACATTGAACAAGCAGGAGTTCATTCTGGTGATTCTGCATGTTCATTGCCAGTCTATACTTTGACCAATAAAGTTCAAGATGAAATTAGAAAACAAGTAGTGAAATTAGCATTTGAATTATCTGTAAAAGGATTGATGAATGTACAATTTGCTATTAAAAAAAATATAATATATATTATTGAAGTCAACCCCAGAGCAGCACGAACCGTTCCATTTGTTTCAAAGGCGACAGGACTTGCATTAGCAAAGATTGCTGTACGAGTAATGTGTGGAAAAACACTGTTAGAACAAGGTTTTATTAAAGAAATCATTCCTCCATATTTTTCAATAAAAGAAGCTGTTCTTCCATTTGAAAAATTTCAAGGCGTGGATCCTATATTAGGACCAGAAATGCGTTCTACAGGAGAAGTAATGGGTATTGGAAAAAATTTTTCTGAAGCTTTTTCTAAGGCTATGTTAAGTGCACATACCAATATGAAAAAATCAGGTCGTATTCTTCTCTCAGTAAGAGATGAAGATAAAAATAATATTATCAATTTAGCAGTTAAATTAAAAAAGATAGGATTTAAAATAGATGCAACTAAAGGAACATCTATAGCTTTAAGAAAATCTGGAATCGAATCTAGATTAGTAAATAAAGTTCATGAAGGACGTCCTCATATACAAGATCGTTTAAAAAATGGAGAATATTCTTATATTATTAACACTACATATTGTAATCAGGGAATAAAAGATTCAAAATTAATATGTCGCAGTGCTCTACAATATAAAGTACACTATGATACAACAGTCAATGGAGCTTTTGCGACTGTTATGGCATTAAATGAAAATCCAATGAAAAATATTAGATCTCTACAAGAGATGCATGAAAAAATAAAAAAATAAAATTTTGTCATTACAATGTAATTATAAACAACAACTCAATCAGAATTAAGTTAAGTAAATATTTATAAATATGTTGTGAAACATATTTATAATGCAGATAAAGGATCATTATTTCTCATGAATATAAGTTTGATTGCTGCTGTATCTAGTAACTTAGTTATTGGACATAATAATAAAATACCTTGGTGTCTCCCTGAAGATTTAAAATGGTTTAAGAAGCAAACAATAAATAAAAATATTATTATGGGTCGTGCAACTTGGGAATCTATCGGTAAACCTTTACCAATGCGTAAAAATATAGTTATTAGTAGAAATGAAATTAAAAAAAAAGATATAATTTGGGCTAATTCAATATCTAATGCCATTATATCTGCAAAATATAATGGAGAAATTATGGTTATCGGAGGTTCTCAAATATATAAAAAAATGCTATTTTATGCTAATAAATTATATTTAACTCACGTAGATATTAATATTATTGGAGATTCTTATTTTCCTGAATATACATTATATCCATATTGGAAAGTCTTATTTAGAAAAAAAAATATTAAAAATTCAATCAATCTGTATAATTATACTTTTGAGATTTTATCAAGATAAAAAAACATTTTTTAAAAATAATTAGCCATAAATATTATTGATATAAAAAAGGTTGTGAAAACAATTTTTTATCTTCCCATCGTAACATAATTAATTCTCCACCCCAACAGCAACCACCATCTAATGCAAAGAAAGGTTCAGGTATATATGTCCCTTTTAAAGAAGACCAGTGCCCAAAAAAAACAGAATATTCTTTTGAAACATAAGATGGCATCAAAAACCATGGTTTTAAAGGATATTTAACCAAATTAGGAGGTTGTTTACAAAACATGTTTAAACAAGAATCAGGATAACAATACCTCATTCTTGTAAGAGAATTGATAGAATATCTTATTCTATCTAATTGATTTAAACTTAATTTCCAAAAATTTACACTATAATCATAAATAGATTTTAAAAATAAAGCATAATTTTTATGCGATAAAAAATCTTCAATTTCTGATGCGCAAATTTGAGCTGTATTAATATCCCATTGCGGACTAATTCCAGCATGTGACATAATAATTTTACGTTTTTCATCAACTTTAATAAGAGACTGGCAACGTAGCCAACTAATTAATTTAAAAATATCTGACGAAGCAAGTAATTCATCAAGATAATTTTCTTTTTTATTTTTTTTAATACCAGCATGTATTGCAATTAAATTTATATCATGATTTCCTAAAACAATTTGGACTCTATTTTTTAATGAATAAAGATACCTCAAAACATTGAGAGAATCAGGACCTCTAGATACTAAATCTCCTGCAATCCATAAATGATCTTTTTTATCATTAAAAGATGATTTCTCTAAAATCATCCTAAACTCTTTATAACAACCATGTATATCACTTATAAAATAAGTACTCATGTATTATTGCCTTTTTAAATTAAAAAGTATTTACAAATTAATTTGATTGTTTTTTAAATTTTTTTAATTTTTTATATAAATAATTAGCTAATTGACAATACTGAACAATAGAAACATTTTCAGCTCGAAACATGGGATTGATTTTTAGTTGAATTAATTCTTTTTCAGAAAATAAATTTTTTAAACTATGACGTAAAATTTTTCTTCTATTTTGAAAAGAATTTTTTGTAATATAACTCAAAGTATTTATATCATAAACAAAATAAGGAGAATTAGTATGAGGAGTTAAATTAATAAAAACAGAATGAACTTTAGGAATAGGTCGAAAATCTTCAGGTGGAACATTTAATAGTATTTTAATGTTACAATAATATTGAGATATAATACTTAAACGACCATAAGATTTTTTTCCAGGAATAGAAATTAATCTTTCGGCTACCTCTTTTTGCAACATAAAATTCATATCTTTAATAACTTTAATTTGTTTAAATAAGCAAATAATAAAAGATGTAGAAATATTATATGGAAGATTCCCAAAAATACGAATTAATTGATTTTTTTTATGAAATAAATCGATAAAATTAAAATTTAAAGCGTCTTCATAAAAAACAATTAGTTTTGAATAAAACGAACGTTTTTTCAACAAAGATAATAAATTAGGATCCACTTCAATTACAATTAATTCTTGTAATAATTGACATATCGGTTTTGTTAATGCAGCTAATCCCGGTCCAATTTCTACTAATGTTTGTTTTATATTGGGATTAATTATTTTAATAATATCCTGAACAGTTTTTTTATTTACAAGAAAATTTTGACCGTATTTTTTTAAAGGAAAATGTCTTTTAGACTTTTTTATAATCATAAATCTACACTAAATTATTTCATGTTTAAATGTTATTAAAGAAAACATATTTATGAACTTATAATTTTTATATAAGAATTTTTTTTAAGTTCTTCTATCCAATTATGTTTTTCTGTCATTATTTTTCGATTAAACAAAATATCATAAGCTTGTTTTTTTTTAAAATTATAAAATTGATCTACTTGACGTATATCTAATAATTTAAATATATGCCATCCAGAATCAAATTTAACAGGCTTGCTTATTTCATTTTTATTAAAAGATACAAACACTTTTTTAAATTTAGAACTAAATAATTCTTTCGAAATCCATCCTAAATCACCTTTTTTATTAGATGAATAAAAATCATGAGATAAATTTTTAACAGCATCATCAAAACTATAAACTCCTTTTTTAATGTTTCGATATATATTAAAAATTTTCTTTTTTGATTCTTCATCCGTTAAAATAATAGAAGGTTTTATTAAACAATGTTGTACATAAAATTCATTTTTAATATTTTCTTTTTTATTTTTAATATCATTAACTTTTAAAATATAAAATCCTTTGTTCCCTAGAAAAGGACCTAAAACTTCTCCTTTTTTAAAAATATTTAAAGTCTTAGAAAAATTCTTTTGTATATCTAAAAAACTCATCCAAAACATTTTTTTTACTGAAAAAATAGATTTGTTTTTTTTGCAATCAGTAAATAATTTTTCAAAATCATAACCATTTTGAACTTTATTTACGATGCTTTCTGCTATATTCTTTCTATCTTTAATCGTATTATCTGAATCTTTTTTCGAAAAAGGTAATAAAATATAGCTTAAATTTATATTTTTAAATTTTTTATTATTTGCTATAAGTTTTTTAAAAATGAAATTAACTTCTTCTTCTGAAATATTAATGCGTTTATGAAGCTCATAATCTTCTACTATTTTTATTTTCAGCAGTCTTGCAATATTCTTCATGTAATTGTCATAATAAATATGATTATTAAGATCATGAGACAAAATGTAATTTTTTAATTGATTAACACTGATTTTTTTTTTCAAAGCAATACTTTTAAGGAAATTATTAATTTGTTCTTCAGTAATATTAACATTCATTCTATTTGCTTCTTGCAGTATCAAAGAATCTACAATCAATTTTTCAATAACTTTTTCTCTTAAAAAATTACTTTTTAAAGGGATTCTAAAAGTTTTACCTTCTTTTTTTAATACAAGAAGAATCTTATCGACATCACTACTTAATATAATTTGATCATTAACAATAGCTGCAATATTATCTACTTCATAATCCTCAGCTAATGCATAAAAAAAACTAGTAAAAATGTAAAAAATTAAAAAAATAAATACTTTCATTAAAATTCTTCTTTATTGTGAAAAAATGTTTTTATACTAAAATATTTTTTATTAAAATTATTTAATAAAAATATTTTTTATGATTTTCTTTTAAAGTATTAAAGTATGTAAAATTTAAAATCATACAAAAAAATAAGATAAATTTAGAATATTTTCTTGAGGTTATTTTCAAAAAAATATAAAGTATAAAATATTTATCTAAAAAATTCAGTTTTAATTAAAAACTTTATAATGAGAATTTATGGAATCCTGGTTAACATCTTTTATAACACAATCTTTAACATGCTCTCTCTTAATAGTCGGTGTTATTTCTTTTTTAGAATCTCTTACCTTAGTAGGATTGCTTCTTCCTGGTATTATTTTAATGACTACATTAGGCACCTTCATAGGTGATGGAAGATTACCGTTCTATCCCGCTTGGATATCTGGTACGATCGGATGTTTATTAGGTGATTGGATTTCATATTATATTGGCCTGTATTTCAAAAATTGGTTATATAATCTTAATTTCCTAAAAAAAAATCAAAAACTACTCGATAAGATCAAATCTGTACTACATAAACATAGCATGATTACTATAATTATTGGTCGATTTATAGGACCAACTAGACCTTTGATACCAATGGTCTCCGGAATGTTGAAATTACCACTGCAAAAATTTATTTTCCCTAGTATTGTTGGGTGTATATTATGGCCTCCAGTATATTTTTTCCCTGGAATAGTTACAGGAATTGCTATAAAAATACCTCAAAGTTCTGAAAATAATTATTTTAAATGGTATTTATTACTGATCTCAATTTTGATATGGTTAGGAATATGGCTCACGTCAAAATGGTGGAAAATCAGAAAAAATAATACAGGAAATCATAATTCGTTTTTTACTCAGAAAAAAATTGGCTTTTTAGCAATGTTATCTTCTTTTTGTGCAATTTTAGGTTTAATTTCTATACAATTTCATCCCACGATGTCAATTTTCAGGAAAATATTTTCTACTGTATTATTAGGAATATAATAATTATTATAATGAGTCAAGATTTTATTTTTAAAAAATTTTTAAAAAATATAACTCAAAATATTAGATCGTATTTCTTGTATTTAAGAAACATATAAAAAATCAATATGCAAAAATTTTAATTTGAATGAATGTCGTTGAACAGCTTGCACTTTAACTTGATATTTTATATCTTCAATACGCAGAAAAAAATTTTCTTTATAAAATTCTACTTTTTTTTGTAGATTAAAAACAGAATTATGATCTAATACAAGCAAAACTTCAGTTTTATTAAATCCATATAAAACTCCCGGGAATTTATTATTAATACGTAAACGTCTACTGAAACTTTTACCTTTTTCTTCTCTTTTTTCTGCCGAAAGCACAAACATATTTAAACCTCTTTTATTAATAAATTTTAAAATTATACTTTTTTTTGTGATCTTAACCAACAAATTTCTTGTTCCCATATATTAGAATTAATGGTTTCTAAAATCATTGGAATATTATAAAATTTTTTGTTTCTTACAATCCATCTAAAAGCTAATTCTCCTATTTCACCTAATCCTAAACTTTCATGACGATCAATACGACTATTAAGTTTTCTTTTTGAATCATTCAAATGAATTCCTTTTAAATATTTAAATCCGATTAAATTATTAAATTCTTCGAATGTATTTTCACAATCTTGTTTAGTACGTAAATCGTATCCTGATGCAAATAAATGACAGGTATCAATACAAACACCTATTCTAGATTTATCATCAATATTTTTAATAATTTTAGATAGATGTTCAAAAGAATATCCCACATTAGTACCTTGTCCTGCTGTATTTTCTATAACTGCAGTTACATTTTTAGTTTTTTCTAAAGCTATATTAATAGAGTGAGCGACTCTTAACAAACAAGAATTCTCAGTAATTTTATTTAAGTGACTACCCGGATGAAAATTCAAAAACATTAAACCGAGTTGGCTACAACGAATCATTTCATTAATAAAAGAATCTCTGGATTTTTTTAATAAATCATCGATAGGATGACCTAAATTAATCAAATAACTACTATGAGGCAAAATTTGTTGAGGTTTGAAATTATACTTGATACACAAATCTCTAAAAGAATCTATTTTTTTTTGAATCAGTGGAGGAGAAATCCATTGCAGCTGATTTTTAGTAAAAAAAGAAAAAGCTGTTGCTTTTATTTGAACAGCGCGTAAAACGGTTTTTTCTAAACCGCCAGAAGAACTAACATGCGCGCCAATATAGTTCATTTTATATTTTTTCCTATAAAAATATTTTTTATTTTAATATATCAAGATATATTTAAAAACTGAAAAAACGAAATATTAAAATGTATTTTTAAAAAAATTTATTTTTAATGATAAATATAAATTTCTATACTATAAAAGATTATAATACTGAGAAAGCATGTTTTAATCAATAAAAATAAGTTGAATGTATTTAATATTTTTTACTAAAGATTTTATAATTACACAAACACATTTGATAGAATAAGAATGAACAATATAATAATTCTATTATTTAGTAAAATTCATAATGCGATTAAAAATTTTTATTGTATCTTATTAATTTTAAAACGTTTTTACATAAAATTATATATTTTTATTTATTGTAAAAAATAAAATATTTATTATTGATAGACGATACTTGTAAAAAGTAATTTATATTGCATTCTAATTATAATGATTTATTTAATTTTATCTTTTTATATAGAAAAAATATAATTTTTACGTATTTATCATAAAAAGTCGAAAATTTTACAGAGTAAATTTTTTTATGTACAAACTAATTTGTTTTAGAAAAATATAATTTACTTAAGATTTATTTCATAAAATAACAGTAAATATTATTCTGTTATATATATTAAGTAATCAATAATTCTCTTTCTTTTTTAGTTATAACATTGTATTCTTTTAAAAAAATACATTTTTAATTATTTTACAAATTTAAAAAATATACGGTATAAAAAATTTTTATAAAAATATACATATATCTTTAATATCCTTTCTGGATCCACAATGAAAAATTATCATAATAATTTTTATAATTTAATTGCAATTTTACAAAAATACTGGTTGGAACAAGGATGTACTATTTTTCAACCATTAGATCTACCAATAGGAGCAGGTACATTTCATAATATCACTTTTTTAGGTACTATTGGACCAGAACCAATTAATGCTGCATATATACAATCTTGTCGTCGTCCTTCTGATGGAAGATATGGAGAAAACCCTAATCGTTTACAGCATTACTATCAATTTCAGGTTATCATAAAACCTCCCTTGGATAATATCCAAAACATTTATTTGAATTCTTTAAATTTATTAGATATAGATGAAAAAATACATGATGTACGTTTTGTGGAAGATAATTGGGAAAATCCTACATTAGGTGCTTGGGGCATTGGCTGGGAAGTTTGGTTGAATGGTATGGAAATTACTCAATTTACTTATTTTCAACAAGTGGGCGGATTAGAATGTAATCCTGTAACTGTAGAAATAACATATGGTTTAGAAAGAATTGCTATGCATATGCAAAATAAATCAAATGTATACGATCTAATTTGGAATACACATAATAATAAAAAAATAACTTATGGTGATATTTTTCGTCAAAATGAAAAAGAACAATCACAATATAATTTTGAATATTCTGATATTAGTTTTTTATTTAATTCTTTTGAACAATATGAATTAGAAGCAAAAAAATTAATAAATTTAAAAAAACCCTTATTATTAGTATCATATGAAAAAATATTGCAATCTAATCATATATTTAACTTATTAGATGCCAGAAAAGTTTTGTCTTCAAACGAACGTCAAAATTATATTTTACGCATTCGCAAGTTAACTACCCAAGTAGCGATAAAATACTTAAATGTAAGAAAAAAATTAGGTTTTCCATTATGTCATAAAAAAAGAGAAGAAAATGACAGAAAAAACACTATTAATTGAAATTGGAACTGAAGAATTGCCTTCTAGGCTACTTCAAAAAATATCTTTATCTTTTTATAAAAATTTTATTAAGGAATTAAATTCTTATAATATTAAATATAAAAAAATACAAAACTTTTCTACTCCAAGACGACTTGCGTTAAAAGTGATAGATGTTGATACAACAGAAAAATTTATAGAAATAAAAAAAAAGGGTCCATCTATAATCCATGCTTATGAAGAAAATGGATCTTTAACAAAAGCTGCTATTCATTGGTTAAAACATTGTGGAATTAATATAAAACAAGCTAGTCGTTTAAAAAATAAAAAAGGTGAATGGTTATTGTATCAAACCAAAAAAAAACAAGAAACTATTCAATTACTAATTGCTAAAATGACTGAATTAGCTCTTAAAAACATTTTTATCAAAAAACATATGCGATGGAACGAGTATAATCAGAAATTTTTTCGTCCTATTCGTAATATTGTAATTCTATTGGGAGATCAAAAAATAGCAGGAAAAGTATTTAATATTTCTTCTAATAATATTCTTCAAAATCATCTTTCTAATAAAGAAGAAAAAATAAAAATTAGAGATGCAAATGATTATCCAGACATTCTGTTTCAGAAAAATAACATTATCGCTAATTATTTAAATCGAAAAGAAATAATTATAAAAAAAATTCAAGAAACAGCAAAAAAAGTCGACGGTTTTATAAAAAATAATGATTTTTTAATTGAAGAAGTGACTTCTTTAGTAGAATCACCTATGGCACTTTTAGTTAATTTTAAAAAAAAATTTCTTGTAATACCTAAAAAAATAATAATATATGTTATAGAAAAACAACAAAAATGTTTTCCAATATATGATTCTAAACAAGAACTTCTTCCGCACTTTATTTTTGTTTCTAACACTAATTCAAAAGAACCAGAAAAAATTATTATAGGAAATCAAAAAGTAATGCATGCACGGCTTTCGGATGCTGAATTTTTTTTTAAAAATGATAAAACAATAAAATTAGAAGATCGTCTTTCATCTCTAAAAAAAGTTTTATTCCAAAATAAACTCGGCTCATTGTATGAAAAAACATTGCGTCTCAAATTACTTATAGAATGGATTGCTAAATATAATTTCAGCAATATAAAAGATTCAATTAGAGCCGCACTTTTATCTAAATGTGATCTTGTAACTCAAGTAGTATATGAATTTCCAGAACTACAAGGCACAATAGGTATGTACTATGCTTTAGCAGAACAAGAAAAAAAAGATGTTGCTATTGCTCTTAAAGAACAATATCTACCATCTTTTTCAGGTGATAAAATTCCATGTACTTCTATAGGTTGCGCATTATCAATTGCTGATAAAATAGATACTTTATCAGGAATGTTTTACATTGGGAATATACCCAGTTCAGACAAAGATCCATTTGCATTAAGACGTTTATCTATAGGAATAATACGTATTATTATAGAAAAAAATATATCCTTAAATTTAAAAGATTTGATTGATAAAAGCGTTGATCTATATTGTAATAAAAGTTCTAATAATTTAATTTTATCTAATAAAATTCTTGAATTTTTAATGAAAAGACTATTTTATTGGTATGAGGAAACAGGGTATGATATAAAAATTATAAAATCAGTATTATCATATAAATCAACTGAACTAATAGATATTCATAACAAAATACAAGCTATATCTTTTTTTAAAAAATCAGAATCTTCAAAATCAATAATATTATCTATCAAAAGAATATCTAATATTTTAGAAAAAGAAAATGAAAAGATTACTGGACATATTAATATCAAACTTATGAAAGAAACAGAAGAAATTATATTATTCAATTGTATAAATAGATTTAATATTGATACAAAAAATTTATTTTTAGAGAAAAAATATACGGATATCTTAAAAAAGATAAAAGATTTTGAAAAACCTATATGTAATTTTTTTGATAAAGTAAAAATACATGATTCGAATTCTAGAATTCGATTAAATCGATTACTTTTATTAAATACTTTGAAAAAAATATTTTTTATAATAGCAGATTTTTCTTATTTATATTAAATATTTTCAAAAAAAAAGTTACTATTAAATATAGTTTAATTTAAAAACAAAAATCATAAAGATTTTAAAGTGCCTTTAGGTAACGATGATGCTATAAAATCTTTTTTTATAAAAACTTCAGTAGTATCATTTAATTGAAGTAAAATATACCCATTTTTTGTAATTTTTTTTATACGTCCTAATAAGCCACTATTTGTTATAATTTCATCTCCCTGAGCAAGAGAATTCATAAGATTTTTATGTTCTTTATCTTTTTTTTGTTGAGGACGAAAAAGCATAAAATAAAACACTAGCAAAAATATTATAACCATGAATATTAAAGAATATGAATTACTACTTGACAATGTTTCATTTACTGCAGCATTAGCGTTCTGAATAAAAAACATTATTTTTGCTCCCTAAAATTATATTATTCAAAATCAATTTTATTTTTTTGCTGATAAAAATTAAACATAAACTCACTAAACTTATTTTTTTTTATTGCATTTCTTATATTAAACATCAATGTCTGATAATAATGTAAATTATGTATAGTATTTAAACGGGCTCCTAATATTTCATTACAGGCATCTAAATGATGTAAATAAGAACGAGTATAATGTTTACAAGTATAACAAGTACAAGTACTATCTAAACAAGATAAGTCTTCTTTATATTTTTTGTTTCTAATTTTAATGATACCATTTTTGACAAATAAATATCCATTTCTAGCATTTCGAGTAGGTATAACACAATCGAACATATCTACACCACGATTTACCCCTTCGATTAAATCTTCTGGTTTACCTACACCCATTAAATATCGAGGTTTATTTTTTGGTATTTGAGGACAAACATGTTCTAATAATTTATACATTTCTTTTTTTGGTTCTCCAACAGCTAAACCACCTAATGCATATCCATCAAAATCTATTTTAACTAGTTCTTTTAAAGATACATCACGTAAAGATTTATATATTCCTCCATGAATAATTCCGAATAATAAATTTTTATTTTTATATAAATCGAAATACAAACGACTTTTTTTTGCCCAATTTAGTGATCTTTCCATTGCATTTTTTGTTCTTTCCCAATCTTTTGTATATGGAATACATTCATCAAAAACCATAACAATATTCGAACCTAAATCTAATTGGACTTTCATAGAAATTTCGGGAGTTAAGAAAAAATTCTTTCCATTAATAGGATTACGAAAAAGAACTCCCTCATCATTAACTTTACAAAATCGTGAAAGACTAAAAACTTGAAATCCTCCAGAATCAGTAAGAATAGGTCCTGTCCAATGCATGAAATCATGTAAAGTTCCATGTAACTTTATTATTTCAGTTCCAGGTCTAAAATGCAAATGAAATGCATTAGCTAAAATAATCTTACTTCCTGTTTTTTCAATTTCTTCTGAACTAATACTTCTTATCGAACCATAAGTGCCAACTGGCATAAAAATAGGTGTTTCTATTATTTTTTTGTTAAAATTAAATATACCATATCTAGCATTTCCATCTTGATGTAAAATTTGAAAATTCATTTCTTCTCCGTAATTCTGATAATATTTTTATAAATTATTGTTGAAAAATACTAAACGATAAACTTTTCATACGGAGCTAATTTATTATAAGTTATGTACATCGCATCACCATAACTAAAAAAATTATATTTATTTATTATTGCTTCATGATAAGCATTCATTGTATTTTTATATCCTAAAAAAGAAGAAACTAACATAATCAATGTTGAATTAGGAAAATGAAAATTAGTAATTAATGCATCAACAATATTATGTTTATAACCAGGATATATAAAAATATCAGTATTGCTGATAAAATCCTGATTTTTATACCATGCATATGAATGATATGCACTTTCTAGAGCACGAAGTGTACTGGTACCAACTGCAATAATACGACCACCTTTTTTTTTACAAGATTGAATTTTTTTAATTACTGAAGAAGAAACTTCAACCGCTTCAGAATGCATGACATGTTCTTCTATTTTATCTGTTCTAACAGGTTGAAATGTACCGGAACCTATATGAAGAGTTATATAATCTATATCTACACCTTTATTATATAATGTATCTAATAAATTTAAATCAAAATGCAATCCAGCGGTGGGTGCTGCTATAGAACCTATTTTTTTTTTATATACAGTTTGATATAATTCAAAATCCAGTTTATTTTTAAATCTTTTAATATAAGGTGGTAAAGGAATTTCTCCAATATTGTTAATGATATCAATAGCTGAATCAATATTATTATGAAAAAATATTTTAAAAAAAGAATTACTATGATCAATAACAGAACATTTTATTTTTTTTTTATATCCAAAAAAAATATAAGTTCCAATATTGATATTTTTAGAATTTCTGATTCTTACTAGTATATTATTCAGATCTAATATTTTTTCAACTAAAATTTCAACTTTTCCTCCACTTTCTTTATATCCAAATAAACGAGCAGGAATAACTTGAGTATCATTTAAAATAATTAAATCACCAGAATTAATTTCATTGACAATGTCAAAAAAATGTTTATGAGATAACATTCCAGTATGTCCATATACAACCATCAAACGACATTTACTACGAATAGAACAAGGATAAAAAGATATAAGTGATTTTGGTATATTAAAAGAAAAATCAGAAAGTTGCATGCTGTGCTTCTTTTTTAAAAAATGTTTTAATGATTTAAGCAATCATTATTTTTGATTAGATGATTATCAATTTTACTTTTTAGCTTTTGACCGGCTTTAAATGTAACCACTCGTCTAGCTGTTATAAGAAAAACTTCTCCTGTTCTGGGATTTCTACCTGGACGAGATTTTTTATTCTTAACTTGAAAATTGCCAAATCCAGATAATTTGACGTCTTCTCCTTTTTCTAAGGATTTTCTAACTTCTTCAAAAAAAAATTCTACGAATTTTTTTGATTCTTTTTTAGTTAATTGTAATTTTTCAAATAAATTTTCCGAAATTTCAGATTTTGTAAGTACCATAATTTTATTTCCTCAAGATGGCTTGAAATTTTCTCTTCAATACTCCTATACAATCGTTCATCATTAAATTAATCTCATTATCTTGTAAAGTTCTTGTTTGACTTTGAAAAATAAAACTAATTCCTAAACTTTTTTTATTATTATTAAATTCTTTGCAAGAGTATACGTCAAATACATTAATTTCTACTTTTTGATTAATAAAAAACTTTTTACATTTTTCAATAACAGTATAGACGGCAATATCTTCTGATATTAATATTGCAATATCACGTCGAATAGTAGGAAATTTTGAAATCTCGCGGATTTTTAATGGCTTTAAATCTGAAAAATTACTTAGTGATATTTCAAATAAAAAAGTAGGACTATTTATATTTAATTCGGTTTCTAACCTTGGATGAATAGCGCCAATACTGCCAATTAAAAAATTTTTAAAATATATAGATGCACTTTGTTTTGGATGTAATCCAGATATCGTTTCACATCGGAATTCTATATCGTTTAATTTGCATAATGATTCTAATACAGATTCTAAGTCACCTTTTAAATCATAAAAATCCATTTTTCTTATTTTATAAAACCAATTTTCTTCAATATAATTACCACTTATAGCTCCTGCCAAAAAAACTTCTTGTTTAACACCAAGATTTTCTGTTTTATCTATTGCAAAACAGAGTCCACTTTCAAAAATACGAATACTTCGTTGCTGACGATTTTTATTATAAGAAATATTTTTAAGTAAACCAGGCCATAAGGAGATCCGCATACATGACATATCTTGAGAAATAGGATTAGATAATAACAAATTTTTTTTATTTGAGAAAATTAAATTTTGTATTTTAGGATCAATAAAACCATAATTTATAACTTCATAATAACCTTTATGAGTCAATATAATAGCAGATTTATCTAATAAAGAATCTGTTAATTCACTTTTTTTAACATAATTCACACATTCTTTTAATGGAATTGAAAAAATATTATTATATCCATATATTCGAAGTATATCACTAATTACATCTTCTTCAATGAGTATATCAAATCGCCAACTAGGAGGGATAACATCCCAAAATTTTTCTTGAAATTTTAAATTATAACCAAGATTGCATAAAATATTTGAAATAATAGTTGGATCAATTAAAAATCCTGCTATTTTATTTAATTTTTTATGATTTAATCTTATTGTATTATCGCATGTAACTAAATTTATTTTTTTTCCACTAATAGGTCCAGAAATACCGCCACATATTTTTATAATTAAATCAGTAGCATATTCGATAGCATAATTTTGCAGCAATGAATCAACACCATAATTGTAATATTCTAGCGTTTTATTAGAATTAAATTTTTTTATAATATAAGGAATAGATGTTTGATTAATCAAAGATGAACTTAAAAATATATTTTTAGTATTTTCATTCATATCAATAATATTAGCGTTAATATTTCCAGGAAGAGACAATATTTTATTTCTATCAGAAAAAACCAATATATTTTTATTTAAACTTATTGTAATATTATTTTTTAAAAATATATTTTCTTTATCTTTTGCCATGCGAACTATAATAGAACCTTCTATATGATCTAAATTAAATACGTTTAATGGTTGTCCAAGTTCAATTAGTACGTAGTTAATAATATTGATGATAACATTTTCTGATAAAAAATTAGAAAAAAACAATTTTTTCTTCATCCAAAAAGGTGTATCAACATTTATATCAATATTTTTAATAACTCTTCCAAGAAAATTCATGCATTTTTTTTTCGATTGAATATCAACGTCAATTTTTTGATCAATAATTACAGGAACTGATTTATATATTAAAGGAGATATTTTTAAATTATTTATAGCTGCTATATTACGTGATAAACCTAAAATACTTAAACCATCTGGACGATTTGAGGTAACGGAAACTTTGATGATATTATCATTTAATAAAAAATAATCATTGACATTTATTCCTATAGGTACTGTTTCAGGAAACTGAATAATTTTGTTATCGTTCAAAAAAATACCTAATTCAAAAAAAGAACATAGCATTCCCTCAGATAACTCTCCTTTTATAAATCTTTTACTAATTACAATGTTTTTAGGTAACGTAGAACCAATAGTAGCAACTGCTACTTTTATACCGCTAAAACAATTAGGTGCTCTACATACAATGTTTAATAATTTTTTTTTACCTATATCTACTTTTAAAATTTTTAAATTATTAAACTCCGCATGAAAAACACACTGAATAATTTTTCCAACTACAACACCTTGAAATTCAGACTCAAAACGCTGAATACATTCCACTTCAATACCCGCACTAGAAATTTGCTCATGTAAAATTTTGCTATCAACATTAGGATCTATCCATTCACGTAACCAGTTTTCACTAAATTTCATTTTATCTCACTAATTATATTTAAATTGATTTAAAAATCTTATATCGTTTTCAAAAAAAGATCGGATATCGGATATTCCATAGCGTAACATTATCATTCTTTCAATACCTATACCAAAAGCGCAAGCAGAATATATGCTTGAATCAACATCAACATTTTTTAAAACATTAGGATGCACCATTCCACATCCTAATATTTCTAAAGGTTTTCCATGATGATCAATAATATCCACTTCTGCAGAAGGCACAGTGAAAGGAAAATAAGATGGACGAAATTTAATACAAACATCTTTTCCAAAAAAATCATATAAAAATTCGTATATGATCCATTTTAAATTAGAAAAATTAATATTTTTATCAACTATTAAACCTTCAATCTGATGAAACATAGGTGTGTGTGTAATATCATAATCATTACGGTACACTTTTCCAGGAAAAATAAATCGAATTGGAGGTTTTTCTTTTTTCATAATACGTATTTGCATGCTTGAAGTTTGAGTTCTTAACAATCGAACATTATCAAACCAGAAAGTATCGTGATTGTCTCGAGCCGGATGATTTTTAGAAATATTTAAAGCATCAAAATTATGATATTCATCTTCTATTTCAGGACTATTTATGGATTGAAAACCTAATTTTAAAAAAAAATTTTTTATATAATTAATAGCATTTGTTATAGGATGTAAATAACCATTTTCAATACGACGTCCAGGTAAGGACACATCAATTTTTTCTGATTTAATACGTTTTTCTAAAATAGACTCGGTTAATTTTTGTTTTTTTTGATTAATTTTACTGATGATTTCTTGTTTTTTTTTATTTATGATAATACTGTATTTCTTTTTTTCTTCAAGAGAAAAATTTTTTAATTTTTTCATATAAGAAGTCAATGTGCCTTTTTTACCTAAACATTTAACACGAATTTCATCTATTTCTTCTATTGTTTTTGAATTTTTTATATTCATTTGAATAATTTCAAAAAATTGGTTTAAATTTAACATTTTATGGACTTTTTATTTTATTAATTTTGAATTTATATTTAAGATACTAAAAAGCTCCCATAAAGGAAGCTTATTTTACTTAGGCTAATAAGTTTAGACTAATAATTTTAAATTTTAAATATATAAAAAAATTTCATTATATATTATCAATTATTTGAAGTGGAGGGGAGAGTGATTTCCCCTCTTATATCAAATTTGATATTTACAATAAAGCTTCTTTTGATTTTTTTACTAATGCATTAAATGAAAAAATATCAAATACAGCAAGATCAGCCAATATTTTTCGATCAATATTAATTGAAGATTTTTTTAATCCGAAAATAAAATTACTATAAGACATTTTGCTTTGACGAACAGCAGCGTTAATACGTGAAATCCATAATTGACGGAATTGTCGTTTGCGTTGTCGTCTATCACGATAAGCATATTGACCAGCTTTAATTACTGCTTGACAAGCAACTCTATAAATACGTGAGCGAGCTCCATAGTAGCCTTTTGCTTGTTTTAATATTTTTTTATGACGAGCGTGGGCAATTACCCCACGTTTCACACGAGCCATTTATGCTCTCCTATTCGTAAAATCTTAATAAAATAAGTTGATTTACGCATATGGTAAAAAAGATTTAACTCGATCTATATCTCCTGTAGACACTAAAATCTTAGGACGAAGATGACGTTTTTTTGATGTTGTTTTTTTTGTTAAAATATGACGTAAATTCGCTTGTTTACGTTTAAATTTACCGGACGCAGTTTTTTTAAAACGTTTAGCTGCGCTTTTTAAAGTTTTAATTTTTGGCATAAACTATTTCATTTTAATTATAAAAATATAAAAAATCGTTTTAAACAATTTATTTATTAATTCTAAAGAATCTAATTAATAACTATTATTTCTTTTTAGGAGCTAAAATCATTATCATTTGTCGACCTTCAATTTTAGATGGAAAAGATTCTACAATTGCTAATTCAACTAAATCATTTTTAACTCTATTTAGCATATCAACACCAATTTTTTGATGTGCCATTTCGCGCCCCCTGAATCGCAAAGTAATTTTTGCTTTATCTCCATCTTCTAAAAAACGTATCAAATTACGTAATTTCACTTGATAATCACTTTCATCAGTTCCTGGTCGAAATTTTATTTCTTTTATTTGAATCACTTTTTGTTTTTTTTTCTGTTCCTTAGAAGATTTACTTTTTTCATATAGAAATTTTCCATAATCCATAATACGACAAACAGGAGGTTCAGCATTTGGGCTAATTTCAACTAAATCTAATCCTAATTCTTCAGATTTTTCTAAAGCTTCGCGTAAATTTACTATGCCCATTTGATCACCTTCAACGCCCGTAAGACGAACTCTAATAGCACGTATTTCACTATTGATTCGATTAGGGCGTGTTAATTGAATTCTTTTTCCACCTTTAATACTTTATTCCTCCATTTGATAAAAGTTACGAGTAATAATTTCTTTTTGTAACTTTGTAATAAAAACGTCAATATCAATCATTCCGAAATTATGACCATTTCGATTCCGAACAGATATTTTTTTAGAATTAACTTCTTTTTCACCGCAAATTAATATATATGGAATGCGACGTAACGTATGCTCTCGAATTTTAAAACCTATTTTTTCATTTCTCAAATCAGATTCTATACGAATATTCATATTTAAGAATTTTTCAAGTAATTTTTGAACATAATCTATACTAACATCAGTAATACTAATTATTACCACTTGTATTGGAGATAACCATGTTGGCAAATTACCTGAACACTCTTCAATCAATATACCAATAAATCGTTCTATTGAACCTAATATAGCTCTATGAATGATTACGGGAACTTTACGTTTATTTTTTTCATCAATATAGAATGAATTTAAACGTAATGGCAAATAAAAATCAAGTTGAATTGTGCCGCATTGCCAATTGCGATCTAAAGAATCTTGTAAAATAAATTCAATTTTAGGCCCATAGAAAGCACCTTCTCCTAATTGATATTCAAATGATAAATGATTTTCTAGCAACATATCAGATAAATCTTTTTCTGACTCATTCCATAAAGAATCAGTTCCAATACGTTTTTCTGGACGAGTAGATAATTTAACTAATATTTTTTTAAAATTAAAAAAACTATACAAATCATATATCATTTTAATACAATCGTTAATTTCAGCACGTACTTGTTCTCTGGTGCAAAATATATGAGCATCATCTTGAGTGAAGTTACGCACTCGCATCAAACCATGTAAAGAACCTGAAGGTTCATTACGATGACAACTTCCAAATTCTGCCATTCGGATAGGCAGATCTCGATAAGATTTTAATCCATTATTAAAAATTTGTACATGTCCAGGACAATTCATTGGTTTAATACAATATTCTCGATGCTCCGATGATGTAGTAAAAATAGCATTTTTATAATTATCCCAATGTCCACTTTTTTTCCATATTAACTTATCTATTAATAATGGTGTCTTAACTTCTTTATATTTATACTCTTTTAATTTTAATCGAACAAAGTTTTGTAATTCGTTAAAAATAATCCAACCTTTATTATGCCAGAAAATCATGCCTGGAGATTCTTCTTGTGTATGATATAATTGAAGAAACTTTCCAATCCTTCTATGATCTCTTTTGTCTATTTCATTTAAATAGTTAAGATGTTTATCTAGTTCGTTCTTATTAGACCATGCAGTACCATAAATACGCTGTAACATTTTATTTTTTCTATCGCCTTTCCAATAAACACCTCCAATTTTCTGTAATTTAAAATATTTACAAAATTTTATATTAAAAACTTGTATTCCCATATCAATATCTGCAAAATCTTCATGAAAATACAAAGACACTTTATTTTTACAACTATTTTTTTTATTTATTAAAGAAACTTTATATCCTTCAAAACGTTTTTGAAACAATTTTTTCGCTTTGGAATAAGAAACTAATTTATTAAAAATATCATATTCTTTTTTTATTAGATTCTTCATATTATTTTCCAATAAAACAAGATCTTGTTCGGAAATTGTACTTTCAAAATCTACATCGCAATAAAAACCATTTTCTGTAATATTACTTGTAGCGATCTGTGATAAAGGCCATATATTTTTTATAGCATAACTTAGAAGTTGAGTACAAGAATACCGAATAATATTTAATGCTTTATGATTCTTTTTATCAATAAATTCTATAAAAGAATCTTCTTCTATCAAATTATTTAAATTTGAAAAATGACTGTTAATAGAAATCGCAACAAGAGATTTAATAATATTAGGTTCTTTGTTTTTAATAATGTCTATTAATGAAACAGAATGCTCGTACACCTGCTGACTTCCATCACAAAATCTTATTACAGGCATTCTTAAATCCTTATAATTAAAAATATTAATTGTTTATTATCCGTGATGAAATTAATTATTCATCAAATGTTTACTTGCTATAGGTTCTTGTATAAAAAATAATTTTATCAATAGAAGAATATAAAGACATCTTTTTATAAAAAGTTTACAATTGATAAAACGATGCTAGTCAAATTTTTGACTAGCATATAAATTAAAAACGAGCATCTACAGCATCTGCTAATTGTTTAATAATTAAAGTGCTATCTTTCCAATTTAAACAAGCGTCAGTAATTGATTTACCATATATTAATGGTTGATTATTGGTTACTTTTTGAAATCCTTCTTCTAAAAAGCTTTCAATCATAACACCAAATATAGCTTTAGAACCATGATAAATTTGATTCGATACAGAATTAGAAACATTTTTTTGACGGAGGTGTTCTTTTAAACAATTACCATGACTAAAATCAATCATTAAATGTTCTGTTAAATTAAACTCACGCAAATGTTTTATTGCTGAATTAATATCATCAGAGTGATAATTAGGAGAACGACCACCTCGCATAATTATATGACCATATGGATTTCCGCTAGTATGATTAATTGTCATTTGTCCATCTTTATTAGGCGCTAAAAATAAATGCCGAACTTTTGCTGCACGAATCGCGTCAATTGCAATACGTATATTGCCATCAGTACCATTTTTAAAACCTACTGGACAAGAAAGAGCTGAAGCCATTTCTCTATGAATTTGACTTTCAGTTGTTCTTGCTCCAATAGCACCCCAACTAATTAAATCTGCGATAAATTGACCTATGACCATATCGAGAAATTCTGTTGCTGCTGGCATTCCTAATGCATTAATATCTAATAATAATTTACGAGCTACAGATAATCCATGATTAACTCGAAAAGTTCCATTTAAATCTGGATCTGAAATCAGACCTTTCCATCCAACAACTGTTCTTGGCTTTTCAAAATATGTACGCATTATAATTTCAAGACGTTCTTTATATTTTACTCTTAATTCATATAATCGATGTGCATATTCTACTGCAGCGATAGGATCATGAACTGAACATGGACCTATCACAACAAGTAATCGTAAATCTTGTCCAGTCATAATACGAGCAATATTTTGTCTTGTAGCAATAACAGTATCCATAATATCTGAAGTAATCGCATATTTCTTTGCTAATTCAGCCGGGGTTATTAATGGATCAATCCGTATTGTACGTAGTTCATCTGTTTTTTTCATTTTGTTCTCTAAATGAATTTTTATTCTGGAAAGAATATGAAGATTTCATAACAATCAAAAAAACTAACCAGTCATAATCTCATTTCTAATAGTTTTTTTAAAATACTTCATAGAAAAAATTTTATAATATTAGGGAGAAGAATTTTTAATAGTATACTTTAAATAATATAACAGAAGTTTCAAACAGGAAAAAATGAAGATCAAATCTTAAAGAAATTATAGTTATACAATATGATCAGTTTTCTGTTTAGTGATTGCTAGATATAAATAGATTACATTTAGTATATTATCATAATTTAGAATATATTTAATTAAAAGTGTTTATTTTATCTATCATCTTAACATTAATATTAATTAAAATTTTATTTTAACGATGTATTTTCTAAGAAAGATGCAATTGAAATTCCATACATCCATGATATTATTAACCGATAAAATATTACCAATACCACTGGACCAACAAACAAGCCAATCATCCCAAAAGTTAACAATCCACCAATGACTCCAGATAAAATTAGTAAAATTGGTAAATCAGCCCCTATACGTATAAAAAATGGTCGAAGTACGTGATCAAGTATAAATACAAGACAACTCCAAATTAATAATATTGTACCCCAATTAGTATGATTATTCCAATAAAGCCATGTAATTGAAGGTATTAAGATAGGCAAGGGTCCTAATTGTATTAAACAAGAAAAAAAAATTATTATCATTAAAAAAGCCCAATAAGGAACACCAGAAATCAACAATCCTATTCCGGATAGTATAGCTTGAATTAAAGCTGTTACCGCAACACCTAATGCTACAGCTCTAACCGCTTGAGTAGCCAATAAAATAATAGCTTCACCATTTTTTTCACTAAGTCGAAATGCAAAATGACGAATAGCATTACCAATTTTTTCGCCATTCCAATATAATAAAGCACTAAAAAATAACATAAGTGTTAAATGTACAAAAAATAATCCGCAATTTTTAGCTTGAATTATAAAAAATTCAGTTGTACGTCCCATATAAGGTCTTACTTCTCGAATTAATTTGCCTCCATCACTATCTAATAATTCCTGATAACTGATAAATATTTTTTTACCAATGATAGGAATATCTTGCAACCATACTAATTCTGGAAATTCTAGAGCATTTGAACGGAACCAATGAATAATAGGTATACTTGTTGCAATCAAGCTATTTACCAAAAAAAACACTGGCATAATAAATAAAAGAAGTAAAATTACAATCATAATTAATACAGCAATTGAACGTTTTCCACCTGAAAATTTTTGTATTTTTAACATAAGAGGCCAAGTGGCGATTACAATCATACTAGCCCAAGAAAATCCTAATATAAATGGATGAATTACTAAAAAACTTATCACACCCATAGAAATAATAAATATCAGTGATAAAATAGACTGCGATAAATCCATTTTCTCTTTTGGATTTTGCATATAATTGTTGTACCTCAATATTTTTATATTATAAATAATTTTTTTTAAAATTAATGTAATTTAATAAAAAAATTTTATATTTCTGAATAGAAATAGAAAACAATTATAGCATTAAAATTTATAAAATAATTAATAAAAAGAATATTGTTTAAAATACAAATACTTATTTATAATAGAAGTTAATTTTGAACAAAATTATTTTTCTATTTCTACAAATATATTTTTAATAAAAGAGACAATTATGAATAAAAAATTTAGAATTAATTTACAAAATGAAAATACATGGAAAAAAATTTCAATAACTAAAAATGCTATAAAACAAATTTTATTTCTGATTAATTTAAGTTCTGATAATATAGGAATAAGAATAAGCATAAAAAAATCAGGATGTGCAGGATTTCGCTATATCATGAAATTAATAAAATATTCAGATTTTAAAAAAGAAAAACACAAAAAAGAAATTAGTTTTACTTATGAAGGTATTCCTATATATATATATTCTAAAGATATACCGTTTCTAGAAGGAATTGAAATAGATTTTGAAAAAAATGAAATCAATAAAACATTTAAATTTTACAATGCTAAATTAGAAAACTTTTGCGGTTGTGGCGAAAGTTTTTCAATTAATTAAAAAATTACCAACATAATAAAAAATGATTTTTTTTACCTCTAGATAATAAAGTAAACTTTCCAAATAATTTATCTTCTTTATTAAAAATATGATTTTTTCTGATTTTTTTAGTATTAATAGATATTGAATTTGAAATTATCATATTTTTAGCTTGAGTGCGAGATTGTGCTAATGAAGTCAAAACTAGTGCTGCTTGCAAATCTTTTATATTATTAACTTTAATGAATGGAATGCCATCTTGTTGCAATTGTTCAAAGTCAGACTCTTTAATACTAGTGATATTTTTTAAAAACAAAAATTCTGTAATCCTTTCGGCCGCTAGTAATTGTTCTTTTCCATGAACTAACTGAGTAATCTTCTTTGCAAGAAAAGATTTGTCTTGAATAATTTGATTTTGGAGATGTTTTTTTTGTTCTCTTTTATTAATTTCTGACATTTTTACAAAAGTGAAGATTTTTAAAAAGTAATAAACATTAGAATCTTCTATATTCATCCAAAACTGATAAAATTTATAAGGACTAGTTTTGTTTGAGTCTAACCATATAGTCCCTGATTCTGTTTTTCCAAATTTAACACCATTAGACTGAATAAGCAGAGGCACTGTTAAACCATATGCTTCTTTTTTAGATTTTCGATTTATTAAATGCATTCCTGAAGAAATATTTCCCCATTGATCTGCTCCTCCGATTTGAAGATCCACCTCATATGTTTTGTTTAATATAAAAAAATCATATGCCTGTAATAAATTATAAGAAAATTCTGTAAATGAAATACCTTGATCTGGTCTTGTGATGCGTTTTTTAACTGCCGCTCGATTAATCATAGTATTAATTGAAAAATATTTTCCAATATTCCTCAGAAATGATAAGATATTCATCTTATTAAACCACATATTATTATTCAGTAATAAAGCACTATTTCCCCCACAATTAAAATCTAAAAAAAAAGAAATTTGCTTGCTAATTTTTTCTGTCCATACATTGATATTGTTATTAGAATTAAAAACACGTTCTTTTTCTTTAAAACTAGGATCTCCAATTAAACTTGTAGCTCCGCCTATTAATATTATAGGTCTATGACCTGCCATTTGGAATCTTTTTAAAGTAATTAAAGGCAAAAGGTGACCTATATGAAGACTTTCATCTGTGGGATCAAAGCCACAATAAAGAGAAATGGAATTTTTTTCAATGAGCTTGATTAAATTATCTTCATTTGTGATATGAGATATTAAACCTCTATCCCGTAATCTTTCAATTAAATTCAATTCACTCATTAAAGCCTCTTTTTAAATGTAAATAAAAAATATTTTTAAATTGATTTGAATTACATATTTTATATTAAAATATTTTATTCTAATTTTATTAGAACTTCAATGAGTAAAAATAAAATTAATAATTATTTATTAATAATGTATTTTTTATCTAATTTTAAATAGATTCAACATCTATAAACCATTTGACTCGTTGGGAAATAGTAAAAATACTAATTAAATCAATACATTCATTTAACATTTTATTAAGCAGAAAACGTGAAGAACATTCAATTAACAATTTATGAAAATATTTTTTTTTATTTTTTAATAAAGAAATGTAGCAAGGACCTATAAAATATAAAAAACAATTATATTTAAGGGACTTTTTTTGTAAAATTTTACGCATTAAATTTAAAAAAAATATATTATTTTCCGCGCATAAACTTTCCGAATAAACAATACTATGAAAACTCCAAGGAGGCAATGAAAAACTTTTTCTAAAAGATAACATTTTTCTTGAGAAAAAAAAATACCCATTATTAGATATTTCTTTTAAATTTAAATCATTAGAAAATGATGTTTGTATCAATATTTTAAATGATTTTTTTATACTCTTAGTTAACTGACTTAAATTAATATAAAATTGAGCAAAGTATTCCATAGAACGAAAATCAAACGACAGAAAATAATGATCAATACAAATTAAAACAATTAATTTTGTATGAGGGAAATAGTAGTTTTGAGAAATTTCTTCTGTTGTAATAATAATAGAAGGACTAGAAATAGAAAATTCAAAAATCTTTATGTTTAATGTATTTTTATTTATTTTTTTTTTATTTAATAAAAATAATAAAGTTCTCTCTGGAAAAATATCTTGGATTTTATTTTTAATTCCTTCTATATCTGTTTTGATTATAACTAAAGAGAAATATCCACAATTGTAACAAAAAATTGGTTTTTTAATTTTAATTAAACAAAATTTACAAAATAAAATATTGCGATATTTATTAATTTCTAAATAATTATTACAGCTTTTACATTCAAATATCCAATTACATTTAGTACATTGTAATATAAAAAAAAACAAACTAAATTTATTAAAAATTAATAAAATTTGTTTTGTTTGAAAATTTTTATAAATTTCATTGATAAGAGTCAATGTCAAACCAAATTTTATTTTTTCTTTTTTCAAATCGATAATGCTATTATTGAATTTATTCAAATGAATATATTTATACAATTTTATATAAAAACATTTTTTATGTAAAATATTATATAAAGTTTTTAATGAAGGAGTTTCTGAATCTAAAATGATAGGTATGTTTTCTTTATATGCTCTTAATACACTTAAATCTCTAATATTGTATCTACATTGATCAGTATTTTTATATTTTATATTATGTTCTTGAAGGAAAATAATAACACCTAATTTTAAAAAAGGTAAAAAAATACTTTTTCCTGTTCCAATAACAATAGAATTTTCACCGTTTTTTGTTCTAATCCAATTTTTTAAGTATTTAGTACCGGTTAATTTTGAATGTATTATATCAATAGATACGTCAAAATATTTTTTTAAAAAAAATAAAATTATATTTATGTTTTTAATGTAAGGAACTAAAATTAAAATTTGCATATCTTTGTATAAGACTGAACGAATTAAACCTAAATAAAACTTGACTCTGGAATATAAATTAATCTGGGTTAATAACCAAGATGAAAAATGTTTCTTTATTAGAATATCATTTAAAACCATTAACGTTTTTTTGTTTAAAAAAAATTTTTTTTTAAATTTTAATATTTTTTTTTCAGAAAAAAATTTATGATAAACATTTTTTTTACATAATTCTTGAACTTCTAATTTTTTTAAAATAATTTGAGATAAATTATATTTTTTTAATTCCGTGCTTAAAATGTTATTTTTCTTTAAACAAAGCAAAGCATATAATTGTCTGTTTCTTTTTTTAAAATATTTTAATTCTAATTCTTGACCTTTTTTTGTTATACTCCACTCATAAATATATTTATCTTTTATCACATAATTAGAATGTAAAATCTTTGGTAAAATAGAAAAAAATAAACTTCCAATAGGACAATGATAAATTTTGCTTATCCACTTTATGATGTTTAACATTATACCTGTATAGAGTGATTTGTTATCAATCAATAATTTAACATATTTCAGATTTAATCGATTTATATCATCTTGTTTATAAACAGAAACTACGATACCTATTATATATTTAGAATTAAAAGGAACTAAAATTCGCCCCCCAATAATAGGATACATAAAATCGGGTATAAAATACTTAAAATATTGTCTAATTGGAATAGGCAAAACAACTTTTACAATAATCACTTGTATATCCATAAAATATATTAAATTTTTTTTTTATTAAATTCACACAATTTAAATATTAAACATATATTACATCTAATTTTCCTTGCAGTACAAACATATCGGCCGTGTGAAACAAACCAAGAATGGAAATTTAATTTAAAAATATTTGGCACTACTTTAATCAATTTTTTTTCAACTTCTTCTACATTTTTTCCTTTAGCAAAATTAGTGCGATTTGATACTCTAAAAACATGTCTATCTACAGCAATAGTTTTCTTTTTAAACAATACATTTAAAATAATATTAGATGTTTTTCTTCCTACACCGGGCAAAGACTCTAATTCAATACGATTATTTGGAACAATTCCACTATATCTAGTTAATATTAAAAAAGAAGTACGAATAATATTTAATGCTTTAGTATTATATAAACCAATATCTTTAATATAATTTTTAAGACGTTCTAATCCTAATGATAAAATTCTTTCAGGTGTATTTGCTTCTTTAAATAATATTTTAGTAGTTTTATTTACAATAAAATCAGTAGATTGAGCTGAAAGAATTACAGATAATAATAACTCAAAATCAGAAGAAAAAACTAATTCTATCTTAGGTTTAGGGTAATTTCTATAAAATAGTGATAAAATTTTATAACGTTTTTCTTTATTCATTATAATCTTATTTTTTAATCTTGTTAGTACACAAACATGTTAAAGTTTTTTTAACTTTGTTTTTTTTATAAAATGAATCTATTAAATTTTTAACCGCAATTAAAAAACCCAATATAAAAAAACCACCAGGTGGAAAAACAGCTAAAATAATAGTAAATTGCTTATTAAGTAGAGTAATACAAAACGAATGATCTATACTAGATATAATTTTATTAGCCCCGAAAAATAAGGTTCCATTCCCTAATATTTCACGTATAGAACCTACTATAAACATAGCTAAAGTTGAACCTAAACCTATTAAAATACCGTCAAAAAAAGATTCTATTACAGAACTTTTATAAGCAATAAGATCTGCACGCCCTACTATAATACAATTTGTAACTATTAATGGTATAAAAATACCTAAAGATTGATATAAATTAAATTCGTAAGCATGAATCAACATCTCTATAGATGTAACGATCGAAGAAATAATCATCATATAAATCGGAATTCTTAAATCTTTGGGTATGATGTTTTTAAAAATAGCGATTACAGTATTTGTAAAAGTTAATACTACAGTAGTTGTTATTCCTAATCCTATAGAATTAATAGAGTTTGTTGTCATTGCTAAAACTGGACATAATCCCAATAATTGTACTAAAGAGGAATTTCTATTCCATAATCTATCATATAAAAAATATTTAATATTCATGAAGACCCTTATTTGAAAAATCAAATGTTAAAGGTATGTTTTTGATAAAAATAACTGTTCTTTTTACAGCATTTGTCACAGATTGTGGCGTTATCGTGGCACCTGTGAATTGTTCAATTTTACCTCCATATTTCTTTAATTTAAAATCATTATCTTCTATAGAAGATACATGCATACCAGTGAATTCCTTGATCCAGTTAGAAACAGATAATTCAATTTTGTCTCCGATACCCGGCGTCTCCCTGTGGGATAAAACCCTTACGCCGATAATTTTTCCATTAAAATACGCTGCTACTAACATATAAATAGAACCAGAATATCCATCAGGTGCTGTAGTTTCAACAATTGCTGCCTCAGGTTTTTCATTTTTAAAAAACAACCATAAATTATGAGTTTTATGATCACCTAAAAATTTATTTTGAATTTTATACGTTCTTTTTTTTAATGTGCGATATATATGAGCAGGAAAAACTTCCTCTAATAATTTTATTTTTTCTTTTTCTTGTTGCTCAATAATTTTATTATTTGTAATTTTATTTATTAAAACTATTCCTGTTATACAAATAACTGAAAAAAAACTCATTAAAAAAGCATCTCTGAATATTTTTTTTAATTTTCTCATATATTACTGTGACCATATCCAGAAGTTTTTGTATAATGATCTATCAACGGCACAGTCATATTTGCAAACAAAATAGAAAAAGCAATTGCATCAGGATAGTCGCTATAATTTCTAATGATCCACACTAAAACACCAATAATTATACCAAAAAATATTTTACCTATATTAGTACAAGAAGTAGTTACTGGATCTGTAGCTATAAAAAAAGCGCATATCATAGTACCACCGGAAAAAAAATGGACTAGTGGAGACATGAATAATTCGTTTGAAAAAAAATAAGTTATAATTGATAATATTCCTAAAGAACATAAAAAACTTACTGGAATTCGCCAACAAATAATTCGTGTAAATAATAAAAAAACACCACCTAAAAAAAAGCTTATATTTATATATTTCCAACTATTTCGAATAAAAATTTTTTTATTTTTTAATCCTTTTTCTCCGGATAAAAAATTATTTTTTAAATGAGATTTAATCTTAAAATCATTCAAAGGAGTAGCTTCTGTAAAAGCATCAGGAATAATCTTTAAATCACTTTTATTTATACTATTTACACCATTTGAAAAAATAATAGATGTAGATTGTTTAAGATCATTAAAAAAAGAAACAGAAAAATCTCTTTCGGGCCAATTATTCATATAAATCGGGAAAGATATTAATAATACCGCATATCCAACCATAGCTGGATTAAATATATTTTGACCAAGTCCACCATATAAATGTTTAGCAATAACAATAGAAAAAAATAAACCAATAATTATTATCCACCAGGGAAGTAAAGAAGGAATACTAACTCCAAATAAAATCGAAGTTAAAACTGAGGAATTATCCTGTAAATGAATTTTAATTTTTTTACAACGGATCTTTAAAATAATAATTTCCAACAATAAAGCAACTAATATCGAAAATAAAATTTGCACTACAGCACTGCTGCCAAAAAAGTAATATTTAGCAAAAATACCTGGAATACAAGCTATAACAACTAAAAACATTATTTTTCTAGCACTATAAACATTATATATACGAGGAAAGTTCATTTTTTTTCTTAAATTATGTATGTGTATAAAACATATTTATATGAAAATTTATTTTTTAGACCGCATGCGTTCTATTGCATCTTGAACTGTTTTTTTTCGTATATTTTTTTGCATTAAAGCACAATTTTTGTTATTCATATTAATCATTAATTTTTCTTCTAATAATCGTTTTTTTCTTTTTTTAAATCGGCTCAATGACATTTTTTTACGAAAATCATCCAACTCAATATTTTTTAAAATAATTTTCTCTTTTTTAAAATATTTTACTAAAGGAATATAACTAGGACATACTTTTTCACATGCTTTACATTCAATACAATCTAAAATATGATATTTTTTTGATTTTTTATGATCTTTTTTTTTACTATACCAATAAAGTTGTTGAGGAAGTAAATTTACAGGACATACATTCGAACAATAACTACATCGAATACAAGCACCTTCGATAATATTTTTATATTTTTCTTTTTTGAGGTCAATTGAAATACAATTTATTTTTTTTGATATAGAAAAATTTATATTGTTAATCTTTTCTCCCATAAAGGGACCTCCTAAAAATATAGACTCAATAGAATCTTTGTTTAATTTTTTATTAATTAAAAAATGTTTTATTGGAGTTCCAATTCTGACCCAAAAATTACCAGATAAATAATTCTGGCTACCTAAAAAAGTTATAATGCGTTCTGTTAATGGTTCTCCGTTAATAATCGCTCTTTTTATAGAAAATATTGTAGCAATATTAAAAATAAGATATCCTATATCTATAGAATGCTTTTTATAAGGTATTTCTTTCCCCGTTAAAGATTTAATAAGTACTTTACTACTGCCTCCAGGATATTTATTTTTAACAATACATATTTTAAAACATGATTCATTTTTAATTAAACTATGAATTTTTGAAATTGATCTAATACTATCTTCTTGAACTGCAATAAAAACTGTTTTTATTTTAGTGATCCAACAAATAATCTTGCATCCTATAATTACTTCATCTAGATGATTTTCTATTAAACAATTATCTGACGTTATATAGGGTTCACTTTCCACGGCATTGACAATTAAAGTATGGACTTTATTAAGACTTAAAAATATTTTTTTTGAAGAAGGAAATTGTCCTCCTCCAAGACCAACAATACCCGATTGGTGAATTATTTTAATGAGTTTTTCAGGAGTATATCTTTTGTATTTTTTGATAGGTTTTAACCTAATCCATTTATCTAAATAATCGGGGCGAATTACAATTTTGATATTTTTTATATCTTTTTCTGTAGGATTTGAATCCAAATAAATTTTTTCTATTAAACCTGAAGTTGGTGCATGAATAGGAACATGAAAATTATCGCTAAAAGTTAAAGGTTGTCCACGCAATACTTTTTGATTGCTCTTAACACGTATTTTTTTTTTATAAACATGACTTTCTATAAGAAAAAAAAATTTTTCAGGAAGAGGCGATGATTTTAATAATAAATTATTAGATTTATTTTTTGTAAATAAATATTTTATACCACCCTTAAAATTATATTTTTTTTTATATGAAAAGTAGAAAAAACTATATTTTTCCAAAATTTTATAGAAAAAAAAATTTTAAAAATATTCTTCATCATTATCAAATTAATTTTGTTCATAGATTTCTTTTTTTATTTTAATGCAATTAGTAGGACAATGTAATAAACAAATATTACAACCAGTACAAAATTTCTCTAAAACTGTATGTATAAAATTAGGTGCACCAACTATTGCATCTACTGGACAAAAAATAGCACATTTTGAACATCCAACACAGTTTTTTTCATCAATCCATACGGTAGTATGTCTTTGTTTTTTATCATTTTTAATTAGATTTGTTTTTGGTGCTTCTATACTTAATAAGCTAGCTATTTCTAATACCAGATCTATTCCGCCAGGAATACACTTGTCAATTTTTTCAGAATGTTTTGATATTGCTTTTGCATAAGGATAACATCCGGGATATCCACATTGAGCACATTGACTTTGAGGCAATAATTTATTAATCATTTCTATAGTAGGATCTTCTTTAAATTCGGACTTATAAGCAGTAAAACTTAATATTATTCCTAAAAAAAAAGATAAAACACTAAAAATAAAAATTATTAGCATAATCAAAATTTTATTAAACCCTTAAAACCCATAAATGTAATAGATATTAAACTTACAGTGATTAAAATAATAGGAGCACCTTGAAACGGAAGAGGAATATCAGATAATATTATCCGTTCACGAATGCAAGAAAAAATAATCATTACAAAAGTAAACCCTAATGATGCACTTATACCATAACATATGCATTCTAAAAATGTATGATTTGAATACAAACTAAATAATGGAATAGCTAAAACAGAACAATTAGTTGTAATTAACGGAAGAAAAATTCCGAGTAGACGATATAAAACAGGACTAGTATTGCGTAATACTATCTCTAAAAATTGAACACTTACTGAAATAATTAACATGTAAACTATAACTCTTAAATAAAATAAGTTAAGAGGTAATAAAATAAAAAAATTAATAAACCATAATAAAACTGATGATATGAGCACAACAAAAGTAGTTGCATAACTCATTCCTAAAGCTGTTTCAATTTTACTCGAAGCGCCTAAAAAAGGACATAAACCAAGAAATTTCACTAAAATAAAATTTTCAATTAATATATTAGAAATAAAAAATAAAATATAATGTTTCATTTATAATTCCTATCATTAGGAGTGTTAATTTTATTTTTATTTGATAAAGTAATTTTCTTATTTTATTCGTTAATGATATATTTTAAAATTACTAAGGCAAAACTAAAAAACATATTGAATATTTTTCTTAATCAAACGTTCAGTTGTATCTACAATAGTTTGAGTATAAAAATCAATTTCAACATTCATTAAACTGCCATTTTTTTTATTTTTTATTGTAGTAGATAAGAAAGTATGAGGTATAATATTAACACAAAATTCATTTTTGATAATATCTCCAACTGTAAGACTAATTCCATCAATACAGATAAAACCTTTATAAAAAATATACTTCATTAACAATTTATTTTTCATTTTTAACCATATAATACAATTATCATCTGATTTTAATATCTGAGAAATCTCGGCTGTATTCATAACATGACCAGATATTATGTGACCACCAATTTCATCTCCGTATTTTACTGATCGTTCAATATTAATACTGTCCCCGATATCTAACATTCCTAAATTAGTATTTTTTAAAGTTTCTTCTACAACATCACATGTTATATAAGAATTATGAATTAGTTTAACAGTTAAACAACACCCATTCTGTGATACTGAATCACCTAACTTTAAATTTTTAGAAAAAATAGATGGGATTTTAACTGTATAACTGTAATTTTTTTTTTTCTTTTCTATAGAAACAATAGTAGCTATCCCATGTACGATACCTGTAAACATAATATTGCCTTTAAAATAATATTTTTGCATATGTTATCAATATAACATAAAATTTCTCTATAAATTTCTAGTATTTTAAAAAAATTATTTGTATGTTATATTGAAAATAATATATAATTTAAATCATATAAAAATATTAAGAATTTTTTAATATTTACGTTCGTAGCTCAATTGGTTAGAGCGCTACCATGACATGGTAGAAGTTGGTGGTTCAAGTCCACTCGAACGTATTAAAAACATATTCTTTAGGTAATTTTTATTTGATTAAAAAAACTATTAGTAAATATCCAAACAAATCATTCTTAATAGCCTATAGCGGCGGACTAGACTCCACAGTACTTCTTTACCAATTATTAGAAATAAAAAAACAATCCCATATTAAAATACGTGCTATTCATGTTAATCATAATCTTAATTTAATTTCAAAAAAATGGGCAGAACATTGTAAAAAAATTTGTAGTATCAATCACATACCTTTAATTGTAGAAGATATTAATATTGAAAAAAATACAAAAAATCTTGAAGAAAAACTAAGAATAAAACGATATAATATTATATACAGTTATTTATTTTCTGATGAAATACTTTTAACTGGTCATCATATGAATGATCAATGCGAAACATTTATTTTATCTTTAAGAAGAGGAAGCGGTCCTACTGGTCTATCCGGCATGTCTTTTGAAACTATATTTGGAAGAAATAAAAAAATAGTTCGTCCGTTTTTAAAAAAAACAAAAAAAGAATTGCAATTATGGGCTCATAAAAAAAAAATAAATTGGATCGAAGATTTTAGCAATTTAAACATTGATTATGATCGCAATTTTATACGAAATAAAATTATTCCTGTATTAGAAAAAAGATGGCCTTATTTTATAAAAAATTGTTTTCGTACCACACAGATATGTGCGCAAGAAACGATACTACTAAATTATTTTCTTCATGAAAAAATTAGTGATTTTATACAATTTGATGGCTCGTTAAACATTGAGAGTTTTAAAAATATAAAAAAAGAAATATGTATAGCATTAATTAGATATTGGATTTTATTAAAAAAAATAAAACTTCCGTCTTATAAAAATATTCAATGCATTTATGTTCAAATGATTTTTAGTAAAATAGATGCAAATCCTAAAATATTTTTAAATCGACACGAAATAAGACGTTATAAAAAATCACTGCATTTTATAAAAAAGAAACCTGATATTAAAGAAACATTATTATTCTGGCATAAAACAGATAATAAACTAATACTCCCTAACAATTTAGGATATTTAATAAAAAACAATAATGGAATTATACTCCCTGCACCTAAAAAGAATGAATTAATCAATATTCGTTTTCAACACGAAGGTCAAATTTTAATTTTAGGAAGAAACAAAAAAAGAAAAATAAAAAAAATTTGGCAAGAAAAAAATATCCCTCCTTGGTTTAGAAATCAAATTCCACTTCTGTTTTATAATGATTATTTTATTAGCGCTCTAGGAGTATTTGTTGTTAATATAAAATATCAGGATAGAAAGAATTGGGTGATATCTTGGCAAAATAATTTAAAATTAAATTATAATAATTCGTTTCCGTTTTGTTAGAATATTTTTTAAATAGCATTGAAAATATATTTTTAAAAATTATTTTTATTTGCATAAATCAATTAACTCAAAAATTTTTTTAATATCAATTCTTTGATATAATGGAGTAAATTTATTGATTTGATGAGATAATAATGGTTTTTTAATACCGTTCCAAGTTAATTTTGAAATTAAAAAAGATTCTGTTTTAATTGCTAAATCAGGTATTATTGGTTTTAAGAAAATCATTACAATTCTAAATAAGTTAATACCCATTGTACAAACTTCTTGTAATTCAATAATATTTTTTTCTGTTTTTTTAATTAACCATGGTTTTTTTTCATTAATATATTGATTGGCTACATCTAATAATTTCATAGATTCTCTTATAACAAAACTAAATTCACGGTTTTCTAGAAAATTTTGAATTTTTCTGCTAGTATTAACAAAATATTGATACAGTTTAATATCACTTAATGTGCTGGATAAATACCCATTAAAATATTTATTAATAAAACTGGCATTTCTTGATGCTAAATTAACTAATTTATTTACAATATCGCTATTTATTTTACGAACAAAATCTTCTAAATTAATTTCAATATCATGAATTTTATTAGATAACTTACTTGCATAATAATAACGTAAACTGTCTGAATCAAAACATTTGATCCAATCGCTAGCTTTAATTAAAGCGCCTCGTGATTTTGATAATTTTAAACCGTTCATAGTAAGATAACCATGAACAAAAATTTTATTAGGTTTTCTAAATGAAATAGATTCTAATATTGCAGGCCAAAATAAAGTGTGAAAATAAATAATATCTTTACCGATAAAATGATATAATTCACAATTTGATTTTTTTCTCCAAAATTCATTAAAATTTAATTTTTTATTTTTAAAACAAAGATTTTTAAAAGCACTTATATAACCAATAGGAGCATCGAGCCAAACGTAAAAATATTTATCAGGATATCCTGGAATCTTGAATCCAAAATAAGGTGCATCTCGAGAAATACACCATGATTTTAAACCTACTTTAAACCATTCTTCTGTTTTTTTAATAACTGATTTCTCTAAAACACCAGAGTGTATCCATTCCTTTAACATTTTGCTAAAAAAAGGCAGATTAAAATATAAATGTTTTGTATTTTTTAAAATGGGTCTTTCCCCTGAAACAACAGATATTGGATTAATTAAATCCATAGATTCATAAGTGGCACTACAAACTTCACAATTATCTCCATATTGATCTTTTGATTTACAAATCGGACAAATACCTTTTATAAATCGATCAGGTAAAAAAATTTTTTTTTCATCATCATATAATTGAGAAATTTTTTTTTCTTTAATTAAACCTTTTTCGTTTAAATTTTTAAAAATTTTTCTTAAAAAAAACAAATTTTCTAAACTATGTGTTGAATAATAATTGTCATGAGAGATGTTAAAATTCAAAAAATCTATTTGATGTTCTTTTCTTACATTTTTAATTAATTCATTTGAAGATATTTCTAAATCTTGTGATTTTAACATAATAGCAGTACCGTGTGCATCATCAGCAGAAATAAAACATACTTCATGACCGTGCATTCTATGATAACGAACCCAAATATCTGCTTGAATATGTTCTAACATATGACCAATATGAATAGAACCATTTGCATAAGGTAAAGCACAGGTGACTAAAATTTTTCTCATGACATTTGACATAATATTATAATTTTTCAAATACAAAAATGAATAAAAATAGAATTAATTAAAAAAATCATTCATTAGTTTAAATAAATAATTTTATTAAAAATGAATTTACAAAATAATCGAAACATGAATACTTCAATAATATCTTTTATAAAAAATTTTTATTCTCTATCAATACGACTAGGTACAACCCCATTTTGACTTTTATATTTAGCTTCTTGTCTTAAATAATAAGGACGCAAAACTGATTGAGATAGCACTTCAAAACTGAGCGCTGCAATTTTTATTTTGGGAATTAATACTAAAGTTAATTTTCCTGCATTAAACATTTCTAAAACAATATTACCTTTCCAACCTGGATCAATGCGATGTGCAGTAGCATGAATCATCAGTCCTAAACGAGCTAAGGAAGAGCGTCCATCTAACCAACCTACTAAATTATTTGGAATTTTAATATTTTCAAAAGTTGAAGATAATACTAAAGCGCCAGGTTGTAAAAACAACGGTTTTTCTTTAGAAAAAATTATTTCATCACTCATGACTTCTGTCAATACTGATTCTTGATTTATTTCAGAATTACTTAAATTAATATAAGATCTCGTATGTTCATAAAAAAAACGAAATTTATTACTCAAATGTATATCAACAGTAATACCGTTGATCAATTTCTTGTCGGGATAAGGTTCTATAATTAACTCTTTTCTTTTTAACCACACTTCAATATCTTTATCACACAAACGCATATTTATACCTATAATATAATAAATGTATTGATTTCATATACTATCAAATAAATAAAAATATTAAATAGTAAACAAAATCTAATAGCAGAGATATTTTTAAAATCTTCTGCTATTTTAATTGTTAATCACAAGATAATAGCAGTCATATATAAGAAAGAAGACATTTACATACAAACATCAACTATTCTCATATTGTTTTTTATTGAGACCAATTTGTGTGAAAATAACCAGTTTTATCTATTCTTTGATAAGTATGTGAACCAAAATAGTCTCTTTGTGCTTGAATAAGATTAGCCGGTAAATAAGATGTTCTATAATTGTCATAATAAGATATTGCTGCAGAAAAAGTTGGTACAGAAATTCCGTGTTTTATTGCGTAAATTACAATTCTGCGTAATGAACTTTGATATTCGTTAGCTATTCCTGAAAAGTAAGGAGTCAACAACAAATTAATTACATTTTTTTGATTAGAATATGCTTCTGTTATTTTTTCTAAAAATTTTGCTCTTATAATACATCCAGCTCTAAAAATTTTTGCAATTTCTGCATATTTCAAATTCCAATTATATTTTTCTGAGGCGCTTTTTAATTGAGAAAAACCTTGAGCATAAGAAATTATTTTCCCTAAATATAGGGCTCTTCTAACTTCTTCAATAAAACTATTTCTATCTTGCGAAAATATTTTTATGTTAGGTCCTTTTAATATTTTTGATGCAATTAAACGCTGTTTTTTTAGAGTAGATAAATAGCGTGAAAAAACAGATTCTGTAATCAATGAAAGAGGTTCTCGTAATTCTAAAGCATCTTGACTAATCCACTTACCAGTACCTTTATCTTCTGCCACATCTAAAATGCAATCTATTAAATACTTACCATCACTATTTTTTTTAACAAAAATGTTTTTTGTTATTTCAATTAAATAACTATCTAATTCACCTTTATTCCATTCAGAAAATGTAAATGATAATTCTTCATTACTCATATTTAATAAATATTTTAATAAAAAATATGACTCTGAAATCAATTGCATATCACTATATTCAATACCATTATGTACCATTTTTACATAATGACCTGCACCATTTGGACCTATATAACTCACACATGATTCACCTTGAAATTTTGCAGATATTTTTTGCAAAATAGGGGATACAAGTTCATATGCTTTTTTTTGTCCACCCGGCATAATGGATGGACCATGTAATGCTCCTAGTTCACCTCCAGATACTCCCATTCCAATAAAATTGATACCACATTTAAATAATTCTTTACTTCTGCGAATTGAATCTTTATAAAAAGTATTACCGGCATCAATCAAGATGTCTTCTTTTTCTAAATAAGGCATGATTAGTTTAATAGTTTCATCGGTGGCTTTTCCAGATTGAACCATCAATAAAATACATCTAGGTTTGATGAGTGAATTAATAAAATCTTTAATGGAAAAGTATGGAAAAATATTTTTATTCGGATTTTGATGAATAACTTTTTCTGTTATTGCATTTGTTCTATTGAATATAGATACACTATAATTATTACTCTCAATATTTAACGCCAAATTGCGTCCCATTACTGCCATTCCTACAACTCCAATTTGTTGTTTTGACATGTTATTCTCCAAATAAAATATACCAAAATAAATATTAAATAATTATCTTTTAATAATTATTAAAATTTTTCGAATCGCTTATATGATAAATGATGTTAAAAACATTTCTAATTTATAATTATTCTAAAAAAGATCAGAAAAGCATTTCTGTTAATTTAAAATACAGACAAAACTTTTTAAAAATTATATTGTTTTTTGATTTTTAAATAAAAGAAAATTTACTTGTAAAATATATAATAAATTTTTAAAAATGGAGATTTTATGCATAATCATATATATATTAAATATATGTTTTATATTATTGAAATATATTTCGAAATTAAAAGATTATAAATCTATTTTATTAAAAATACGCAATAAATTTTCTAAAGATTACTCTGGCAATTCTTTTTTTCTTCTTTTTTCTAAATTATTAAGAACTAAATTCAAATTTAAATTTTTATTATGTAATAATACAATTAAATGATAAATTAGATCTGCAGATTCATTAATCAATTCATTTGAATCTTTCTTCATTGCTGCTAATATTGTTTCTACAGCTTCTTCACCTACTTTTTGTGCTATACGACTTGTTCCTGAATTATATAAATTAGATGTATATGAATTATCTGAAGATTTATTTTTTCTATCTTCTATAATTTTTTCTAATTCAAATAAAAAATTAATATTGTATTCCTTTGAAATAAAACAACTTGTATTACCCAAATGACATGTTTTTCCTTTAGATATAACTGAAACTAACAATGAATCATGATCACAATCCGTGCTAATTTCAATGACTTTTAAATAATTCCCTGACGTTTCTCCTTTAGTCCATAAACATTTTTTAGTACGAGAATAAAATGTTACTAAACTGTCTCTTTGAGTTTTTAATAAAGCTTCTTTATTCATGTATCCATGCATTAAAATTTTATTTGAATAATAATCTTGTATGATTGCAGGAATCATACCATTAGTTTTTTCCCAATCAAGATTTAGTAAATCATTTTTTTTTAACATTCTCTAATCTCCATTCCTCGTTCAATTAAAAAATTTTTTAAATTTTTTACTTTTACTATATTTTTATGGAAAACAGATGCTGCTAATACTCCATCTACATTAGAGTAATATAATGCCTCATAAAAATGTTCTATATTTCCTGCACCACCTGATGCAATTAAAGGAACTTTGCATATTTTTCTTATTTCTCTTAGATGTTTAAGATCATACCCTGCTTGCAATCCATCTCGATTCATCATATTTAGAACAATTTCACCAGCACCTTTTTCTTGAACTGTTTTTACCCAATCAGACGTCTTCCAAGAAGTTTGATAAGTTTTATTAATATCTCCTGTATATTGTTGTACCATATAAGAGTTTTTTTCTTTATCAAACCACGAATCTATTCCAACTACCATACATTGTATACCAAAACGTTCTGAAATTTTATTGATTAAATCAGGATCAATTAATGCTGATGAATTAACTGATATTTTATCTGCACCACTAGATAAAATAATTTTTGCATCTTCTACGCTTTGAATCCCCCCGGCTACACAAAATGGAATATTTATTACTTTTGCAACATCTTCTATCCAACCTTTATCAACTAATTTATTTTTTGTTGAAGCTGTTATATCATAAAAAACTAATTCATCTATACCCTCTTTTGTATAACGTTTAGATAGTGGCAAAATGTCGCCTACAATTTCGTGATTTTGAAATTTAATTCCTTTTACTACTACACCGTTATCAACATCAAGACATGCTATAATTCGCTTTGCCAACATTTCAAAGCCTCTTCTATAGTAAATTTTTTTTCTAATAAACTACGACCAATAATAATACTTTTAATCCCAGTTTTTTTTAAGGAAACAATGTCTTTTAAAGTTGCTACTCCTCCAGATGCTTGAAAACTTATATCTTTAAAGGAACTGGTAATTTCTTTATATAAATTAAAATTTGGTCCTAAGAGTGTTCCATCTCTAGATATATCCGTGCATAATACATGTTTCAATCCACTTGGTAAAAAATATTCAATAATTTCTTCAAGAACGAAATTAGTTTTTTTTTGCCAACCATTAATATATATTTCTTTTTTATTTTTACTATTAACATTTATATCTAATGCTAAAACAATTGAATCTGGACCATAATTTTTTAACCATTTCTTTACTTGTTTTTTATCATATATAACAGATGATCCAATTACTATTCTTTTTACTCCTAAATTAAGAAGAACACTTATATCTTCTGCGGTTCTTATTCCTCCACCTATTTGCACGGGCATAGTAGTATAAGATAGTATTTTTTTAAATAATGATATTTGTCGATTTTCGCTATTTTTTGCTCCATCTAAATCTACTAAGTGAACAATTTCAATTCCTTTTAATTTACATTCTTCTAAACAACTAAATAAATTTATATTATAATTTTTTTGATTTAAATAGTTACCTTGATATAAACGCACAGCTCTACCGTTAATTAAATCAAATGCAGGAATAATCATAAAATCACATCTCCAAAAAATTTTTTAATAATTGAGATCCTATATCTCCAGATTTTTCTGGATGAAATTGAACACCAAAGAAATTATTTTTTTGTATCACTGCACTAAAATCAATACCATAGTTAGTTTCAGCCAATGTGTTTTTATTAATGGGTACTATATAACTGTGAACAAAATAAAATCTTGAATTATTTGGTATTTTTTTAAATAAAGGATGTGTTATATGAAATATAATTTTATTCCAACCAATATGAGGCAATGGTAAATTGTTCGTTTTTAAACGCAATACAGAGGATTTAATAACACCAATAGTTTTTACACCATTACATTCTTCACTAAAATCACAAAAAAGTTGCATTCCAAGACATATTCCTAATATTGGTCGTTTGAATTCCTTGATAACATTAACTATATTTTTTTGAGATAGAAGATTCATTACTGCGGAAGCAGTTCCTACTCCAGGTAAAAAAATTTTTTTAGATTTTGATATTACAGACGCTTCAGAAGTTATTATAGAATCATAACCTAAATTTTTAATTGCTACTTTTATTGACGTTAAATTAGCACAGCCTGTATCTACTATTACTATATCCATTATAAAATCCCTTTTGAAGTTGGTAAAATATTCCCTTCTATCTTAATAGCCTGACGTAATGCACGTCCAAAAACCTTAAATAAACTTTCAATGCAATGATGATCGTTTTTTCCTGTAGCATATAAATGAAGTGTAATTTTCATGGAATAACAAAGCGAATAAAAGAAATGTTCGACCATATCAGTACTAAGATCACCAACCGTTTTATAATTAAAATTTGCCTTGAAATTTAAATATGGACGATTTGATATATCTATAATACAATTGGATTTGCTTTCATCCATGGGCAAGTAAAAACCAAATCTACATAAACCATTTTTTTTTCCTAAAGCTTGCGATAATGCTTCTCCTAATACAATACCTGTATCTTCAATTGTGTGATGATCATCAATATCAAGATCGCCTTTAGTAAAAATATTCATACAAATTCCACTATGTACGGCTAATTGTTCTAACATATGATCAAAAAACTTGATACCAGTATTAATCTTACTTGTTTCTTCTAAATCCAACCAAACTTTAATATGAACTGATGTTTCTTTTGTTGTTCGTATAATTTCAGAATATCTATTATATTTAAAGATATGTTTCTCAATATCGATCCAACCAAATATATTCTCTTTATATTGAATTCCCTTTATTTGAAGATTTTTTGACAGTTCGATATCTGTATCTCGATCACCAATAACATAACTGCTTTTTAGATCTATTTTATTCAACCATGGTTCAATCATGTTTATTTTAGGTTTACGACATAAACAATTTTGATCTAAAAAATGAGGACAAATTAATATATCATCAAATATTATTCCTTCTGAACGAAAAACTTTTAACATAAAAAGATGAGGTATATTGAAATTTTTTAAGGGAAATTTTTCAGTACCTAAACCATCTTGGTTAGTCACCATAATTAATTTATAGCCAATTTTTATTAATTTGCGCAATGAGGAAATTACATTTCTTTTAAAAACTAATTTAGTTATTGAGTCTACTTGATGATTGTCAACTGGTTCATCAATTAACGTGCCATCTCGATCAACAAACAATATTTTATTTTTCACTAATACCGCCTTAAAATATGTTTTTTTTAGAAAAAATTTTAAGTTCCTTGATTAAGGATAAAGATTCTAAAGTTGTTCCTATTGAAATTCTTATGCATTTTTTTAAATTAATTTTCTCATTTTGATTTCTTACGATTATACCTTTGTTCCATAAGGTTTCAAAAATTTTTTCAAACATGAAAAATTTTACTAATACATAATTCGCATGACTTTCAAATACTTTTTCTACACAAGTAATATTTTTTAATTGATTAATTAACCAAATACGATTATTATTTAAATCTATAACTCTATTTTGCATTAGTTCAATATAATATTTTTTTAAAGACTGATTAGCTATATCAGAGACAGGTATAGATATCGGATAAGGACTAATTACTTTATTTAAAACTTGAATAATTTCTTTTTTTGCTAAAGTAAAACCACATCTTATTCCAGCTAAAGCAAAAGCCTTGGATAACGTTCTTAGAATAACTAAATTTGGATAATTTTTTAAATAATTTGTCATACTTTCTTTTGGAGAAAACTCAATATAAGCTTCGTCTATAACAATTAAAGATCGACCCAAAGTTATATTGAGCAAATGTATTAGATCTTTTTTAAAAAAAAGATTACCAGTAGGATTATTAGGATTGCAAAGATAAATTAATTTCACTTTGCTTAAATTTAATTCAATATTAGATAAATCTAACTGCCAAGTGTTTTTAATAGTAGGAATTTCTTTTATATCTACACCAGCTATTTTTGCACTTACTTGATACATATCATAAGTAGGAGGACAATAAATAATTGCATCTTTCCCTGGTTCACAGAACGCTTTAATTAATAATTCAATTCCTTCGTCAGCACCTCTTGTAACTAAAACTTGATCGCAAGATAAATTAACATAATCAGCATAAGAGCATATTAAATTTTTTGGTTGACATTCTGGATAACGGTTAAATGATTTTTTTTTTGATTTAAAAAACACAGAATCAGATGATTCATTAGCATTCAGTAATATGTCACCGTGCTCACCTCCAATACGTCTTGCAGATTGATAAGGTATTAATTTTTGTATATTAGTTCTAACTAATTTTAAAATGTTATCGGTCATATTTTTCCCTTTAAAAAATCTACTCGAATTTTTACAGCATTTCTATGCGCCTCAAGTTTTTCTGCGGCAGATAAAACTTCAATAGTATTAGATAAATTTAATAATCCTTCAGGTGTTAATTCTTGTACTAATACACGTTTTTGAAAATCAGACAATCCTAAAGAAGAATTAGTAAGAGATTGTCCATATGTAGGTAAAACATGATTTGTTCCAGAAGCATAATCACCTGCGGATTCAGGAGACCATAAACCTAAAAAAATAGAACTAGCATTAGATATATCATTAAGAACTTCTCTGGGTGATTCTGTTTGAATAATTAAATGTTCAGGTGCGTAATGATTAGATATTTTAATGCATTCAAATAAATTTTTAGTAATAATAATTACACTATTCTTTAGTGCCATTGAAATTTCTGATAATCTAGATAACTTTTTTAGTTGTTGATTGAGAGAAAGAACTACATTTTTTGCTAATTCAATACATGGTGTTAGCAAAATAACTTGAGAAGATATGCCATGTTCAGCTTGAGATAATAAATCGGCAGCAATAAAATCTGGATGAGCACTATTATCAGCAATAATTAATAATTCTGAAGGTCCTGCTAACATGTCTATTGCAGTTCCATTGAAAATAGAACTAACTTGTAATTTCGCTTCTGTAACATAAGCATTACCAGGGCCAAAAATCTTATCTACTTTAGAAATGCTCTCAGTACCTAAAGCCATAGCGGCTATAGCTTGAGCTCCACCGACTTGAAAAACTTTATTAATTCCGCATACATTAGCTGTATAGAGAACTTCATTGCTAATAGGAGGAGGTGAACAAAGAATAACTTCTTTACAACCAGCAATTTTGGCAGGTATTGCCAACATTAATACAGTGGAAAATAAAGGAGCTGTCCCTCCAGGAATATAAATTCCTATAGAATTTAATGGTAAATGAATTTGTTGACAACGGACTCCAATTTCTGTTTCGATATCTACTATTGATGAGATTTGAGCTTTATGAAAAGAAACGATGTTATTTTTCGCGACTGCAATTGATTTTTTTAAAAACTCACTTACATGAAGTGAGGCTGAAAGAATTTTTTTTTCTGAAATAGGGAATGTTTTTATATCATACTTATCAAATAAAACAGTATACTTTTTTAATGCCTGATCACCTAAAATCTTAACATTTTTTATAATTTCTTTAACTGTTTCTTTAATAATATTACTTTCTTTTAAAAAAGGTCTTGATAATATTTTATTTTTTTCATCAACGCTTAATTCATTCCAATAAATTATACTGTTAAAATATTTCATTTATAGTTTTTACTCCATCATTTTTTCAATTGGTAAAACTAAAATAGAACTAGCTCCTAATAATTTTAACTTTTCCATTGTTTCCCAAAATAATGTTTCACTACTTACCATGTGCATTGCTACTCGATCATTATCTCCTGCTAATTTTAAAATAGTTGGTCTTTCCGCGCCATGAAGTAAAGATATCACTTCTTCTAACTTTTTTATGGGAGCATGCAACATAATATATTTAGATTCGCGAGCTTTCATAACACCTTTAATACGAGTCATTAGTTTATTAACAACTTCTTCTTTCATATCATTAATCTTGCCAACTTTACTAATAAGACATGCATGAGAACGATAAACTATTTGTACTTCGCGTAAACCATTAGCTTCTAACGTTGCTCCTGTAGAAACTAAATCACAAATAGCATCAGCTAACCCGGCTCTAGGTGCTACTTCTACTGAACCATTTAACATAAATGATTTAAATGAAATATTTTTTCCATCTAAATATTTTTTTAATAAATAAGGATATGAAGTAGCTATTCTAATATTTTTTAAACATGTTATATCAGAATATATAGTATTTACTGGAAGAGCTAAAGATAATCTACATACTCCAAAATCTAGTCGTCTTAAAGTAATATAAGAACATTCTAATTTCTGTGATCTCCGTTTTAATAACTCTTCTTCAAGCACATTTTCTCCAACTATTCCTAAATCTACAACACTATCCATTACTAAACCAGGAATGTCATCATCACGAACTAACATTACATCAATAGGCATGTTTTCAGCAAAAGCTATCAATTTTTGTTGTTTTAAATTAATTTTAATACCACAACATGTTAGGAGTCTTATAGAATCGTTGCTTAAACGACCGTTTTTTTGCATCGCTATACGTACACGATTATTGTTAAACATATTTACAATCCTTTAAAATTCTTTATAAAAAATAAAAAAACCCAAAAAATAAGGGTTTTTAAAAGAATATTTTTTTAAAAAAGTAAAAAAATATAATTAAATAATTTTAATAAAAAAATGATATTATCGTAAAAATTAAGCATAATAAAAAAAAATTATTGATAATAATTTGATTTAAAACATTTTTAAAATATTTTTATCTTGAATAAAGATAGTAATGCTATTTTGATTGAATTTTAAAAAAATTATTTGTATTTTAAAAAAATATTTTTCATGAAATTTAAAATAATTGATATTTTTAAAAATTATAATTTTTTAATTTGATTACACAATAAATTTTAATTTATATGTCGTGTATGTTAAATATTTTTGTTAAATAATTTTATTAATTAATTAAAAATATTTATATTTTTTTTTGAGAATTAACTTCAATTATAACTATGATTGCAGCATCGCTTCCGAAAAATTTAGGAGCTTGATGAAAAGCTATAACATCTGGATGTTGAGATAACCAAAAAGGTGTTTGTTTTTTTAAAATATGTTTACCATGTCCATGCATTACATGAGCACAAAAAATTTTTTCTTTTTGACACGTTGTAATTAATTCACCTAATGCTTGTCGTGCTTGATATTGTGTTAATCCATGCAAATCAAGAAAAATATCTGGATCATATTTTCCTTTTTGTATATTTTTTAAGATTTTATGTGAATTTTGATTGCGAATATAAGAAACAGGATTGTCTTTAAATAAATCTTTTTTATTTCTATAGGAATAAGAAAAATAATGACTGTTCGCATTTTGTTCGAAAAAAACACGCTGAGATACAATATTAGTATTATTTTTTTTATGAACTCGAGAATGAAAAATAGTATCTTGTACTATCTCACGAGTACCATTCAACCATTTACGAAATAAAATATTCGAATCAATAGTATGTTGGCTATTTTTATCCATAATTATTTATTACCAATAATATTAATTAAAATTTTAAATATATATACGATTTATTTATAATTTTTATAATTATTTACATATTTTTACTAATTATATAATTTAGTTTTTGTAAAAACAACAAATAAAAAATATTATTAGTCAACTGTACAATAAATAATATTTTTTTTAAATAACAGATATTTTCAAAATAAATATAATTATTTATTTTTAAAAATAAAAATCAATTTTTTTATTTATTCTGTATAGTTACATTATTTCATTTTAATTATCATAGAAGAATCAAGATGTCTGGAAATACAATTGGAAAAATATTTTGTGTAACTACCTTTGGTGAATCACATGGAGAAGCATTAGGATGTATAGTTGATGGAACACCACCGGGTCTCAAGTTATCTATTGAAGATTTACAATACGATTTAAATCGAAGACGACCAGGCACTTCTCGTTATACAACGCCGCGTTGTGAATTAGACAAAATTCATATACTTTCTGGTATATTTGAAGGTTTTACAACTGGTACTAGCATTGGTTTAATTATTTACAATAATGATCAGCGCTCTAAAGATTATAGTGATATTAAAAACTTATTCCGACCAGGACACGCTGATTACACGTATCAAAAAAAATATGGAATAAGAGATTATCGTGGTGGAGGAAGATCTTCCGCACGCGAAACTGCCATGCGAGTTGCAGCAGGTGCTATCGCCAAAAAATATCTTAAAAAAAAATACGGAATAACTATACGTGCGTATTTATCAGAAATGGGTAATATTCAATGCTCTTTTAAATCATGGAAGGAAGTAGAAAACAATCCTTTTTTCTGTGCTGATACTGAAAAAATTTCAGAACTTGAAAAACTCATTAAAAATTTAAAAAAAATAGGTGATTCAATTGGAGCAGAAATAACAGTTGTCGCTGAAAATATTCCTATAGGACTTGGAGAACCAGTTTTTGATCGTCTTGATGCGGATTTAGCACATGCAGTCATGAGTATTAATGCTGTGAAAGGAATAGAAATTGGAGATGGATTTGCAGTAGTAAAACAAAAAGGAAGCCAACATCGTGATGAAATAACCTCAACAGGATTTTCTACTAATCATTCTGGCGGAATTTTGGGTGGAATTAGTAATGGTGAAACGATTGTATTAAAAGCAGCATTCAAGCCTACATCAAGTATTCGAAAAATAGGAAACACTATCAATAAAAAGAACGAAACAGTTCAAATAACAACTAAGGGTCGACATGACCCATGTGTAGGATTACGTGCTGTACCAATCACTGAGGCAATGGTAGCAATTGTTTTAATGGATCACTTATTAAGATTTCGTGCACAATGTGGTGGTGAATAACTTTATTTAAAAAATTAATGCTACTAATTTATTTAGTAGCACTACTATATAACATATATAATATTTTGATCAAAAATAAAATATTTTTAACAATAAAATAAAAATTTATTTTTAAAACTTTATATTTTTCTCTAAAAAAATTGAATATTGTCTAGCATATTAAAATCTTGTATTATTCAATCGAAAGCAATAAATTTATAAAAATAAATTATTTAATATAAATTAATATCAAAAATATTTTTTATTATATTAAATAATTAACACTTGATAATATAAATCATATTATTGAATATTTCCATATTTAAAAAAAAATTATATTTTTCAATATATTATACGAATAATTTCTATATACTTAATTTTTAAATGTGTCAAAAATCCCATAAAATATTTTTTATGGAGGAGGACCGCTAATGTTCAAAGGAAGTATTGTTGCACTGATTACACCCATGGATGAAAAAGGTCGGATTTGTCGTTCTAGTTTAGAAAGATTAATTAATTATCATATTAGGAATAAAACTAAAGCCATTGTTTCTATAGGAACCACTGGAGAATCCGCAACACTTAGTCAAGAAGAACACATAAATGTTGTCATGCTGACTTTAGAACTAGCAGACAAACGTATTCCAATTATTGCAGGAACGGGAGCAAATGCAACAACAGAAGCAATATCTTTAACAAAAAGATTTGAAAAATCCGGTGTTGCGGGTTGTCTAACAGTTACACCATATTATAACAGACCTACTCAAGAAGGATTATATCAACATTTCAAAGCCATTTCAGAAAATACTGAACTGCCACAAATTCTGTATAATGTTCCGAGTCGTACTGGATGTGATTTACTTCCAGAAACAGTTTATAAACTATCTAAGCTTGAAAATATCATAGGAATTAAAGAGGCAACTGGAGATTTATCAAGAATTAATAAAATAAAAGAATCAGTTAAAAGTAATTTTTTATTAATTAGTGGAGACGATGCAACAGCTTTAGATTTCATGCAATTAGGTGGTCAAGGTGTGATATCAGTAACAGCGAATGTTGCTGCAAAAGAAATGATGCAAATGTGTTCATACGCATTAAAAGGAAACTTTATTAAGGCCAGATCTATTAATAAACGCCTAATGTTATTACATGAAGCTTTATTTATAGAACCCAATCCTATTCCTATAAAATGGTTAGCTAAAAAAGTAGGATTAATAAAAAGTGATACACTTCGTTTGCCTATGACTCCTATTTTAGATACTACACGTTTTAAACTTGAAAAAGCAATGAAATATGCTAATCTTAAAATATTATAAAAAATTTTCAAAAAAAATAATTATATTTCAAATATTAAATATGTTTTTAATAACATCTTGTACATTAACAGATTTCCATAAAAATTATATTTTGAATTTTGATACTAAAAAACATGAGTTTAAAAAATTAATTATTCCAAAAGGAATTAGCATCCCTAGTCAAAAAGAAGAATACAGTATTCCTTATCAAGATAAAGATCTAGAAAAAGAAAGTTATGATATATTTCCTCCTATATAAAATATATAATTTTTTAAAAACATAATTAAGATTTAAAAAATATTTTTATTGATTTATAATAATTGTTGCAGACTATCTCCATGATATTCTGCATCATTTATAAAAAAATTAAAAATAAATTGTAAAAATATTTTTAAAAACATTAAGTTAATAACTTTTTCATAATATCTTCATACATATAACTTAATAATTGCAAATCAGATATTTTGACACATTCGTTAACCTTGTGAATTGTATTATTAATCAATCCTAATTCTACTACTTCTGAACCCATTAAGGAAATAAATCGCCCATCAGAAGTGCCGCCAGAAGTAGATAAGATAGGTTTTTTTTTATTAAAATTAAAAATAGACTGTATTACAGTTTCTATTAATAAACCTTTCTTAGTAAGAAATGGTTTTCCTGAAAATAACCATTTAATTGAATAATTAATGTTATTTTTATCTAGTATATTAACTATTTCAGATTGAATGTCTTTCTCAGATACTTCTGTGCTAAATCGAATATTAAACTGAACAAATAAAGATCCTGGAATAATATTATTCGTTCCGTCTCCTGCATGAATATTAGAAATATTTATACTAGTTGGTGAAAAAAAATTATTTCCACTATCTAACCGCATGGACAATATTTTTAAAATAATAGGCAATCCTTTATGTATAGGATTATCTGCTAGATCAGGATATGCAATATGTCCCTGTATTCCATTAATAGTTAAATTTGCCGTAATCGAACCACGTCGACCATTTTTTATAACATCACCAACTACCGAATTACTTGAAGGTTCACCAACTAAACAGTAATCAATAAAATCATTTTTAGAAATTAAATATTCTACTACTTTTATTGTTCCATTAACCGCACTAGATTCTTCATCGGAAGTAATCAGAAAAGATAAACGTCCACTATGGTTTGGAAATTTTTTTATGAATCTTTCAGTTGCAATAATCATTGCTGCTAAAGCACCCTTCATATCTGAAGAACCTCGACCAAATAAAAATCCATTTTTAATTACTGGTTCAAAAGGATTAGTATGCCAATCTTGACTTTGACCCGGTGATACTACATCTGTATGACCTGCAAATGTTAATGTTTTTCCTGCACCCCTAAAAGCCCAGAAATTTTTTGTATCATTAAAATTAATCACTTTAATTTTAAAACCTATTGCGGATAAACGCTTTATAATAATATCTTGACAACCTAAATCTTTTGGACTGATAGATGGGATAGAAATTAATTTTTGTGCTAATTTAGTGACTGAGCAAATCATGTTTTTCCTTATCTTTTATCGTATGTTGACATTATTAATAAATATTACTATTTTTTTAAAATCATGAGGCTATAACTCATCCTCATGATTGCTTAAAATTCTTTAATATAAGTTAAGATTTTAATAAATTTATTGATTTTTTAACTATATTTTCGACAGTGAAACCAAATTTTTTTAATAAATCTTCTGCTGGAGCAGAATCACCAAACGTTTTCATTCCAATAATTAAACCATTGATTCCTACATATTTATACCAAAAATCCTCTATACTTGCTTCAATTGCAATGCGCTTAGAAACATAAGACGGTAATATAAATTCTTTGTAAGAACTCTCTTGTTTATCAAAAACATTAGTAGAAGGCATTGATACTACACGTACAGAATAACCTAAAGAAACAAGTTTTTTTGCTGAAACTAAAGTGATATTTATTTCTGAACCAGTTGATATAAAAATAACATCGAGTGATTTTTTGGAATCATACAATATATATGCTCCACGAGAAATGTTATCTAATTGTTTAGCGTTTCTATCCAATTGAATAAGATTTTGACGTGATAAAATTAACGCTGTAGGTCCTGATTTTTTTTCGATAGCTTTTTTCCAGGCCACTGCTGTTTCTACTTGATCACTAGGTCTCCAAACATCTAAATTAGGAGTCATTCGTAAACTGGATAATTGTTCTATAGGCTGATGTGTAGGACCATCTTCACCCAATCCAATAGAATCATGAGTATATACAAAAATATGCTTAGTATTCATTAAAGCTGCCATACGAACTGCATTACGTGCATATTCAACAAAGATTAAAAATGTAGCAGTATAAGGAATGAACCCTCCATGATGAGATATACCATTTGCAATAGCTGTCATACCAAATTCACGAACTCCATAATGAATATAATTTCCAGATAAGTTATCTAGTATCGAATTAGAATAAGACGACATAGTTAAGTTACTTGGTGATAGATCTGCTGAACCACCTATTAATTCAGGTAACATTTCAGAATACTTTTCTAGTGTATTTTGTGATGCTTTACGACTAGCAATATTTTTTCTATTGTCTTGTAAAAAGCGAATATAATCCCTGGTTTTTTCATTCCAATTTAAAGGCAAATCTTTATTCATTCGTCTTAAGTATTCGATTGATAAATCAGGATATTTAGATTTATACGAAGAAAACTTTTTATTCCATTTTTTTTCAAGTTCAAAACCTTGTTCTATGAAATTCCATTTTTTATAAATTTTTTCAGGTATTTCAAAAGGAGGATAATTCCAATGTAATTGTTTTCTAGTTAAAGAAATTTCCATTTCACCAAGCGGAGCTCCATGTGATTCTGCTGTACCTGATTTATTAGGAGAACCAAAACCAATAATAGTATTACAAATAATAATAGAGGGTTTGTTTTTTATTAATTTTGCTTCTTTAATACTTTTTTTTATAGATTCTGAATCATGACCATTCACAGAATTCACTACATGCCAATTGTAAGATTCAAAACGTTTTGCTGTATCATCAGTAAACCAATTAGATGTTTTTCCATCTATTGAAATCCCGTTTTTATCATAAAAAACAATTAATTTTCCAAGATTTAAAGTTCCTGCTAAAGAACATACTTCATGAGAAATGCCTTCCATTAAACAACCATCACCAATAAAAACCCACGTATAATGATCAACTATATTATGTTCTGGTCGATTAAAATAAGAGCTTAAAGTTCTTTCTGCAATAGCCATACCAACAGCGTTTGCTAATCCCTGTCCTAATGGGCCAGTAGTTGTTTCAACGCCAGGTGTTTCACCTGTTTCAGGATGTCCAGGTGTTTTTGAATCAAGTTGTCTAAAATTTTTCAGTTCTTCTATTGATAAATCATATCCTGAAAGATGCAACAAACTATACAACAACATTGAACCATGTCCATTGGATAGTATAAATCGATCACGATTATGCCAATTAGGATTTTTGGGATTATGTTTTATAAAATCTCTCCATAAAACTTCGGCGATATCTGCCATACCCATAGGCATGCCAGGATGGCCTGATTGTGCATTTTGTACGGCATCTACACTTAATATGCGAATTGCATTAGCTAATTCTCTTCGTGAACACATATATTTTCCTTTTAGATGAAAAAATTTAAAATCAATTTTTATTTTTTAAATCTATTTATATTTTTTTAGAAAGCATTTCTTCTAAATATAATTGATCTTGTCCAAAATTACGTATACCTTCAGATAACTTTTCTGCTGCCATCGCATCTTGATTATGTTCCCATCGAAACTCTTCTTCAGAAAGTTCTTTTATAGGAGGAGATAAAACAAATTTAGGTGGAGTGAGCTGTCTTTCAATTTTCCCAGTATTAGATTGAAGTTCTTTTAATAAAACAGGTGAAATAGTTAATCGATCACATCCAGATAAATATAATATTTGTTGAATATTACGGAAGCTAGCCCCCATAATAATAGTTTTATAATCATACTTTTTATAATATTCATATATTTTACAAACAGATATTACACCTGGATCTTTTCCAGAAAAAGATTTAGATAGTAAATCTTGAGAAATATACCAATCGTAAATACGTCCAACAAATGGAGATATTAAAAAAACATTTGCTTCTGCACAAGCACGTGCTTGTGCAAAAGAAAATAAAAGAGTTAAATTGCACAGAATATTATCTTTTTTAAGTTCTTCTGCAGCTTTTATACATTCCCATGTAGCAGCTAATTTAATTAAAACTCTATTCCTAGAAACTCCTTGCTCTTCGTATAAATTAATTAATTTTTTTGCTTTCAAAACACATTTTTCCATATTAAAAGATAAACGAGCATCCACTTCACTAGATACATAACCAGGTATTTTTTTTAAAATTTCTATTCCGATATCGACTAATATTTTATCACTTGCATTAATTATTTTTTCTGAATATAAACCCCCTTTCTTTCTTGCGTATTTTATGGCTTGATCAATAAAAATCTGATTAATACTTGAATTCACTGCTTGCAGTATTAAAGATGGATTAGTAGTTGCATCCTCTGGTTTATATTTGCAAATAGATTCTATATCACTAGTATCAGCAACAATCTTTGAAAATTTTTTTAAAGCATCAAGTTGATTCATATTTAACTTCTCTTTTTTAAAAAAAAAATAATATAAATTTAAAATATATTAATTAAAAATAATAAATATATATTTCACTAAATATTTATTACGTAGACATTATAATAATAATAAAAAATCATTTTAATATTAAAATATTAAAATGATTTTTCCTGACTAGCACTATTTAAACACAGATAAAATATATTTTTTCTTAATATTAAAATAACTTTTAAAAAATGCATAAATATTTTCAATACATCATATAAATTAGAATCATTAGTGATAGAACATATTAATATTTTTTTATTATTAATGAGACATTAGCACCACCGAAACCAAAACTATTAGACATAGCTGTATTAATATTTGCTTTTGTAGTTTTTTGAATAATATTCATATTTTCTGCAAAAGATTCCAATTTTTCAATATTAATAGAAGGAGCTATAAAATTGTATTTTAACATTAATAAAGTATAAATAATTTCATGTACTCCTGAAGCTCCTAATGAATGACCTGTTATTGATTTTGTTGCTGAAATCATTGGTTTTTTTTCGTTTAAAAATACTTTTTTAATTGCTTTTAGCTCTACTAGATCACCAATTTTCGTAGAAGTTCCATGTACATTCAGATAATCGATAGATATGCTTTTATCTTTTCTTGCTAAATTCATACAACGAAATGCTCCGCTACCTGAAGGCAAAACCATATTAAAACCATCAGATGTTGCAGCATACCCTATGATTTCTGCATAAATACGAGCAGAACGAGATAAAGCAGAATTTAATTCTTCAATAACTAATATTCCCGCTCCACCTGAAATAACAAAACCATCACGATTTATATCATAGACACGTGATGCTTTTACAGGATTATTATTAAAATGAGCAGAAAGAACTTTCATTGCATCGAATTGACTGGCTAATTCTAAACTTATTTCTTCGCCCCCACCTGCAAAAATAAGATCTTGTTTACCAATTTGAATTAATTCAAATGCATTGCCAATACAATGAGCAGAGGTAGCACAAGCTGAACTTATAGAATAAGTTATTCCATGAATTTGAAATAAAGTAGACAAACAAGCTGATATGTTAGAAGGCATGTTTTTAACTGCAAGATAAGGACTAACACTGTTAGAAAAACATGTGTTTTTCATCATATTTATATCAGTTTTTAAAAAACTTTTTGAAAAACTACATCCTGATCCAGTAATTAATCCAATACGAGAATTTTTTTGATACTCTTTATTTTTTAATTTTGCATCTTTAATAGCTTCAACCATAGCTACAAAAGAATATCTAGCAGCATTATTCATAAATCGAGACGATTTTTGTGCTACCATATCTATATTCTTTAATTTAATATTACCCCAAACATTACTGCGCATGCCTAATTTTTTCATTTCTTCTGAAAAAACAATTCCAGAAGCTCCATTATATAAAGAGTTAAGCACTTCTTTCTTATTATTACCAATACTAGAAACAATCCCAATTCCTGTTATAACTACTCGTCTCATTTTTAATCTCTATGCTTATAAAAAATCATATATTAAATTAAAATTAACAGTACAAACCTAAAAATTTTATATTTAAATAAAAAATTTAAATTAAGTTTTAATTATTATCACACATATCACAATATTTTATGGATAAAAAAATGAATGAATTATATATGGGTATTCTTTATATTGTACCAACACCTATCGGTAATCTTTCAGATATTACTTATAGAGCATTGGAAATATTAAAAAATGTTCATCTAATTGCAGCTGAAAACATACAACACACTAATATTTTACTTCAACATTTCAATATTAAAAACAATTTAATATTAATGAATAAAGACAATGAAAAAAAACAAAGTGATAACTTAATTAAAAAACTAAAAAAAGGAGAAAAAATTGCCTTGGTTTCTAATGCAGGTACTCCAGTTATTAATGATCCAGGTGTAATATTAATAAAAAAATGTCATGTTTTAAATATAAAAGTCATTCCCCTTCCAGGACCTTGTGCTGCTATTACAGCATTAAGTGCTTCTGGAATAATAAATAGCAGTTTTTGCTATGAAGGGTTTCTACCTTCTAAAAAAAAAATGAGATGTGATTTACTTCATTCTCTGAAAGAAGAAAAAAGAACAATTATTTTTTATGAATCAAAGTACAGAATACTACGAAGTATGCAAGATATAATAGAACAAATAGATGAAAATAGACATATAGTAATAGCAAGAGAAATTACAAAAAAATGGGAATCTATTTATGGAGCGAAAGCACATTTAATGCTTCAGTGGCTTAAAAACGATAAATATCGTTATAAAGGAGAAATGGTAATTATTATTGATGGTTTTAAAAAATTAGATGCGTATAATATACCACAAAATATATTAGATACATTTTTCATATTGAGAAAATTTCTTTCATTAAAAAGATCAGTTTTAATTACTTCTCAAATACATAAAATTAATAAAAATAATTTATATCAATATGCAATAAAAAAAGAACAATGACAAAATTATTAAAACAATGTATTATTCATTGATTGAAGTTGACCAAACAGTCGCTGTTTAGTTTCTGGAAATTAAAGAGAGGAAAGTCCGGGCTCCATAGAGCAGGGTGCCAGATAACATCTGGAAAGCGCAAGCTTATGACTAGTGCAACAGAAAATAAACCACCTATTTTATAAAAAATATGGCCAGGGTGAAAAGGTGTGGTAAGAGCACACCGCATAATTGGCAACAATTTATGGCATGGTAAACTCCACCCGGAGCAAAGTCAAATATAGGTTGAATTATTCTGTATTGCTCGTACTTTATAAACCTGGGTAGACTGCTTGAATTAGTAAGTGATTACTAATCTAGATGAATGACTGTTGAAACAGAACCCGGCTTATAGGTCAACTTCTAATCCAAAAAAATTTTGTAAAGGTAATAAATCTATTACCTTTATTTTTTTAAAACATAATAAAATACAATTTAATTTCCAGAAATTTGTATTTTAGATAATAATACCGAACCACATTGAATATTATTGCGTCTATCAATATCGTTACTAATTCCAATAATATCATTCCACATATTTCGTAAATTCCCAGATATCGTAATTTCGTTGATAGGATAAGATATTTTTCCTTTTTCAACCCAAAAACCCACTGCTCCACGTGAATAATTCCCACTAATTATATCTATACCTTGTCCCATTAATTCTGTTACTAATATACCGTTATTCATCTTTTTTAAAAGTTCTTTAAAGGATATTCCGCTATTCGAAACTAACCAATTATAAATTCCACCGCAATTTCCTGTGCTTTCTAAATTTAGTTTGCGGGCATTATAACTATTTAATAACCACGTTTGTAATATTCCATTTTTAATAATGTATTTTTCTTTTGTAATTACACCTTCATTATCAAAAGGTTTGCTTCCTAAACCTTTCTTTAAGTGGGGATCTTCTTCAATATTAAGCCAATCAGGAAAAATTCTATTTTTTAAATCATTGATTAAAAATGTATATTTCTGATAAACATTATCGCCACTAATAGCACTGGCAAGATGTGAAAAAAAAATATGAGATATTTCTGATGAAAAAATAACTGGAGACTTCATGGTGTGTATTTTTCGAGAACCTAATCTAGAGATAGCTCGTTTAGCAGTTCTCTGGCCTAGTATTTCTGGTCCCACTAAGTCATCTATTTTTCTCGAAATAGAATAATCAAAATCTCTTTGCATGGAGTTTTTATCTTGAGCAATCATACAATTATAAGTTGAATAACGAGTAGATTTATATTTTTCTAAAACACCTAAACTATTGCCAAAAACATTTACGGTTGTATGACTATTAAAAAAACTACCTTCGCTATTAGTAATTCTTTTATCAAATTTAAAGGCTGATTTTTCTAATAAAATAGAAAAATTAATTGCTTTTTCCAAATTAAATTCCCATGGATGAAATAAATCAAGTTCCATGGAACGAAAACATAAAAGTTTTACATCTGGCAAACCTGAAAAAAAATCTGAAGAAGAATAATTTGAAATGTTAATAGCCATTTCTAACATTTTTTTAATACTATCAATACTAAAATTTTTAGATGAAACACTACCTTTAGAAAACTTATTATAAACTGTTATAAATAGCGCACCATCGCTATTAAATTCTACATTTTCAATAATGCTATTTCTAATTTTAATACTGATACCTATTGTTTTTTTTATAAATACTTCAATAGCGATATTTTTATTTTTAGGTAATTGAAGAGTTTTTTTTACTGTATTTAAAAGAAACAATTCTTCTTTTTCTATTTCTCTAATTAATTGCATATATGTAAATCCTTAGAAGTATGTTTTTATATACAAATATTATATTCAAAAACACTTAAAATTAAAATAAATTACTTTATATAAAGTGTAGATATAATTATTCTTCAATGTTAAAATTTTTTTAAACTTGTAACTTTATTCAATCATTTTATTAAAAAATCGATCGAATAAATATTATTTTATTAAGGAAGAAAATGAATTTTAACAACATTATTGCAGGTGATAATATCCCAAATGATATATACGTCATCATAGAAATTTCTGCAAATTCATCCCCTGTTAAATATGAAATAGATAAAAAATCAGGCATGCTTTTTGTGGATCGATTTATACCTACTCCAATGTTTTATCCTTGTAACTACGGATATATTAATCAAACTTTATCTTTAGACGGTGATCCTTTAGATGTTTTAGTATCTTCTCATTATCCAATACAAAATAACTGTGTCATTCACTGCAAACCAATTGGAATCTTAAAAATGCATGATGAATCAGGAGACGATGCTAAAATTATAGCTGTACCAAAAAGCAAGATTTGTCAAGATTATAAAAATATAAATGATATATCAGATATATCAGAATTATTAAAAAAACAAATTTCTCATTTTTTTCAATATTATAAAAATTTAGAAAAAGAAAAATGGGTAAAAATTATTGGGTGGGGAGATTGTCAAGATGCGAAGTCAGAAATTAAAATTGCATATGAACGTGCTAAAAAAATATAACATATTTCAAAAAAATAAAATTTTTTAATAAAAGTTAAAAAATAAAATTTTTTTCGTTAATTTTAAAATAAAATAAAGCAAACTTTATATATCCAATCAAATCATATTTAGAAAATAAATAATGTAAATTCAATTCAGAAGAAAATTTTACTTTCATTTTAGAAAAAACTGATACTGATATTTTTTTACTATTAAAAAAAAGAGTCCATTCGATATTATCGGGATTCTTAAAAAATGGATTCAATGTAAATAATATATTTCCTTGTTTCATTACGATTTCTTGATCAATTTTTATAGCATCTAACTTACCTGTAAAATAAGGAAAAAATAAAGTTATATACTTTAATATCTTGTTACTTTTAATGAAAATATTTTGAAAACTAACATCAGCCGAAACTTTAGGCTGATCAAAAGTTCCAAAAAATTTTATTTTGCTTTGAAAAATACCATTTACTTGTTTGAAGTTTGCTGTAAAAAAATTTATGAAAGAAAAAGGAAAATTAGAAATATTAAATTTACCATTTATAATTTTTTTATCATAAATATCTGCAATATTTAAATATCCAATAATATTTTTATCTTTTAATAGACTATTTATTTTTTTGACTGTCCATTTACTTTCAAAATTGTTTTTTATTAAATTAATAGATATTTTTAAATAATCTATATTCTCAATTAAAAATTTTTTGTTTATCTTTTTTTGTAATTCAACATGATTACCTATTAATATTATTTTCCCATAAGAAATTCTTTTTCCTAATATCCATTTGAATTTTGAATTAATAGATAATTGACTTTTAAAATTAAAAAGCAATGGATCAAATATATTTAAAAAAGACATCTTTGCATCATATAAAGTTGATAAAAAAATATTGCTTTTTTTAATACTCATCTTATAAAAATTATTAATATCATCATTTGAATCATGATAATCGATTAAATTATTTTTTTTTGCAGTTATTTGTCCCCAAAAAGTTTTTATATTAATTTTTTTAAACAGACCATGCCAATTTCCTGTCTTTTGATTAAAAGTTCCATTTATCATGAAATTTATATACAATGAACGACTTTTTAATAAAAAAGAAAAATTTTGTTTATAATTATTCGAACTAGCTTGTATATGCAAGGTATTAACATGAAAATTATAAAAATTTATTTTTTTTGCATCTATCATCATATTTCCCAAAAATTTATTTTTAAGATTAATTTTTGTAAGTATTTTCAATTTTTTTAAATATGTATTATCCCAATCTAAATTAGTAGCTAACATATTACTAGTTATATTAGAAAAACAAGAATCACTATTAAAATTTATTTTTGCTTTAATTTTACCGTTTAAATTAGGTAAAAAATAATCTAAATTATCAGCATTAAAAGTAGAATAAATTTTATTCTTTTTTCCTAATAAACCTCTTAAATATAATTTATTATTTCCTAACAATATATTCATTCCAGGAATTTCTATAATATTTAAATTTTTATAAGATACAGAACCTAGTATAGAGAATTTTTTTCTCATTACATTGCCATTTAAATTTATTTTAGGAGCATATAAATTATACGTTTTATCAGTTTTCCCTTTTATATTAATATTTCCTATTAATCTTAATATATATTCATTATATTTGATATTATCTGCAGAATTAATTATTTTTTTAAAGAATTTTTTTTCTTTCATTGGAACTAATTTAATTTTTTTTAAAAATATATCTTTTAAATTACCTTCACCTTGAACATTCATACAAACTGAAGGTAAACCTTTTAAAGTAAAAACATTTTTTAAAGATAAAAAATAATTATTTATTTTCCCTTTTAATAAACCATTGAAATAATCTATTTTAAATATAGATTTTTTTTTAATTGACCAGAATAGATTTTTCATTTTTAATTTTATAAAAAATGGATAATCTAAATTATTTAAAAGTATTGAACCATACATTTGAATTTTATATAAATCTTTAGAATTTAACTGAAATACCAATTTTTTATATGTATTCAAATTAGATCTAAATGAAAAATTTATAATTCTATTATGCAATCTTGGTATCAGTATTCTGTTATTCATAAAACATGAAATTGAATGATTATTAAAATAGATGCTTCCATGAGAATTTATTTGCAAAAAAGAAGAAATTAATTTTATTTTTTTAATTTTTAAAATACTATTTTCTTTTTTAGCTTTTAACTCTAATTGAAAAATATTATGATTTTTACTTTTTGAGAGCTCTATTTTATTGCATTTTAAAAATTTTAAATTAATATTAAATGGAATAAAATTTATTTTTACATTTGAAAAAAAATGTAAAAAACTATATATTTTTTCAGTACTATTAATTTTTTTTTTAAAAATTAATTTTTTTAAAATATTTTTTTTTTTAAAATTAACTTTCTCAGATGACAAACGAATAGAATCTATATAAGTAGGTGAAAAAATAATATGGTTATCAATTAATTTAAAACCGCTTAAAACATTTAAAAAAAATATATTCATTTTAGGAAATTTTAAAAAAATTTTATCAGCATGTATTTTTTGGAAAATTACAGGATATTTTATAAAAATATTTTTTTTTATAATATTAGAAGATAAATTTTTTTTAAAAAAGTTGGAAGATATATTTTCCCTTAATGAAACAATTAAATTTTTTGTTTCAATTTTTTTTAAAATTGTTGTAATTTTAAACAAAGATCTAGGATCTAGTATCACGTGCACACTATTAGCTGCTATTGTAATTCCAAAAATATTATATTTAATATTTTTTAATGTAAAATCACGCCAATTACCTGATATTTCTTCTGCTTTTAATCCTATAAAAAAACGATTAGTAAAATTAAATAACCATTTAAATCCTATGTTACTTTCTACGAATAATAAAAAAATTAAAAAAAATACAGAAAAAAAAATCAAAGATTTAGATAAGAATCTCTGATATATATTCATAAAAATATACTCATAAAATTGTCTTGATTTACCATTAAATTATAAATATAAAAATTAATTTATAATAAACCGACTGATATTTAAAATAATATATTTTATATTAAAAATAATAAAAAAACGATATTTTTCTATTTTCTTGAGATCTTTAAAAATATTTGAAAATCAATTAATATTATTTTTGAAACTAATTTAAATATTTTTTAAAAAATAAATTTTATTTTTTGACAAACATCAAAAATTAAACAACTATTATAGTTTTTTATAATATGTTAAAATATTTTTTTTGTTTTGTAAAAATGATACTTATCATATTTTTTGATTTAAAGTATATATCTTTGATTTTACAAATATAAAATTTTAATTTGAGAGAAAAAATTATGTCACGCATATGTCAGGTTACTGGCAAAAAAAGAATGATTGGTAATAATCGATCTCATGCTATGAACGCAACTAAAAGAAAATTTTTAATAAACATTCAATATCATCGATTTTGGCTGGCTGATGAAAAAAGATTTATTAAATTACGTGTTTCAGCTAATGGAATGCGTTGTATTGATAAGAAAGGGATTGAAGCAGTAATAAAAAAAATAAAGGTAAATTAATGGCTAAAAAAACTCGAGAAAAAATAAAAATGATATCATCTGCAGGAACAGGACATTATTACACTACAACTAAAAATAAAAGAAATACACCTGATAAATTAAAATTTAAAAAGTATGATCCAGTGATTCGCAAACATGTTTTATATAACGAAGGAAAAATTAAATAAAAAATAAAGACTAAAGTATAATTTTTTTAAAATTATACTTTATTGATAAAATATTTTGAAATATTTAATTTAATTAAATTTATAATAATTAAAGTTATAAACGTGAAAATGTATTATTTATAAAAAACATCAAATCATCTAATATTTTTTCAAAAAAAGGAAATGTAACAGGTATTAAAAAATATAACATTAGTATCCCAACTAGTAAATTTAATGCGAATCCAATAGAAAAGATAGATATTTGAGGTGATAAACGATTCAATAAACTCATTATAAATCCAAGAGATAATAAAACAATCATAATTGGCAAAATAAATAATATACTATTTAAAAAAATATAACTGCAGAATTTCAATAAAGAAAAAAAAATATTTACATTTAAAAAATAACTATCAATAGGCATGCTATAAAAGCTATTGATTAATATAGAAATTAAATAAAGATGAGTATTAAGGATTAGAAAAAAGAATACAGTTAAAACACTTAATAAACGAGATATGATAGAAGTACCGATATGACTATTATTACTAAAGAAAGTCGCAAATGATAAACCCATTTGTAATCCTACGATTTCACCAGATAAATTGACTGTGACAAATAACAATTGAGCAGTAAAACCCAAAACAATACCAATTAAAATTTGTTCTATAAGTAATAAAAATCCAAAATATGAAAATAATGCGGTATGAACTTCAGGTAAAAAAGGAAATACTAACCAACTAATTATGATAGATAAAACAATTTTATTCTTTTTGTTAATAAGTTTCTCGTTAAAAATAGGAGCAGCAGAAAAAAAAGATAAAATCCTCACCATAGGCCAAAAAAAATTACTAATTAAAGTTATCAACTCCAAACTATTAAATGTTAACATTATTTGATAATCAATGGTATATTATTAAATAAATTATGCATGTAATCCAGCATAACACCTAACATCCAAGGTCCAAGAATTAATATTACACCTAAAACAGAAATAATTTTAGGAATAAACGATAAGGTCTGCTCATTAACTTGTGTAGCTGCCTGCAACACGCTAATAACTAAACCACTGATTAAAGATGCTAATAATAATGGCGACGCAATAATTAATGCAACTGTTATAGCATTATGAAATAATTCCATTACATATTCAGATGTCATAAATAAACATCTCCATTTTAAGAGTTCATTTAAAATTATTTACAATACATAAAATATTTTATTAAAATATTATGTGTTAAAACTTTGTGCTAATGAAGTGATTAAAAGTTGCCATCCATCTGCTAAAACAAACAACATTAGTTTAAAAGGCAAGGAAATTGTTGAAGGTGGTACCATCATCATACCAAGCGCCATTAGTACACTTGCTACAACTAAATCAATAATTAAAAAAGGTATAAAAATAGTAAATCCGATTTGAAAAGCAGTTTTTAATTCACTAGTAATAAATGATGGTAACAAAATTCGCATTGGTATATCATTTTTATTTTCATAATGAGACATTTTTGCTAATTTTGAGAACAATTCTAAATCAGATATACGTGTTTGATCTAACATAAATTTCTTTAAAGGAAGAGAACCTTTTGAGATGGCATCTTCCATGCTAATCTTTTCTTCACTGAATGGCACATAGGCATCTTTATAGATTTTGTCAAATGTTGGAGACATAATAAAAAAAGTTAAAAAAAGCGCTAAACCAAGTAATATTTGATTTGGTGGTGCATATGGAGTTCCTAAAGCATTTCGCAATAAACCAAAGACAATAACAATCCTTGTAAAACTAGTCATCATTAAAAGAAATGCTGGAAGAAAAGTTAAAGACGTTAAAAACACTAATGTTTGTACTGGTACAGACCAAGTTTGTCCACCATCTTCTAAAATGTGACTTGTTAATCCAGGCATTTCTGCACGAACAGTTGGACAAAGCAATAATAAAAATAAAAATGGAACAATTCGATAAAACATTGTTTTTTTCCAGGATATTTTAGAAAAATTTTTTAAAAAATGATTAAAAGATTTTTTTTTAAACAGAATTTTTTCTGTTTTTTTTATTTTTTCATCTTTTAAAGATGAGCATGTATATAAATGAGTAATATTTTTTGTCGTTACACCTAATACTAATCTTACTTTTTCAACTTCTATAAGAACAACGGATTCTTGAGACCCAACAGACAATCTATCTATAATTTTCATGCAAGAGATTGTTTTATTAATTTTAAAAAAAGAAATCTTTTTTAAGATCCAACTTAAAAATAATATTAATAATATTATTTCAGACAATGAACTAATTATTTGATAAAATTTTTCATTATTAAATATCGATTGAAAATTATTGAATATTGACTCAAAAAACACATTATTTTTCATAAAATTTAAATTTAAGATACAATTTTTATATTTTTTAAAGAATTTTTTATCTTTGTGATACGAAGACCATATTTTTTATCTAAAACTACAATTTCACCTGAAGCAATTAGATAACCGTTAATAAAAATATCTAATGGTTCTTGTGTTGATTTGTCTAAAATTAACATGCTTCCTTTTGAAAATTTAAGGAAATCTTTAATTTTTATTTTTGATTTTCCTAATTCCACAGTTATGTTAACACATGTATTTAGCAAAACATGTTTACTATCTATTGAATTTTTAAAATTATTTAATTCACTTTTATTTGAATTTTCTTCAAATAATAAATTTTTATTAGTCTCGACACTCTTAGATATTTTTTTTTCAGAATCGATTAATTTTTTACTATCAGAGTTTTTCTTTATATTACTCATTAGAGCATCCTTATCCTTATCTTGATTAGACTCTAAATTATTATTAATAAATTCTTCTATAAAAACAATAGATTGTTCATTAAACCTTTTATATTTACCAAAAAATATAGGTTTGCCTTCTATAAATCCTGTAATACTATTAGGTTTTTCGATTAATAAAACATCGCCTATCGATAAATTATAAAGTTTATTATATGAAACGGAAACGTCAATTATATTAGATATAATGTTTAGTTCAACGTTATATATATCATTAAAAGAAATTGTATTTTCGATATTTTTTTTTATTTCATAATCATTACTCAGTGAAACAACTATTTTTTTGTTTATGTATTTCAGTATTGAAATTGGGATTAAAATATTAAAACAAACTTCTATATTTTTAATATTAAAATTAAAAGAATTAATTGCAAATACTGTATTAATATTAAAATTATAATTTTTAAAATCAAAAAATGTTTTTTGATGAATAAAATTAATTTCTGATGAAAAATATTTTTTATAAATTTCTGATAAGGAAATTATCATAAATTTAATTATTTTTTTATTTATCAGATTTTCAGTAGATGTTATATCTTTTATTTTTCTATTTTCATTGATAAAACTGCCCTGACCTCCAAATAGAATATCTATGATAATAGATAAAAAATCATAAGAAAAAATTATAAAAGATTGATTTTTATGAGGTAATATTTCTACTAAATTAAAATATCTTGCATTTTTTATAATTTTATCATCAATATTACAAGATCCGATTCTTGTATTGCAAGAAACTAATTGTATATTATTTTTAGTAAAACTAAAAAAAATATCCGTAAACTCTTTTGCAAAAGAGTTATTAATATTTTCTAAAATTTCAATTTCATATTCTTTTAAAGTTGTAATTTTATCTTTTTTATAAGAAAAATGGAAATTTTTCTCATTTTCATAAAATTTTTTAATTTTATTTAATGAATTATTACTTTTCCCCATTTTTATACTCCATAGGTAAAATCTATCAAAAGACAAGACGAAAATTTCGATTTTTTATATTGATTAGCATATTTTTTTTTAAAATCAAAATTCTAAATTATTTATCAAACATATTATTTATCAAGCATATTATTTATCAAACATATATATCAATTGGTTTGTTTTGAATTGAATCTAAATTTTTTTCATAAATGTTAAATTTTTTTTTAAAATTATTTATATTATAAATATTTTTATAAAGTTTAATTTTTTTATTTTGCAAAGAACTGCAAATATTAAATTCTTCCAGTTCAATTCCATTTTTTGTTAATGCACTACGCAAAAAAGGAATATATTTATCTAGAAACGTTCTGACAGCATTGCAATTAGATACAAACTGCAATTTAGCAGCATTATTTTTCATATTAATTAAAACATGTATAGATCCTAAATGCTCTGGTTTTAAATGTATTTCTACTTGATTGTTTTTATTAGAAATTGATAAAAGTATTTTATGATTAATTAACTTTTTCCATTCAATAGAATTTTGTGTATCATTTAACATCAATGGTTTTATATTTGATTTAATATATTCCGGTTTATTGAAAAACCTTAACAAACTTTTTCTATTAATTATATTGTCAATATTATCTATTTTTCTAGAAACAAATAAAATATCTTTGTTCTTTTTTAAATCTAATGGAAAAATTATTTGTTTTTCATATTTTGTAATTTTTTTATTATTTTGATTAACATCAGAATCATTTATTTTTTTAAAATTTAAATTATTTTTTATATTTGTATTGTTTAACTGATGCATTTGACTTAATTGAATCTTATTTTTTTTAAATTTTCTTGATAATTTGCCTATTTTTAATGTTTCTAATATTTGTTTAATTTTATATTTTTGAAAATTTTTTAAATCTCTTGAGTCATGAATAGTATCTGATAAATTATTTTGATCTTTATCTAGTTTTTTTTTTTGTATTTGATTATTTTTAATATTATCAAATTTTTTAGAATTAAAATTTATGTTTTTTTGATTTAAAATATTCAATGAATTATTGCTAATAAAACTAGCACATAAAACATTTTTATCATCATTATCATCTTTTTTTTCTTCTATAAAAAAATCGTCGAATTCTATTTTTTTTCTAATTAGATACTGATTTAAATGATGAAAAGAAGATTTTGAAAAATCTGTTTTGTAATTTTTATCAAAAAAATTACTTTTTTTATCAGAAACAAAGTTTTTATCCAATACGATGTTGCAAATCATTTCTAACATTATCATCATTATCCTTTGGTTAAAAATTTTAATTGAGTATAGTTATCATTTATTTCTTCTTCTCGTACTTTTTTTATCTTTGATATTGTTTTTTTATTAATCATATTTAAATGTTCCCAAACTTTTAATTTTATTTTTTTTTTAGACCATATTTTTAAATTTTCTTCAATGATTTTTTGATTTTTTTTAATTATATTCATATTTTCATTAATAACAACTTGTAACATTGAAATAAAATTTTTATAGTTTTTCCATTGACGTATAGAGACTCCTAATATCATTTGATTATGTATTTTATTTAAATATTCTTGTTGATAATTAATTAACAGTTTTAATTGTTCACTATTCTGTTTGTTTTTTAAAAAAATATTTTTAATATCAATTGTTTTTCTTTCTATTTTTTTTTTTCTATTATTTCTAATAAAGCAAATGAAAATTTTTTATATTTCATCAGTATAAAATATCCAGTTATATTTGAAAAGTTAAAGAAATATCTCATTTAGTGCTTGACAAGAAAAAGAATAATCACTTTTTTCTAATTGATCTTGTTGTAAAAATTTTTCTATTTTTGGCCAAATTTTAACAGCATGATCTAAAATTGAATCGGTTCCAGTCACATAAGCACCTACATTAATTAAATCTCTATTTCTTTGGTAAGAAGCAATTAATTTTTTAAAATAACAAGCTTGATTTTGTTGTTGAGAATTAATAATATCAGGCATAACACGACTGATAGAAGATTCTATATCAATTGCAGGATAATGACCTAAATCAGCATAATAACGAGATAGTATAATATGTCCATCTAATATAGAACGAGCAAGATGTGAAATTGGATCTAGTTCATCCTCACCCTCGGTTAAAACTGTATAAAATGAAGTAATTGAAGCTGTCGTTTTATTAGCTATTCCTGTACGCTCGACTAAATTAGGAATTTTTGAAAATATAGAAGATGGATAACCTTTAGAAATAGGCAATTCTCCTAAAGATAATGAAATTTCTCTTTGCGCCATAGCATAACGAGTTAAAGAATCCATAATCAACAATACATGTTTATTCTTTTTATAAAAATATTCTGCAATATTAGCAGCATAAGATGCTGCTTGTATTTTTAATAAAGGAGATGCATCTGCAGGAGCTGCAATAACTACTGATCGTGATAATCCCTCAATACCTAATATGTTGTCTATAAAATATTTTACTTCTCGACCTCGCTCTCCGATAAGAGCTATAATAATAACATCAGCTTTGGTATATTTTGCCATCATACCAAGTAAAATGCTTTTACCAAGACCAGAACTAGAAAAAATTCCTATTTTTTGACCTCTTCCAATAGTCAATAACCCATTAATAGCACGTATTCCAGTATCTAATACTTCAGTAATTGGAGTTCTATATAATGGATTAATACTATTACTTTTTATCGAAGTATAATGTTTAGGATCAAACTTGGGCAATTGATCTAAAGGTTTGCCACGACCATCTAATACTCTTCCTAATAATTCTAAACATAATGGTATTTTTTTTGTAATGCAATAATCTACATCAGTTCCTAATTTTGAAAAAACACGACAACCAGGAAAAATACCATGAATTTCTTCAAAAGATAACAACAAAGTTTTTTCTCCTGAAAAACCAATGACTTCAGCATGAATATTTGCATTTTTATCATCTATTTTTCTTTCAATAAAACATTCTGAACCAATTGGTAATTTTAATCCTACAACTTCTAAAACCGATCCATTAACACCAACAAGATGACCATAATTAATAATATCAGACAGTCCCTCAATTTTACTTTCAAAAGAAGAAAACTTTTTTAAAAATTGAGCAAATCTTAAATTCATTAATATTCCTCTGAATAAATAAGACGGCATAATTCCTGCCATCTGGCATCTAATGTAGCATCTATGTGAATATTTTCTGATTTAATTTTACAACCATTTAAATCAATACTATCATCGCAAACTAACATCCATTTATAGGTATCTAAAAAATCTTTAAATGTTCTTTCGATTAATTTTTTATTTTTAGGATGAATTATAAGTTGTGGTTTTTTTAGAAATATTCCGTCTTTTTTAATAATTTTTTTTATACGATCGATTAAAATAGATTCATCAATTTTAATATTTTTACCAATCACATAAGATGAAATTTTTAAAATTGTTTTTAATAATTGAAAAAATAGTTCATTTTCAAAAACAACTAAAGAATTTTCGAAATTTAAAAACAAACTATTCAGTTTATTTTTTAATACAAGATTGTCTTCTTGCCCTTTTAGCAATCCTTTTTGAAAACCGATCTCATATTCTCTTGTTTTTGTTAAATCTATTTCAAGTTCTTTTTTATTACTGATATATTTTTTTTCTTTTTTTTGATCTGTCAAAAAATCTTCTTTTTGAAATTTATCAGAATAAAATAAAGTCTTTTTATTTTTTTTTGTATCTTTTAAACGTATTGTTTTTGGATACCATCGCGTCCATTTTTTTTCTAAGATCGAATTAGGCATAATACTCTCTTAAATTTTTTAATGAAATATTTCCATTTTCCATAATACTCTTAATCATTATTAAAATTAATTTTTGTTCGTTTTTTATAGAGTTCTCAGAAATATAAGATTTTTTCTGCAAGTTTAAAGACAGTGTATTAGATTCTATCTCCGTCATATTTTTAAAAAACTTGTCCCTAATAGAAGTATTAGTATTTTGAAGTGCAATATATAATTTTTCTTGTTCTATATTTTCGATTAAAATTTTAATATATTTATCATCTACATCTACTAAGTTTTCAAATAAAAATATTTCTTCGACAATTTTATCTGCTAACTGTTTATTAAATTTACTAATTTTTTTTATCGTTTCTTTTTCATGTTTTATTTTCATCAAGTTCAAAATTTTAACAGCGGCTTTTATACCTCCTTTTTCTGATAAGATTAATTTTTTATTTTTTAATAAATTGTTAATTACTCTATTTAATTCTACTAAATTAGATTCTTCAATACCACGAAAATCTATAATTCTTAATATAATTTCAGCTCGTTTTTTATCACTCAGAAATGAAAGAACTTGAGCTGATTGATTTTTGTCTAAATAAACAAGTATCGTAGTAACAATTTGTGGGTGTTCGTTATCTAATACAAACGCTACCTGTTGAGCTTTCATGTAATTAAGTGCTTTGATGCATATTTTAGCATTACGAATTTCTAATGCTTCTTGTAAAAGAGAGTTGCCTTTTTTTTCTCCTAATGCTTTAGTTAACATATTAGTAAGATATTTATCACTATTATTGCAATTAAAAGCATTGTTTTTTATCGCAAGATCATAGCATTCTAGAAGAATATCATTTAACTTCTGATCAGAAACTTTTTTGACATTTACCATGGCATTAATAAGTTCTTGCACTTCAAAAGGAGTCAAATGTTTTAATATTTCTCCTGCTTGATCAGATCCTATTGCTATTAATAACAATGCACTTTTTTCAGTACCATTTAAAATCATATTTTATCACTCATCCATTGACGAATAATCAACGCTATAGTACGTGGATTCTGATTAGATATATTAGAAATCTGATGAATTAATTTATCTAGTTTCATGTTTTTTTTAGCATCTAATTGAGCCATATTTTTTTCTAAAATATTATTTTGTTCTATATTTTTCTCTTTTTGAATAACTTTTTTATTTTCAAAATCATTATTCTTGGAAACAGGACAAAAATATTTTTTTAATAATAAAAAAAGAAATAAAGAAGACAATAACCATGGTGTAATAGTAAATAAAAAATTTGATAATTGGAATTTATTTACATTATTTATGTGTACTGGTATTTTTGGATTGTATTTAGCAAAAGACGCATTAACTAAATGAATACTATCTCCTCGAGATCTAGAATATCCTATTGCTTCTTTTATTAATTTTTCAATATTTTTTGTTTTTTCCTTAGTTAAAGAAACAAGTTTCCCATTTTTATCTTTAGTAAAATTAACAATGACTGCCGCTGATAACCTTTTTACTTCCCCTATATTCATTTTAGTGTGCAATACACTATGATTTAATTCATAATTTATAGTATCATCATGATGAATGTTACTATGAAAAGGAAAAGAATCGTTTTTTAAACTTTTTTTCATGGAATTTAATTTTTTTATATCTTCATAATCTTGATTTTTCTTATTGGAATAAATGTCGTTTTTAGATAAAGAATTCGCTATATCTTCTTTTTTAATTGTTTTTTCTACTTCATCAAAGATGCTTTTTTGATGAGATCTTATTGATTGATTTTTATGATCAGTATTCGGTGAATATTTTTCCTGTGTTTTTTCTTGTGCGTTAAAATCTATCTGCGCAGTTACTTGAGCATAAACATTGCCTATTCCGACTAATGGCTCTAAAATATTTTTTATTCTATTTCTATAACGAGATTCAATATCTTCAGAATATTTAAAACGTAAATCATTAACTTCGTCATATTCTAAAGAATTCTGATTTAACAATTTTCCAAATTGATCTACGATAGTAATATTTTCTAATGAAAGATTAGATATACTACTTGAAACTAAGTGTAATATTGCATTGATTTGTCCTTTATCTAATATTCGTCCTGTCTGCAATTCTAAAATCACAGAAGCTGATGCTTTTATTTTATCCTGCAAAAATAATGATGATTTAGGAAATGCTATATGTATTCTAGCACTTTTTACAACATTAATTCGCTGTATAGTTCTAGCTAGTTCACCTTCTAAAGCACGTTGATAATTTATTTGTTCATTAAATTGGCTTAATCCAAATTTTTCTTTATCTAATAATTCAAATCCCACACCCCCACTACTTCTGGGAAGATTATTTTCTGCTAAATGTAAACGAATTTCATAAATTTTATTTTTCGGAACTGATATTTGACCTGAAATATCAGTAAATTGATAGGGAATCTTCATTTGATTTAGTTCATTAATAATAGCTCCGCCATCTTCGTTCGATAAATGATTATATAAAACTTGATACTCGGGAGATTTAATCCATATTGAAACAGAAACAGCAGTAATAACTGCAGCTGTTAATAAAATAATTAAAACACGAGAATTTTTTAAAAAGCGTGAAAAAAAATTACTTAATTTTTTTTTCTCTTTTAAAACTGAATCTTCTATAGTACTGAAATTCATGAAATCTTCCTATCTGAATAATTAGTTCTAAATAAATTTAGTGATAATGTAAAAATCTCACTAATAGTACGAAATAAAAAATTTCTTATTAAATTATTGTTTAATTAAAATGATTTAATTAAAATGTTATTAATTATATAATAATTGTCATTAAAAAAATATTAAGATACTTATCTTTTATATAATAGTATTTTTATGTTTATAAAGATATGATAGTATTTTAAAAATTTAAAAAATATAAAAATTATTTATTATAATGAGGAAGATTATGTTTATTGATAATATTAATCATCAAAATATTGCAAAAATTAATTTATTAGATATAAAAACAAGAACACAACCAAAAACAGACAGTGACAAGTTTATAGACTGTATAAAAATAGCATTAGGAGAAATGAGCAAAAATCAAAATAATGCAAAAATTGATTCGAAAAAATTTATATTAAATCAATCAGGAATCTCTTTAAACGATGTAATGATAAATTTAGAAAAAGCTTCTATTTCTATGCAAATGGCAATCCAGATAAGAAATAAAATTACATCGGCATACCAAGAAATAATGAGCCAACAAATCTAATATACAATTTACTGTGCTGAATCAAAAAATTTAGCACAGTATTTAGTGCTAATAAATGTTGCGCAATTATTTTCAAAATATAAAATTTTTTCTGTACATCTTAAAAAATAAATTTAAATATAATCAATTTAATGGAGCTAAGCGGAATCGAACCGCTTACATCTTGCATGCCATGCAAGTGCTCTGCCAAATGAGCTATAGCCCCAAAATATTACAATATAAAAACACATGAATCCTGTCAATTTATTTTTTATAAATTATTTTCTAAATACAATATTCTAAAAATAAATTTTTTATAAAAACTTAAACATGATCTTACTAAAAATCATATGTGTCAAATTTTTGTAAATAATTTTCACATCTATTATTAAGAAGTTAAATGAAAAATGATTATTCATAAATTTTCAATATAATCAATTACTTTTTGAACTCTTAGTAAAGTTTTTTCTCGACCTAGTAAATGAATGACAGAATTAATACTAGGCGAATGCATATTTCCTGTTATAGAAATACGCAGGACCATATTAACTTCTTTTTTTTCTACTTTAGCATCTGATGCTATATCATTAATTATTATAGATATATTGTGATCATCCCAAACAGATAATTTATTTATTTTTTCATAAGATTTTTTTAAAATCGAAAGATTTTTTTTTGTAAAATATTTCTCTATTAATTTGTTTTCAACACAATTAAAATCTTCATAAAAATATCGGCAAGATACCATCATTTCTTTTAAAGTATTGCATCGACTTCTTAATAGTTTAACTAAAGATTCTAAATTAGGACCGCTTTTTATATCAACATTTTGATTTTTAATATAATCTTTAAAAATATTAGAGATATAATTTAATGGTAAATTATTAATGTAATATTTATTCATCCATAAAAATTTTTTAGTATTTATAGTACTAGAAGATTTACTAATAGATCTCAAATTAAATAACTCTTTCATTTCTGACATATTAAATATTTCTTTATCACCATTTGACCAACCTAATCGTATTACATAATTCAATAATGCTTCTGGTAAAAAACCATTTAAATGATAATCAATTATGTTGATAGCATTTTTTCTTTTAGAAATTTTATGACCTTCTTCATCTAAAATCATCGATAAATGTGCATAAATAGGTATTTTAGCTCCTAACGAGTTAAATATGTTAATTTGACGCGGTGTATTATTGATATGATCCTCGCCACGAATAACATGAGTAATTTTCATATCTAAATCATCTATTACAACACAAAAATTATAAGTAGGCATTCCATTAGAACGTTGAATAATAAGATCATCTAATTCTTTGTTATCAAAAGTAATTTTTCCTCTAATTTGATCTTCAAACACTACTTGCCCAATAAGCGGATTTTTAAAACGCACTACATAATTTTTATTAAATACATTTTTTATTTGCAATTCTCTACAGGTACCAGGATAACGTGGTTTGCAGCCTTTTTTAATTTGTTTGATTCGTGTTGCTTGCAATTCTTCAGAGGAACAAACACAGATATAAGCATGTTTTTTTTCTAACATGAAATCAATCACTTCTTTATATCGATTTAATCGTTGACTTTGAAAATAAGGACCTTCATCCCAATTCAATCCCAACCATTTTAATCCATTTAGAATAGAATCAATGGAAGTTGATTCAGAACGTAAAAGATCAGTATCTTCTATACGAAGTATAAACTTCCCATCATGATGTCTTGCAAACAACCAGGCATACAGAGCAGTACGAATACTACCAATATGTAAATTTCCGGTAGGACTAGGTGCAAAACGAGTTTTTACTTTCATATATTCCTCAAAAAAAATATTTCATAAATTATATAAAAATTATTATAATAATAAAATTATTAATCTTATTTTCTAAAATATCGATTATAATTTAACCATTATGATTAAATTTGCAACAAACAAATATTATTTTTCAAAAAAAGATTGACTCTGTTTCTTCTAGCTTTAGAATATATGTATATATATTTTAAAAGGGTGATTAGCTCAGTTGGTAGAGCGCCTCCTTTACACGGAGGAAGTCGGCGGTTCAAGTCCGTCATCACCCACCAAAATAACAATCGTTTCAAATTTTTAAGGGGTCGTTAGCTCAGTTGGTAGAGCAGTTGACTTTTAATCAATTGGTCGCAGGTTCAAATCCTGCACGACCCAAAAAATATAAATTAATCTTTCATATTAATTAAATTATTTAACTCTTCTTCATTAATAATTTTAATTTTTAAATCTTTAGCTTTGAAAAACTTAGAACCGTAATGCTTTCCATAAATTAAGAAATCTGTTTTTTTAGAAATATTATTTAAAATATTTGCTCCTAAATTTTTTAAAATTTTTTCTAGCTTTGCTCTTGAAAAAGATTTAAAAACTCCTGTTAAAACAACTTTTTTATCTAAAAAATATCTTTTTTTCATATTTTTTTTATATAAATCTAAATCACTCCAGAAAATTCCTACTCGTGTAGTTAATTCATTAACCATATCACGATTTGAAATCGTAGAAAAATAGTTAAATATATTATTTGAAATAACTTTTCCTATTCCATCAATACAATTTAATTGCGAAATATTCGCATTCATCAATTTATCTAAATTTGTAAAGTAATTGGCGATTTTTTCAGAAACAATCTCTCCTACACCTGGTATACCCAAGGCATAAATAAAACAATTGAAAGTAGTTTTTTTACATTGATTAATAGAATTAATAATTTTTATACTTTTTTTATTGCCTACATTTTTTAATTTCATCAAATCAATATCTTTCAAATAAAAAAAATCTATTGGATTTTTAACAAGTTCTTTTTTTATTAATTCATTAACAATTTTTGGACCCAAGCCAATCACATATAAAGATTTTTTAGAGAAAAAATGATGTAATGTTTTTTTTTTCTGAGCATCACATGTCAATCCGGCATGACAACGAATTATTTTTTCTGCAGTATTTTCTAATAATTTTGTATGGCATACTGGACAAAATTCAGGGAAAATTATTTTTTTTGCATTTTTAGAACGTGCACTTTTAATCACACTCAGTAATCTTGGTATTACATCACCAGAACGGCAAATTATAACAGAATCATTGATGTGTAAATTTAATCTTTCTATTTCATATTTATTGTGTAAGGTAGATTTCCTAATCATAACACCAGATATATATACAGGATCGAAATAAGCTACAGGTGTAATTACACCTGTTCTGCCGACCTGAAATTTGACGTTATTTAATAATGTAACTCGTTCTTCAGAAAAAAATTTAAATGCTATAGCCCATCTTGGTGATTTTTTATTATATCCTAATCTTTCTTGAAATTTTATTGAATTTACTTTAATCACAATCCCATCTATACCAAAATTAAGATAATTTTTTTTTATTTCAAATTTTTTATAAAAATCTAAAACTTCCATATAATTTGAACAAATTATAATCTCTTTATTAACAGGCAAACCCCAAGATAAACATTTCATTAATCGTTTATAATGAGTATCTAGTTCTTGTTTAATTTCCGTAAAAAAATGACATCCGTAACATGAAAACATTAATTTTCTTTCAGCTGTTATGTTTGGATCAATATGACGTAATGAACCCGCTGCGGCATTTCGAGGATTAGAAAAAGACTTATTGTAATTTTTTTTATATTTTTTATTTAATGTTATAAAATCTGATTTAAGCATAAAGACTTCACCTCGAACTTCTAACCTATCAGGTATATCGATTCCCTTTAATTTTAAAGGAATTGATTCAATCATTTGAGCATTAGCAGTAACATTCTCTCCATTAAAACCATCACCGCGAGTTGCTGCTCGTATAAAAACTCCTTTTTCATAAATTATACTAATCGCTATTCCATCTAATTTAAGTTCACAACAAAAAGATATTGGTGCATTAAAATCAATAGATTTTTTAATTTTTTCTTCAAAATTTAAATATCCATTAATATCAAAAGTATTTTCTAATGACAACATAGGATAGAAATGTTTTATTTTTTTAAATTCCTTTAGCAAACTCGATCCTACTTTTTGCGTTGGTGAATCTGCAGTAATAAGTTCTTTATTTTTTAATTCTAAATCATACAATTTATGCAATAAATAATCATATTCTGCATCAGAAACAATTGATTGATTTAATGTATGATAAAAGTATGCGTATTTTAAAATATTTTTTCGTAATTTTTCGATATTATTTTTATTGGATGTCATGAATTTTTTGCATATATAATTATTATATTAATCAGATGAATTTAAAATTATCTCAAATTTTATAAATTAATAATATTAGTATTTTAAAATATTTTTTATTATATAATTTTATTTATAATATAAAATATAGAATTTTTTAATATTTGTTAAAACAAGTATAATAAAAAAATTTTAAAAAATTAGAATAAAATTCTGTTAAAAATAAAACATTATGCAAATTTTGCAACACATGAGAAACTTTTAAACGTAGGAAAAAAATGATTAAAATACATGAAGATAATTCTTTAACCATTGGTAATACACCTTTAGTACGTTTACAAAAAATTGGAAATGGAAATATTTTAGCAAAAATAGAATCTAGAAATCCAAGCTTTAGTGTTAAATGTAGGATTGGTGCTAATATGATATGGAGTGCAGAAAAAAATAAAAATATAAATAGAAATATAGAATTAATAGAAGCAACAAGTGGTAATACAGGAATAGCCTTGGCTTACGTTGCTGCTTCTAGAAATTATCGATTAACTCTTACCATGCCTGATACAATGTCAATTGAAAGGAAAAAAATACTAAACGCTCTGGGTGCTAAATTGATATTAACAGATGGAAAATATGGTATGAAGGGAGCGATTTCTAAAGCTAATCATATTGTATTATGTAATCCAGGTAAATATTTTTTATTAAAACAATTTGAAAATCCAGCTAACCCCGAAATTCATGAAATAACTACTGGACCAGAAATCTGGAACGATACTAATGGCAATCTAGACGTATTAATTTCCGCTGTAGGAACAGGAGGAACAATTACTGGAATCACGAAATATATAAAAAAAACAAAAAGAAAAAAAAATTTAATTAGTATAGCCGTCGAACCTTCTGAATCACCTGTAATTACTCAGTTTTTATCAGGAGAAGAAATCAAACCCGGACCACATAAAATTCAAGGAATTGGGGCTGGATTCATTCCTAAAAATCTAGATTTAACATTAATTGATCAAGTCATTACCGTTTCCAGTGAAAAAGCAATACTTATGGCACAAAAATTAATGAAAAAAGAAGGAATACTAGCAGGAATTTCTTCTGGCGCTGCATTATACGCAGCAGTAAAAATACAAAAACAAAAAAATTTTTTAGATAAGACAATAGTTGTTATTTTACCTTCGTCAGGCGAACGTTATTTAAGTACAGAATTATTTTCAAATCTATAAAAACTATTAAAATAAAAATTCCACAATTTAAAGAAATCTAAAAGCCTTATTTATTTATAAAGATATTTAATAGTTAAAAAAGCAAACTGAAAAATCTTTCAATATTTATAAAATTTTACATTAATAAACTTGAAATAAGGAAAAACAATGTTTCAAAAGCAAGTTAAAATAACTGCTCCGCATGGTTTACATACTCGTCCTGCAGCTCAGTTTGTAAAAGAAGCAAAAAAATTCATTTCTGATATTTCTATTATTTATAATGGTAAATCAGTAAATGCAAAAAGTTTGTTTAAAATTCAAACACTAGGTTTAATCAAAGGAAGTTTGATCACACTGTCTGCTGAAGGAGAAGATGAACAAAAAGCAATTGATCATTTGTCTATAATAATGACAGAATTAGAATAGATTAACTATTAAAAAATTAATTTTAAATTTCTCTAAAAAACACTAGAAGTTATAAAAAATAACTTCTAATTATTTTATGAAAAAATATATTCGCCTGACATGTCATATTTCAATCTCTGAATAGATAAACTTTATTATTAAAGGTAATGTTATGATTTCAGGCATTTTAGCATCACCGGGTATAGCTTTTGGAAAAGCTCTCTTACTAAAAGAAGAAGAAATTGTTATTAACCGGAAAATAATTACCATCGAAAATATTACAACAGAAATAGAAAAATTTTTCAAAGGTAGGAAAAAATCAATACAACAACTAACAGAAATAAAAATCAAAACAAAAGAAAAATTTGGAGAAAAAAAAGAAAGTATCTTTGAAGGCCACATTATGCTTCTTGAAGATGAAGAATTAGAAAAAGAAGTAATTGCTTTAATAAAAGAAAAAAATATATCTGCTTCAGCAGCTACTGAATTAATTATTGAAGGACAAGCAAGAGCTTTAGAAAAACTAAAAGATGAATATTTAAAAAATAGAGCAATCGATGTAAGAGATATTGGAAGCCGTTTATTAAAAAATATACTCAATCTAAATATTATTGACTTAAATAATATAAATAGTGAAGTGATTTTGATTGCAAAAGACTTGACTCCTTCTGAAACCGCTCAAATTAATTTAAAATATATTTTAGGATTTATTACTGATCTAGGAGGAAAAACATCTCACACCTCAATCATGGCAAGATCATTAGAAATTCCAGCTATCGTAGGAGCTGGAAATATTACAAAAATAGCAAAAAATAATGATTATATTATTTTAGATTCTATTAATAATCAAATTTTTATAAATCCATCTCATCAATTAATTGATGAAAAAAAAGAAATAAAAAAGAAATATATTTTAAAAAAAAATAAATTGATAAACTTAAAAAGTTTACATGCTACAACTATTGATGGACATAATATTAAAATTGGTTCTAATATTGGCAGTCTCAAAGATATTAATTCTGCAAAAAAAAATGGTGCTGAATGCATTGGTTTATATCGAACTGAATTTTTATTTATGGGTAGAAATTCTTTACCTACTGAAAACGAACAATTTCAAGCATATAAAAAAATTGCTGAATTGATGGAAAATAAACCTGTTATTATTAGAACAATGGATATTGGTGGAGATAAAGATCTCCCCTACATGAATTTACCAAAAGAAGAAAATCCTTTTCTTGGATGGCGTGCTATACGTATTTCAATAGATCGAAAAGAAATATTACATACACAATTAAATGCTATTCTCAAAGCTTCTGCATTTGGTAGAATATACATTCTATTTCCTATGATAATATCTGTAGAAGAAATTAGATTTTTAAAATCAGAAATTAAACAACTTCAAATTTCATTAATTAAAAATAAAATACCATTTGATCAAGATATTAAAATTGGAATCATGATCGAAACACCAGCATCAGCTATAATAGCTGAACACTTAATAAAAGAAGTAGATTTTTTTAGTATTGGAACTAATGATTTAACACAATACACTTTGGCTGTTGATAGAGGAAACGACTTAATTTCACATCTTTATAATCCGATGAATCCATCTGTTTTAAAATTAATTAAACAAGTTATTGATATTTCACATTTAAACGGAAAATGGACTGGTATGTGTGGAGAACTAGCAGGAGATGAACGTGCTACTGTGCTTTTATTAGGCATGGGATTGGACGAGTTTAGCATGAGTTCTATCAGTATTCCTAAAATTAAAAAAATTATTCGCAAAACATCTTTTCATGATGCGCAAAAATTAGCTCAACAGGTGTTAAAATTACCTACTACAAAAGAAATAACTAATTTATTAGGAGACTTTATTAAACATTAAAATATAAAAATATACTAAAAATAACATGAAAAGCACTTAGGAGAAAAAAATGAGTTTCTTTTCTGATTTTTTTAACAGCAAAAAAACTAATTTTTCTAAAAAAATAGAAATTATCGCACCTGTGTCAGGTGATATAATAAATATAGAAGATGTACCAGATCCAGTTTTTTCTAAAAAAATCGTAGGAGATGGAATAGCGATTAAACCATCAGGGAACCAAATTCTTGCGCCAGTCAATGGAAAAATTGGAAAAATATTTGAAACGATGCATGCGTTTTCAATTATATCAGAAGATAATGTTGAATTATTTGTACATTTTGGAATTGACACCGTAAAGCTAAAAGGAGAAGGTTTTAAAAAAAAAGCGAAGGACAATCAAAAAGTAAAAATAGGAGATGAAATTATTACATTTGATTTAGATTTTCTCACAGAAAAAGCGCAATCTATTTTAACTCCTGTTGTGATCTCTAATATTGATGATTTTAAAAAAATAAAAAAATCATCCGGAACGATTATTGCTGGGAAAACAGTTGTTATGACTTTGTATAATTGATTTTCAATATAAAACGGTGCTATTATTTAGTACCGTTTTAATATAATATATCAAATATTAAAATTAAATAATCTTATCGGAAAAAAATGCTTGATTTACATCAAGTTATCGCTTCTATTATAATGGGAATAATAGAAGGGATAACAGAATTCCTACCTATTTCTTCTACAGGACATATGATAATAGCTTCTCATTGGTTAAAAATAGACAATAATAATAATATAAAAATATTAGAAATATTCATTGAATTTGGTTCTTCATTATCAATATTATGTTTTTTTTATAAAAAAATTTTAAAGATAATAAATTTTAATAAAAATGTTAAAAACCAAAAAACAAAAAATATTCACATTCTCATTTCTATTTTGCCTACAATATTTTTTGGATTGATTTTTTATAAAAAAATTAAACTATTATTTAATGCACATAACGTTATGTATGCGTTAATCTTAGGTGGTTTTTTTTTATTAATATCTGAAATATTTAAACCAAAAAAATATAAAATTGATAATATCAACAATATTAGTTTGTTCCAATCTGCAATGATTGGTTTTTTTCAAATTTTTTGTTTATATCCTGGTTTTTCAAGATCCGGATCCACTATAGCGACTGCAATATTATTAGGAATTAAACGATCGGTTGCAATAGAATTTTCTTTTATAATTTCAATACCATTAATTATGGGCGCATCTTTTTTTGATTTTATGAAAAATATAAACAATATTAAAATATCAGATTGTCCAATATTCTTTATTGGATTTATAATATCTTTTTTAATTTCCTTACTATGTATTAAAAAATTATTAAAAATATTAAACAAAACATCATTAATATTTTTTGGGATATATCGTTTTATAATAGCAATATTAATTTATTTTATAAATTAATCGAAAATTCAAACGAAATAATATTTTTTATAAATATAATGAATATTTAATATTTTTTAAACGCCATAATTCTAATTTTTTAATTCTTAAACGCATTAATTCATTTTTAATTGCGCACCCCTGAAAACCTTTTTTTAAAACTAATTTAATAGAAATACTACTGACAACATAAAAACATTCTTTCAAAAAAGAACCAGGTTTTATATGAAAAAACTTAGAACTACACTGGTTTAAAAAATTAAAATCACTTAACAACGCTAATTTTTTGACACGTTCGGGCTTTCTCCAAGCATCAATTTTTGAAAATAGATTTATAATATTTTTAGATGATTGATAATAAATAGTATTTAAAAAAAAACAAAAACCAGTATTTAAAACAGCTATATCTCTAATATACGATGGAATATTAAATCGATCGCATAAATTATGAATAATAGAAGCAGAATACGAATCAAAAAATATTTTTGAATAATTTTTATCTATTTGATTAATTGATACAAACTGACATAAATAAGAAAAACGAACATCGACTTCTTTATTATAAAGTGATATTTTAGATAACCCCATTAATATTGTATTTTTATTAAGTAATTGTTCAAAAAAAGTATAATTTAAAAAATTTTTTTTTTCATATAAAAAATATATTTCTGGGAAAAATAAATGTAATGCATTGCAATTATATAAAACTTGAAAATATACATGAGGATTAAGAGTCTTGAATGCTTTTTCAGTTTCATTCCATATTCTATTTGTAGTTAAGTATAATAATTCCTTTTTTTTTACTATAATACACATTAATAACATAGTTTCTTTTGCAATTTTAAATCCTAAATGTACTAATGTAGCAGCAAATCGTGCCACACGTAAAACACGTAATGGATCTTCTATAAAAGATTCTGAAACATGTCGTATTAAACCACATTCTATATCTTTTTTGCCTTTAAAGGGATCAATATAGTTACCATATTGATCTTGAGCAATAGCATTAATTGTTAAATCTCGTCTTACTAGATCTTCTTCTAAAGTAACATTTGAATTACAATCAGTATGAAAACCAGTATATCCTTTTCCGGATTTCCTTTCTTTTCTAGCTAAAGCATATTCTTCATGTGTGTCTGGATGCAAGAAAACTGGAAAATCTTTTCCCACTTGCTGAAAATTTTTTTCTAGCAACATTTTCTCTGTAGCACCTACTACAACCCAATCTTTATCTTTAACAGGTAAATTAAGCAAAGAGTCACGAACCGCGCCTCCTACTAAATATATTTTCATGATAATTTTCTCATACTAAAAAATAAAATTATATTCTATAATATAAGAATAAAATTCTTTAAATAATTATTTATTATTTTTTATAATTAAATCTTGTAATAATATTTTATATAATATATAAAAAATATCTTATTGAATTTATAGTAAATTTTTATATTTTTAATGTTTATTCAATTATTCACATTTAAACAGACGATATATTATGAAAAAAAAACTGATCAATTTTAATAATTCACTTGTTTTAGTTGCTGGAGATCTTATACTTGACTGTTACTGGTATAGTAAAAATCACTATATGCTGTCTGAACAATTAACACCAATAACACCTATTTACAAGATTAAAGAACAACCTGGAGGTGCCGCAAACGTAGCTAAAAATATTGCAGAGATTGGAGGGTATTCCAAAATAATTGGTTTTATTGGTAAAGACAATGAAGGATTAATATTAAAAAAACTTATGAATCATATTAGAATTATTTGTGATTTAATTTCGATAAAAAAAAATAAAACTATTACCAAAATTAGGATTTTATCCAATAAAAAACAATTAATTCGAGTGGATTTTCAAGAAAGATATATTTCTAAAAAAATTGACCTATTAAATCAAAAAATTATTAACTCATTATCAAGTTTTAAAGTTTTAGTGCTATCAGATTACGGAAAAGGAACACTAATAAATATAAAAAAAATAATTAGTTTTGCAAAAAAAATATCTATCCCAATACTTATAGATCCTAAAGGAATAGATTTTAAAAAATATTCAGGCGCCAGTTTATTAACACCGAATCTTTTTGAATTTGAAAAAATAGTTGGAAAATGCAATGGAGAAAATGAAATTTTAAAAAAAGGAATGAAATTATTATCTGAACTAAAATTATCAGCATTATTAGTTACACGTTCTAAAAATGGAATGACGTTATTTCAAAAAGAAAAAAAACCGATTCATTTCCCCGCTATATCCAAAATAGCTTCCGATGTAACTGGCGCAGGTGATACCGTTATTGCCATCATAGCAGCATCTTTAGCAACAGGATACTCTTTAGAAGAAGCATGTTTTTATGCTAATACTGGAGCTAGTATAGTGATAAAAAAAATTGGAACTGAAACGTTATCTATTGATGAATTAAATTCTGTTTTAAATCGTTAATAAAAAAAATTACATGTCTTAAAAAATAAAAATTTTTAGATTGCTCTTAAATTTTATTCAATATGTGATATATTAAGTATAATTTTAAAAAAAAAATTTACGAAAAAACATTTTAGTAAATTAATTACAAATAAAATTTTTTAAATAATTTAAACTTATTAAGATTTGCATGATGAATCAAACACTCTTATCTAAATTTGGAACGCCTATAGAACGCATTCAAAAAGCTATACTTGCTCTACAATCTGGTCAGGGAATTATTATATTAGATGATGAAAAACGTGAAAATGAAGGTGATCTCGTTTTTGCATGTGAAACTATGACAGTAGAACAAATGGCTCTCAGTATTCGCTATGGTAGTGGGATAGTATGTCTCTGTATTACAGAATCTAAACGGAAACAGCTTAATTTACCTATGATGGTTAAAAAAAATACAAGTACATATCGCACAGGATTTACAGTGACAATAGAAGCATCGAAAGGAATTTCTACTGGCGTATCAGCAAAAGATAGACTTACTACTATAAAAACTGCCATTGCAGATAATGCCAAGCCAAGTGATTTAAATAGACCGGGTCATGTATTTCCTCTGAGAGCTCATAAAGGTGGAATTCTGTCAAGAGCAGGACATACAGAAGCTGCTATTGAAATTGTTTCTTTAGCAGGTTTCAAACCAGCCGGAGTCATTTGCGAATTAACAAATAAAGACGGAACTATGGCACGTACACCTGAAATCATAAAATTTTCTAGAAATAGAAAAATGCAAGTATTAACTATAAAAGACTTAATTGCTTATATTAAAAAAACAAATCACTTATAGCCCATTTTGGTTTTACTAATATTTCTAGTTGAGGTTTCCGTGCTTGATTGTGACGTAATGAACCAAGATATGCAATCATAGCACCATTGTCCGTACAAAGTTCTAGACTAGAATAAAAAACTGTTCCATTAAAATATTTTTCAACCATTTTCTTAGATTTTTTACGTAATTTATAGTTTGCGCTGACACCGCCCGCTATAACTAAACGTTTCCATTTTTGTTTTTTTAATGCTTTTTTCGTTTTAATTAATAAAATGTCAATAACTGCATCTTCAAAAGCCCTTGCAATATTAGCTTTTTCTTGTACACTTTTATTGCATTTATTAAATGTTTGCGCTGCAAAAGTTTTTAAACCCGAAAAACTAAAATTTAAACCAGGATGATGTATCATGGGTCTGGGAAAGTATAAACAATCTTTAACACCATTACATGCTAATTTGGATAATTCAGAACCACCAGGGTATTTTAATCCTAACAATTTCGCTGTCTTATCAAATGCTTCACCTGCTGCATCATCTAAACAATTTCCAAGTATTTCATACTCACCCAATTTATGAGCAGCAATAATTTGTGTATGTTTTCCTGATACTAATAATGCAATAAATGGAAACTCCATGGATTTACAATTTAACATTGGTGATAACAAATGTGCTTCCATATGATGAACTGGAAGAACTGGTATATTTAAAGATAGTCCTAATGAACATGCGAATGTAGCACCTACTAATAACGAACCTACTAAACCAGGACCAGCAGTATAAGCTATGATATCAATACATTTATCAATATTGTATTTTTTAAATATTTTTTTTAATAAAAAAAATAACGCCTCCATATGTGCTCGCGATGCTAATTCTGGAATAATACCTCCATGCATATTATTTAATTGTCTTTGATTGTATACTTGATTCATTAACAAACCCACTTTGCTATCATAAATAGCTACACCTGTATCATCACAAGACGTTTCAATGCCCAATACTCTCATAAATTTATACCTATACATCAAAGTTCTGAAATAAAAAATACATTTCACATAAATTTTAAATTAATGTTATTCTAAATAAATTAATTTAAAAAACTTTTTGCTTAAACTATATTAAACATAAAAAATGATACTTTACAATACAACACTTATTGATATAGGATCTATTATCCTAAATATTTTTTAATAATTTTTATTAAAAAAATAAACAATGGAGGTAAATTTTAAATGCCAATAATAAAAGTGCGTGAAAACGAACCATTTGATGTAGCACTACGTCGTTTTAAACGATCTTGTGAAAAAGCTGGTATTTTATCTGAAATTCGTCGAAGAGAATTTTATGAAAAACCAACTACTGAACGCAAACGAGCTAAAGCTTCAGCCATTAAACGTCTTGCGAAAAAACTTACACGAGAAAATGCAAGACGTATTCGTATGTACTAAAAAATATGTACTAAATACATTTTTAAGAATAAAATGAATAAAAGCCGTTCTTATTTGAGAACGGAAATAAATTCTATAATTATAAAATTATATGTCCGGAAAAATACCTAAATATTTTATTACTGAACTACTATCTAGAACTAATATCGTAGAATTAATTCAAAAACGTCTCAAATTAAAAAAAAATGGTAAAAATCATCAAGCTAACTGTCCTTTTCATCATGACAAAACTCCATCTTTTACTGTAAGTTATGAAAAACAATTTTACTATTGTTTTGGATGTAATGCGCATGGTAACGCAATTGATTTTTTAATGCAGTATGAGCATTTAAGTTTTATAGAAAGTATCGAAGAACTATCTGCGATTCACGGCATTACTATACCGTTTGAACATATAATACCAAATAATATTTATTTTAAAAAACAAAAATTGTATTTATTAATGAAAAAAATATCTGAATTATATAAAAAAAATATAAATTCTACTGATTTAGCTAACCAATATTTATCTAGAAGAGGCATTAATAAAAAAATGATTGATTTTTTTTTAATTGGATTTTCTAGTTTAAGATGGAACATATTTGATAAAAAACTGCAAATAAAAAAAGAACTCGAACAAGAATTATTATTTCATAATATAATTTCTATCAATAAAAAGGGATACATATATGATCGCTTCAAAGGACGTATTATATTTCCCATACAGGATCATCATGGCAGGATTATTGCTTTTGGAGGCCGTTCATTAAATAATATTTTACCAAAATATATCAATTCACCCGAAACAGATATTTTTCATAAAAGAAAAAATATTTATGGAATGTATCAAGTTAAAAAAAAATGTTCAAAACCAGCATATTTATTAGTTGTAGAAGGATATATTGATGTTATAACGTTAACACAATATAATATTGACTATGCAGTCTCCACATTAGGCACATCAACAACAACTGAACACATTCAACTTCTCTTTCAAAATACTGATACAATTATATACTGCTATGATGGTGATCATGCAGGAAAAAATGCAGCCTGGCAAACTTTAAAAAAAGCGTTACCATATATATCTGATCAGAAAACATTGAAATTTGTCTTATTACCGAAAAATGAAGATCCTGATTCAATTATCAGAAAGGAAGGAAAAGAAAAATTTCAAGTACGTATCGATAACGCACTCACTATGTCAAAATTTTTTTTTAAAAACATATTAAAAAATATTGATTTGTCATCTAACGATGATAAATTTTATTTAAGCGTGCGCGCTTTGCCTTTAATAAATACTATTTCAAGTGATACGATAAGAATTTACTTGCGTCAAATATTAGCTAGAATGATAGGAATTTTAGATGATGATCAATTTGAAAAATTTTTATATGAAAAAGAAATTAAAAAAACTCGAAGACCACAATTACAAATAAAACGTACTCCAATGCGTACTTTGATAGGACTACTTTTACAAAATCCTGATTTGGCAAAAATAGCTCCATCAAAAACAAAATTTAAAAACTTTAAAATCGAAGGATTGCCTATTTTCTTAAAAATATTACAAACGTGTCTTGAAAACCCTAATATTAATACAGGTCAACTATTAGAATTATACAGACATACTAAAATAATTAATATTTTAAAAATTTTAGCAAGATGGGATCTTATGATAATTAAAGAAGAAACTCAAAATATGTTTTTGGATTTATTAATGAATATATACGATAAAATTCTTGAAAAAAGACAAGAATATCTTATTGCAAAAGAAAGAAAAAAAGGATTAAAAATGAATGAAAAAAAAGAAATTTGGTCTATTAATAAAGCATTATCAAAAAAATAGAATTCTTTTAAAAAATATGATAAAAATTAAATGTATTAATATTTTAACAGTTTGAAATTATTTTTAATATATTTAACAATTCAAGATAACTCTATTATCATTTATTATTGACAAAATCGTCAATTGAATATTCATTAAATTAATAAAATCTGGATACTGTATTATGGATCAAAACCCACATTCGCAACTTAAGCTACTTGTTACACATGGCAAGGAGCAAGGATATTTAACCTATTCTGAAGTTAATGATCATTTGCCAGAAGATATTATTGATTCTGAACAAATCGATGATATTATTCAAATGATTAATGATATGGGCATTCCAGTAGTTGAAGAAGCACCTGATGCTGATGATCTGATATTAAATGAAATTAATACAGATACAGATGAAGATGCTGTTGAAGCCGCAACACAAGTACTCTCTAGTGTTGAATCTGAATTAGGACGAACTACTGATCCGGTTCGGATGTATATGAGAGAAATGGGGACTGTTGAACTGCTTACACGAGAAGGAGAAATTGATATAGCTAAACGTATTGAAGAAGGTATCAATCAAGTTCAATCTTCAGTATCAGAATATCCAGAAGCAATTACATATCTTCTTGATCAATACGATCGCGTTAAAACTGGTCAAATACGATTATCAGATATAATAACAGGTTTTGTAGATCCAAATGCAGAAGAAGTCTTTTCTCCAACAACTATTAATATAGGTTCTGAACTTTTAGATGAAGAACAAAACAATGAAGAAAACGAAGACGATCATGAAGATGATCATGAAGATGATCATAGTATTGATCCAGAAATAGCTAATGAAAAATTTTCTGAATTACGTATGCAATACAATAACACAAATAATACAATTAAAAATAAAAATAGAACACATAAAGACTCGTTATTAGAAATTTACAATCTTTCAGAAGTATTTAAACAATTTCGATTAGTTCCAAAACAATTTGATCATTTAGTTAATAATATGCGAAATATGATGGAAAGAGTTCGAGTACAAGAAAGAATCATTATTAGATTATGTGTTGAAATATGCAAAATGCCCAAAAAAAATTTCATTAAAATTTTTCCAGTAAAAAAAATCAGTAATATTTGGTTTATTAAAGAACAAAATAAAAATCAACCATGGTCTGAAAACTTAAAAAAAGTCAAATCAGACGTCTTTGTTAGTCTAGAAAAATTAATTAAAATAGAAGAAGAAACCGGTTTAACAATTGAGCAAGTAAAAGATATTAACAAAAGAATGTCTATTGGTGAGGCTAAAGCTAGAAGAGCAAAAAAAGAAATGGTAGAAGCTAACTTAAGACTAGTTATTTCCATTGCAAAAAAATATACAAATAGAGGTCTGCAATTTTTAGATTTAATTCAAGAAGGAAATATTGGTCTAATGAAAGCTGTAGACAAATTTGAATATCGTCGTGGCTACAAATTTTCAACTTATGCAACTTGGTGGATTCGACAAGCGATTACGCGTTCTATTGCTGATCAAGCTCGCACTATTCGTATTCCAGTTCACATGATTGAAACTATTAATAAACTTAATCGTATTTCTAGACAAATGCTACAAGAAATAGGTCGAGAACCAACTCCGGAGGAGTTGTCTGAAAAAATGCTTATTCCGGAAGATAAAATTAGAAAAGTATTAAAAATAGCTAAGGAACCAATCTCAATGGAGACACCTATTGGAGACGACGATGATTCACATTTAGGTGATTTTATTGAAGATACAACTTTAGAATTGCCATTAGATTCTGCTACTGCCGAAAGCTTACGTTCAGCTACTCATGATGTTTTATCAGGTCTAACAGCTCGTGAAGCGAAGGTATTACGTATGCGTTTTGGGATAGATATGAACACTGATCATACTTTGGAAGAAGTTGGTAAACAGTTTGACGTTACTCGTGAAAGAATACGTCAAATAGAAGCTAAAGCACTTAGAAAACTACGTCATCCAAGCAGATCAGAAGTATTGCGTAGTTTTTTAGACGATTAAAATAGAAGAACCAAATATAAAATAAAACTTCTGTACTAATATTAGTCTATTTGCTATAATTTATTTCAAAAACAGAAGTTTTTATTTTATATAAAATAACAAAACTAAATACCATCTCCATATTGAAATCCTTTAATAAGTTTTAAACTATTTTTTTCTCTACTAAAATAATCTTTTTTATTATCTAATTGATTGACAATTTTTGCTGGCACTCCAACAACTGTTACATACGGAGGAACATTTTTTAAAACTATTGAACCAGCACCTATTTTCGCTCCTAAACCTACTTCAATATTTCCTAAAATCTTTGCTCCAGAACCTATAAAAACTCCTTTTCGAATAGTAGGATGTCTATTTTTTCCTAAGTTCTTACCAGTACTTCCTAAAGTAACTGAATGAAAAATTGAAACGTTATCTTCTATCGTTACACTTTCACCGATAACAATACCAGTTGCATGATCAAACATTACTCCAGATCCAATATGAGCAGCTGGATGAATATCAACTGAAAATTCAGAAGATATTCTACTCTGCAAATATATAGATAGTGATTTTTTTTTTATATTCCACAAATGATGACTTATTCTATAAGCTTGTAATGCATGAAAACCTTTTAAATAAAGAAGAGGTGTTAAATAATTATTTACCGCCGGATCTCTCTCTACTATAGCTTTTATATCTCGCACTATAAAATTTAATATAGAAGGGTGTTTTAAATATATCTCTTTAAATACATCTTGAATTTTTTTTTCAGATACAAGTGATGTAGATAATTTATTTGCCAATATATAACTTAAAGAATTAATAAAGTTTTTATGTTGCAATATGTTTTTATGATAAAAATCTAATAAAAATGGTTCTGTTTTTGATAGTAAAGAAACTTCGTATAATATTTTATTCCATATTCTTGATATTTCTAAAACAGACATAATTTCCTCCTAAAAAATATTTCTAGTATTTCTATGATTGAATGCTTTTTTATTTTATCAATCAACAGATATATTCAAAATTCATTATTTATCTTTTTTCGCTACTTGATTATTCTGATAGTAGAGCATATCAAAATTAACAGGTGCAAGATTAATTTGAGGAAAACTACCGTGAGATATTAAATTCGATATACATGCTCGAGCATAAGGGAATAAAATATTTGGACAATAAGAATATAAGCAATGTTTTAATCTTTGTTCATTTAAATTTTTAATAAAAAAAATACCAGCTTGATCTATATCGCATAAAAAAACTAAATCTTCTTTGATTTTTACTGTAAACATTACTTTTAAAACAACTTCAAAAATATTTTTTTTTATTTTTTTAGCAAAAGTATTTAAATTAAATTTAATATCAGGAGTCCAATTAATATAAAAAATATCTGGTGTATTTGGTGCTTCAAAAGAAACGTCTTTTATATAAACACGTTGAATTTCAAAAAATTCTTGTTTTTTTTCTTCCATTATAAAATATCCAAAAAATATTGATTTATTTAAAATTTTTTTTAATTTTCAAAATCATTTATCCTTAGTAACAAGTGGAAGATGATCTGTATTCCAATAATATATACCATTTTTTAAAATATAAACATTTTTAAATCCATGTTTAGAAAATTCTTTAATACATGCATGATGTCTATGTGTTTCATTTAAGATAAGAATAATAGGTAAAAGTTTATATTTTTGTACTTTTTCGATTTCTCCTAAAAAAATATTTTTTAATGGAACGTTAATGGAATTAACAATATGCCCTGATTCAAAAAATTCTGGAGAACGAGTATCAATTACAATTGCGTTGTCCTGATTAATCAAATTGATAGCTTGAAAATTATTAATTATTTTATCTTTTAAAAAAATATTTTTAGTTATGCAAAAAATTGCCGCAATAAAACAAAAAAACCATATCATAATAAGTATAGTATGTTCGGTGAAAAAAAATACTACATCTTGCATAAATTATATTCCCTATGTCCCAAATAGCATAAAATTATTAACTCAGCATTTAAATAATTTTTAAATGCCAGTTAATAAATAATATTATTTTTTGATATAAATATATTAAAGAATTTTCAATCTTTTTTTTGCTTTAATAATTTCTTGATATACTTGAGATGGTGCTACACCACCTTTAGATAATCTTTTTTCAAGACAAGCTTCTAATGTAATATTTTCATATATATCATTTTCAATAAGATTGCTATACATTTGAAATGTAGATAATTCTAAATCTTGTAAAGATTTTTCTTCATTTATTGCTCTAAGTACTAATTGACCAGATATATTATGTGCTTCACGAAAAGAGATTCCTTTTTTGACTAAATAATCTGCAATTTCTGTTGCATTAGAATATCCTTCTTCTGCCGCTTTGCGACATGATTTGTTTTTTATTTTAATATTTTTTAAAACTAATGTTGCTATAGATAAACAATTATTCCACGTTTTTATTGAATCAAATAAACCTTCTTTATCTTCTTGCATATCTTTATTATAGGATAAAGGAAGTGATTTTAATGTAACTAAAATAGAAATCAACGAACCATGAACACGACCACATTTAGCACGAATCAATTCTAATGCATCTGGATTTTTTTTTTGAGGCATTAATGAAGAACCGGATGTAATTGAATCAGATAATTCAATAAAATTAGCTTCACTGGAATTAAAAAAAATTATATCTTCAGAAAAACGTGATAAGTGTGTCATACTAATTGATGCAGATGATAATAATTCAACAACATAATCTCGATCAGAAACACTATCAAGTGCATTGTTCGTTGCAGAATCAAATCCCATAGAAAAAGCGAGTTCCTCACGATCAATTTTCCATGCTGTTCCGGAAAGAGCACCAGATCCAAGAGGACTAACGTTTAATCGTTTTAAAACATCTTTTAAACGACTAGCATCTCGTCTTAACATTTCAACGTAAGCTAAACACCAATAAGAAAAGGTAATAGGTTGAGCTCGTTGCAGATGAGTATAACCCGGCATGATGACATCATAATTGGATTCAGCACTTAAAATAAAATGTTTTTGTAGTTTAATAAGGTTGTCTAATAAAAGATTAATTTTATTTCTACACCATAATTTTAAATCAGTTGTAATCTGATCATTTCTACTTCGACCAGTATGTAGTTTTTTACCTAATTCACCAATTTTATCAATAAGATTTTCTTCTACCCAACTATGAATATCTTCACAATTACTAGTCAGAATATTTTTAGTACTATCTTTAATTTCTCTTAGTAGTTCAAGAAGTCCAGATTCTATTGTTATTTGTTCTTCTCTAGTAATAATATTGCTTTTCATTAAAGTTTTTGACCAAGCAATTGAAGCATTGATATCTTCCTCCGCTAAAATATAATCAAAAGATAAAGATGTATTAAATTTTTTAAATAATTCATGAGATTTATTAATAAATCGTCCGCCCCAAAGTGCCATATATCGTCTCTAATAAAAAATCTGTAAAAAAAAATAAAAATAAATATAATATTTTATAAGTAAAATTTCAAAATTTCAAAAAACTATTTTTGTCGATTTTTTGCGCGTATTCTTGAAGAAAGAGAAAAAAGACGAATAAAACCACTTGCATCAGATTGTTTATAAACTTGGTCTTCACTAAAAGTAGCATATTCTTCAGAATATAATGAGTTAGAGGAACTTTTTTGAACAGCTGTTACACTACCTTTATATAATTTTAATATAACTTCTCCGTTTACTTCAAATGATAATGAATCGGCGGCAGCTTGTAAAGATTCACGTATTGGCGAAAACCAGCGTCCATCATAAACAATTGATGACATTTCCAATCCTATTTTTTCTCTCCATTGAAAACTTTCGCGATCTAGTACTAATTGTTCAATTGCTTGTATAGCTGTTATGATAATAGTCCCACCTGGTGTTTCATAACATCCTCTAGATTTCATTCCAATCAATCTGTTTTCGACGATATCAATTCTACCAATTCCATGTTTAGAACCTAATTGATTTAATTCTTCTACACATTTTAATGGATTTAATTCTTTATTATTAACAGATACTACAGAGCCTTTTTTTAATACTAATGAAATATATTCAGGCTTTTCCGGAGCATCTTCAGGATCTACGGTCCAATTCCAACAATCTTCATTCGATTGATTCCAAGGATTTTCAAGTAAACCGCCCTCGGTTGAAATGTGCCAAACATTTTCATCTTTACTATATATTTTTTCAAGCGTTGCAGTTGTATGAATATTTCTTTGATGCAAATATTTTAATAATGATTCTCTTGAATTAAGATTCCATTCACGCCAAGGTGCAATTACATTCAAGTCTGGAGCTAATGCTGCATAAGCCATTTCAAACCGAACTTGATCATTTCCTTTTCCGGTAGCACCATGACATAACGAATTTGCTCCAATATTTAATGCTAATTCTACTTGTTTTTTTGCAATAATAGGTCTAGCTATTGCTGTTCCTAATAAATAATTTCCTTCATATAAAGCACCAGTTTTTAAAATAGGATAAACATAATTTTCTATAAATTCTTCTTTTAAATCAAAAACATGACAACTGGATGCGCCAGAATCTAGTGATTTTTTTTCAATTCCATTTAAATCCTTTTGAGATTGTCCTATATCAGCTACAAAAGCAATAACCTCAAAATTATAATTTTCTTTAAGCCATGGAATAATTGCTGAGGTATCTAAACCACCAGAGTATGCTAGAACAACTTTATTATTTTTTTTTTTAATCATTTTTAAACCTATCATATTTATAATAAAATGAAATTATATACAAACTCTAGTACCAATATTTGCGCCATTGAACAATAATTTTAATTCTTCTGTATTTTGCCAACTTGCTATATCTACAGGACGATGTAAAACTCGTGAAGCCTCTAAAGCAGCATTTACTTTAATGATCATACCATTAGTAATAATTCCTTGTTTAATCAATTTTTGAGCTTGAGTATTATTAATCTCTTTAATTCTCTGTCCTTTTCCATCTAGTATCGAACTGATATCAGACAATAAAATTAAATTAGCTTGTAAAGTAGTTGCTAAAGCTGTTGCTGCCAAATCAGCATTTACATTCATTAATAAACCACTATCAGTAATTCCGATAGAACTGATAATTGGTAAAATTCCTTCTTTGCAGATTTTTTGTAAAAATAATGGCGATCCTGGTAATGCTTTTCCAACATGACCTAAATTCTGATCTAATTTTTCTACAAAAACACTTTTTCCATCCGCTAAACATAATCCGATAGCATTTATATTATATTTTAATGCCCATGCAAGTAAAGTTTTATTAGCAGTTCCAGCTAATGCACCTGTAATAATATTAATATGTTCAGATGGAGTAATACGCAAACCGTTTCTCTTTTTAACTGGAAGCGAAAGTTTTGACATTAAATCATCAATTAAACGACCTCCCCCATGAATTATTAAGAGATCACGTTTGTAAGATTTTCGATAATCAACTAAAGCTTGAAATAAACGTATCATAGCATTATTACTTTCTAAAAGAACTCCGCCTAATTTAACAACTAAAGGATTCATTATAAACACCTTACTATTAATTAAATAATCGATTCTGTTTGAGAAAAATTAAAACGAATATTAAAACATTGCACTGCTTGAGCAGCAGCCCCTTTTAATAAGTTATCTTCTGCTGTTACAATTACAATGTAATTATTCTTTATTACAAATCCAATATCACAAAAAGGTTGCTTTTCAACAGATTTAATACTTGGTAAAAATTTTTTATATATGCGAACTAATGGTGCGTTCTTATAAAATTTATAAAAAATATTATATATATCAACTGATTTCATATTATATTTTAATTTGCATGTAATAGTAGCGATTATACCTCGATAAAAAGAACCTAAATGAGGGATAAAAATTACTGGAATCCCTAATTTTTCTATAATTTCAGGAGTATGACGATGAGTAAAAATATTATATGGTTGCAAACTTACTTCACAAAAACTATTCTTTAAATTAGATTTTCTGCCAGAACCACTAACACCACTTATAGCATTGATAATGGGTATATTTTTATTACAAAGAACATTTTCTTCTACAAGAGGTTTTAGTGCTAATTGAATACAAGTCGCATAACATCCAGGTACTGCAATTAGATTTGCTTTTTTAATGTTTTTTTCTTCCCATTCTGCTAGTCCATAAACAGACTTTTTTAAAAGTTCTTTCTGTTCATGTAAAAAATTATAATAATCTAAATATAATGTGCTTTTTTTAAATCTATAAGCAGCAGAAAGATCAAAAACAATACAACTAGAAGACAAAAAAGAAGGGACAAGAGAATAACTAACAAGATGATCTGTTGCTAAAAAAACAGCATCGATATTTTTTTTAATTTCAGTAAAATTTTTTATAGCTTCGAATCTTAGATCTATAATATTTTTAAATTGTTGGTGAACATCTGAAAATAATTTACCAACATCCAAACTTTTATTTGAAACAAATATTTTCTTTATATTAACAAACTTATGACGATTTATATAGTTGACTAATTCTGCACCGGCATATCCACTTGCGCCAACAATTAATACATTTAACATAAAATTAATAATCCTTGAATAAAAAATTACTATTAATAAAAAAACAGCACATGAAATTTTATAAAATATATTTTATATTGTTAATATGTTGATCAATTGTCTATTTATGAATAAAATGTTTTAAACATTAACAAAATATATGATTTTAAAATTCTAATATTATGAAAAAAATACCTTCTTTTATTGAAATATATAAATCACTTATTAAAATTCCTACAATTAGCAGTGATAATAAACTTCGTGATCAAAGTAATAAAAATTTTATTGATTTGTTATCTAATTATTTTTCTGATTTAAATTTTTCAATAAAAAGCTATCGAATTCCACATACTAATAAATTTAACATGTTGGCTCGTATTGGTGCAGGAAATGGAGGACTGTTATTATCTGGACATTCAGATACCGTGGATGTTGATGAAAATGCATGGACAAAAGATCCTTTCATATTAACTGAATCTAATAATAGATTTTATGGATTAGGAGCAGTAGATATGAAAGGTTTTTTCGCGTTTATATTAGATGTAATATCTTCTATAGATATAAAAAAAATAATTAAACCCATTTACATTCTTTCTACTGCTAATGAAGAAACAGATATGTCTGGAGCTAAATATTTTATAAAATCTACTGATATTAAACCAGATTGCATAATAATTGGAGAACCGACATCTTTACAATTAATTAGTGCACACAAAGGACATATGTCTTATTCAATTGAAGTTATCGGAGATTCTGGACATTCTAGTAATCCTTACCATGGTGTTAATAGTATTGAAATTATGCATCATGTTATTCAGTCTTTATTACTTTTAAAAGAACACTTTAAAAAAAACTATCAATATGAAAATTTCTTGATTCCTTATCCAACTATGAACTTGTCTTCTATACATGGAGGTGATGCAATTAATCGAATTTGTTCTGTATGTGTATTAAATTTAGAAATACGACCCACACCGGATCTATCTGTGAAACAAATTGAAAAATTAATTAAAAAAAAAATAATTATAAAAAAATGGTCTGATCGTATTTTTATAAAAAAACTGTTTTCTTTTGTACCTGCTTATAAATGTTCTCATAAAAATAATACTATTAGAATAGTAGAAAAATTATGTAATTTAAATAGCACAACAGTAAATTACTGCACAGAAGCACCTTTTCTTAGAAAAATTGCACCCACCTTGATATTAGGACCTGGTTCTATCAAACAAGCACATCAACCAGATGAATATTTAGAATCTAATTATATTAAACCAACTAAAAATATTATTAATAAATTAATACAAAAATTTTGTTGTTAATTTTAAAATTTTATAAACCTAACATATGACAAATAGAATAAGCAACGTCAGACTGATTTAAAGTGTAAAAATGAAAGTTTTTGACTCCTTCGAAAGATAATTTTTTTACCATATCTAGTGCTATGCTAGAACCTATGATTTTTTGTGTAAATGTATCATCATTATCTAGTCCATTAAACATTTCGAACATCCATACAGGAATATGAACATTAGTCATTTTTGAAAAACGTTGTAATTGTTTAAAATTACAAACAGGTAAAATACCAGGTACAATTTCCACGCTTATTCCATTTTTAATGCAATTTTCTCGAAAACGCAAATAACTTTCAACATTAAAAAAAAACTGAGTAATTGCTCTATTAGCACCCGCATCAATTTTTTTTTTTAAATTGAGAATATCCGATTTATAATTTTTTGATTCTGGATGTAATTCAGGATAAGCGGCTACAGAAATATCAAAATCAGCAATTTTTTTTAATAAAACAACTAAATCCACAGCATACATATTATGTTTATAATCTTTTTCTAATGTATCTCCTCTTAGTGCAACAATACTTTTAACGCCATTCTCCCAATAATTTTCTGCTATTTTTTTTAATTCAGAACGTGTAGAATCAATACAAGTTAAATGAGCTGCTGTAACAATACCAGTTTTTTTATATATTTTTTTTACAATGTCGCATGTTTTTTTGCGTTCACCACTATTTGCACCATAAGTTACAGAAAAAAATTTTGGCTTTAATTCAGCAAGACGCCTCACTGCAAACCATAAATTTTCTTCTAAATAGGAATTCTTGGGTGGAAAAAACTCAAAAGAACATTTTATGCTGTTTCGAATATTTTCTAATTTTTGGTTTATTATATCTTGATGATATTCAGAAATCACATTCATTTTAAACTCCATTAAAGTAATCTTGTTTTAAGTTATTAAAAATTATACAAATATAATAAAAAATATATATTTATTAGTATAGAAAACAATTATTATTCAACATTTTATGTATAAAAAAAAATATCTTTCTAATCAATCATTAAAAGATTTAAACACATTTGCAATAGATGTAACAGCAAAAAAAATTATTTTTGTAAAAACAATTCAATCATTAATTAATGCATGGAAAATCTGCAAATCATTTTATATTCCTTATATAATTTTGGGAGAAGGAAGTAATATATTATTCTTAGAAAACTATGCAGGATTAGTAATTATTAATCGAATTAAAGGAATAAAAATAATAGAAAAAAAAAATTCTTGGTTGTTGTATGTTTTTTCAGGAGAAAAATGGCATGATTTAGTTAAATTGACTTTAAATTTAGGTATATTTGGATTAGAAAATTTAGCATTAATTCCTGGTTGCATAGGATCTGCAGCAATTCAAAATATCGGTGCATATGGTTTAGAATTTCAAAATATATGTCAGTATGTTGACGTATTATCTTTAAAAAATAATAAAACTATAAGGATTTATAAAAAATATTGTAAATTTTCTTATCGAAATAGTATTTTTAAAAATCAATATTTTCATGAGTACGCTGTTATTGGGGTCGGAATCAAACTATCAAAAAAATGGCATCCTATCGTATTTTCCTCGATAAATAATTATATTAAGAAAGAAAATATGACTCCACATAATATATTCAATACAATATGTAAAATACGTCAAAATAAATTACCTGATCCAAAAAAAATTGGTAACGCCGGAAGTTTTTTTAAAAATCCTATTATCACAAAAGAAAAAGCACAAAAACTTAAAAATCTTTATAAAATACCGAGCTATTCTGAAAAAAACGATCTAGTGAAAATTTCTGGTGGTTGGTTAATTGAGAATTATCATTTTAAAAATATTCAAATTGGTGGTGCGAGTATTCATAAAAAACAAAAACTAATATTAATTAATAAAAACAATGCGATTCCTCAAGATATTATAAAACTGGCCAAAATAATACGTATATGTATTTTAAAAAAATTTAATATATTATTAGAACCGGAAATAGACTTTATCGGAGCTTTTGGAAAAGTAAAATCATCAGATATTTTAAAATTTTAAAATAGTAGTTTAAAAATAAATAGATTCATATAAAAAATATAATATTTCCTATTAGCAGGATTATTTTGATAAAAAACTTGCAATACGATTGAAAAATTATATAATATATTTAATATATTAAGATTTCTTGCAGTTTTTATTTAAATTTTAAATAGCCGGCTTAGCTCAGCAGGTAGAGCAACTGACTTGTAATCAGTAGGTCACCAGTTCGATTCCGGTAGCCGGCATAAAAATTATTTCAGGTGGGATTCCCGAGCGGCCAAAGGGAGCAGACTGTAAATCTGCCGTCATAGACTTCGAAGGTTCGAATCCTTCTCCCACCAATATAAATAATACAATGCGGACATCGTATAACGGCTATTATCTCAGCCTTCCAAGCTGATGACGCGGGTTCAATTCCCGCTGTCCGCTAAATAAAAAGTCTGCTGATATGGCTCAGTAGGTAGAGCGCACCCTTGGTAAGGGTGAGGTCCCCAGTTCAATCCTGGGTATCAGCATAACTAATAAAAATTTAATAAAAATTTTTCAAATCATTTATCATAAATCTCACCTAATACTTTATTTTAAAATATTCTATATTTTGAAATTTCTATGCTTACTTCATAACGAATTGATCTAATTTATTTAAAAAAAAAGTTTATCTTAAGAGTTTTTAATTTAAAAATAACAAAAAATTTTTCATGTAAAAAATAAATATAATTTTTATATATAACAAGAACGAGATGTTTAATACATTAACATATTTTTTCTATATTATTTTATAATTTTAGGAGAAACTATGAGTAAAAATAACTACCATCAAAATAAATATAAAATTTCAGAAAAAATAAAATGGTTAACTATATCTGTATTTTTTATACTGCTTTTTTTTCTTAATTGCTATTTTTATAAAACAAAATTGTTTTTTCGAATATTTATTATATCTTTTCTGATGCTCTGTGCAATAGGAACTTTAATATACACCAAAAAAGGCAAATATATATTATCATATATAATTATGTCAAAAAGAGAGATGCAAAAAATAATATGGCCTAAATATAATGAAACTTTATATACTACATTAATTGTTATTGCTGTAACAATTGTGATATCTCTTCTTTTATGGAGTGTAGACAGCATAATATTCCATTTAATAACATTTATTATTAGTTTAAGGTTCTAAAAATGCATGAGAGTCAAAAAAAAAGATGGTATGTATTACAAGCTTTTTCTGGATTCGAAAGTCGCGTAGCACAATCAATACGAGAATATGTAAAATTAAATGAAATGGGGGATTTATTTGGAGAAGTAATGGTGCCTTCTCAAGAAGTTATTGAAATTCGAGGTGGACAGCGTAGAAAAAGTGAATATAAGTTTTTTCCTGGATACGTTTTAATTCAAATGAAAATGACTGATTCAACTTGGCATTTAATTAGAAATATTCCTAAGGTTCTTGGTTTTATTGGAGGAAAGTCAGATAAACCTTCTCCAATTAGTGATAAAGAAGTAGAAGTTATCATTAATAGACTCCGTAAAATAGGTGATAAACCAAGACCTAAAACTTTATTTGAACCAGGAGAAATGATTCGTGTTAATGATGGTCCTTTTGCAGATTTTAATGGTGTGGTAGAAGAAGTAGACTATGAAAAAAGCAGATTAAAAGTCTCCGTTTCTATTTTTGGAAGATCTACTCCCGTAGAACTAGATTTTAGACAAGTCGAAAAAAATTAAAACATTCATAAAAAACGAGAAAAAAATGGCTAAAAAAATACAATCATATATTAAATTACAAGTTTCAGCTGGAACAGCTAATCCCAGCCCACCAATCGGGCCTGCTTTAGGTCAAAAAGGTGTTAATATTATGGAGTTTTGTAAATTGTTTAATAAAAAAACGGAAAATATAGAAAAAGGACTTCCAATACCAGTAATCATTACAGTTTATTCTGATCGTTCATTTACATTTATCACAAAAACACCTCCTGCTTCTGTTTTATTAAAAAAACTATCGGGAATTAAAAAAGGTTCAAGTAAAACTAAATCAGAACAAATAGGAAAAATTAATCGTTTACAAATCAAAGAAATAGCAAAAATTAAAAACAACGATATGACTGGTTCCAATATTGAAAACATGATGAAATCTATAGAAGGTACCGCCAAGTCTATGGGACTAATTATCGAGGAGTAATTAACAATGAATAAAATACCCAAACGCATAAAAAAAATTAAAGAGAATGTTAATTTTGAAAAATCATACAATATTGATGATCTGATCAATTTATTAAAGCAATCATCTAAAGTAAAATTTAATGAAAGTATTGATATTGCTATTAATTTAGGTATAGATTCCAAAAAATCAGATCAAAATATTCGAGGTTCAACAGTTTTACCAAATGGCATCGGACGTTCTATTCGAGTAGCTGTTTTTACACAAGGTGATAATGTCAAAATCGCTAAAAATGCAGGTGCTGAATTAATAGGAATGGAAGATTTATCTGAAAAAATAAAAAAAGAAGGTGTTAATTTTGATGTTGTTATTGCCTCTCCTGATGCAATGAAAATAGTAACACAGTTAGGACAAATACTTGGACCACGTAATTTAATGCCTAATCCTAAATTAGGCACAGTAACTACAAATATTGCTGAAGCAATTAAAAACGCAAAAACAGGACAAGTACGCTATCGAAATGATAAAAATGGAATCATTCATGCTACAATTGGTCGAATTAATTTTAATGCAAAGCAAATAAAAGAAAATTTAAATGTTTTTTTAGAATCTATTAAAAAATCAAAACCACCACAATCAAAAGGAATATATATAAAAAAAATAGTTTTATCGACAACTATGGGCATAGGATTAATTGTTGAACAATCTAGTTTATCTCTTTGATAAAATGATTTTAACTTTACGCTATAAAAAAAATTATTTATAATGATATCCCTTTTCAATCAGCATCTAAATATTTTTTAGTGTAAAATAGCTAAAAAATAATCTGATTCTAATGCTAAAATTTATTATTTAATATTTTTTTTTTATAATTATAGAGTAAAAATAAATAATAATATGTTTTAAAAAAATCTATTATTATGGTCAGTATTTTTATGAAAAATTAATTTAAACGATTTCTCTCTAGATCAATAAGGAGAATTTGATAAATGGCATTAAATCTTCATAATAAAAAAATAATTGTTTCTAAAATTCACAAAATTTCTAATACAGCATTATCAGCTGTTATTGCAGATTCTCAAGGTATTTGCGTAAATAAAATAAATGAATTAAGAAAATCTGGTCGTGAAATTGGAGTAAAAATGAGCATTATTCAAAATACTCTTTTGTCTCTAGCTATTAAAAATACTGTTTTTGAATGTTTAAAAAAAAAAATAAAAGGTTCTACCTTTATCGCTTATTCTATGATACATCCAGGTAGTGGTGCTAGATTATTTAAAGAATTTTCAAAAAAAAACACACAGTTTAAAATAACAGGAGCAGCTTTTGAAGGGAAATTACTCTCTACTTTAGAAATAAATCAACTTGCAGATATGCCTACTTACCAAGAAGCAATTATCAAACTTCTATCAATATTGAAGATGTCAGTTGCTGGAAAACTTATTTATACTTTATCTGCTATAAAAAAGAAAAAAGAAACCTCTTAAAGGTTATTATTTTTGATGTATTAATAACATCTAAAATAATTCTAATTGTCATTAGGAATTATTGTTATGTCTATTACTAAAGAACAAATTTTAGAAGCTGTATCAGAAATGTCAGTTATGAATGTTGTGGATCTTATCGCGGCAATGGAAGAAAAGTTTGGTGTCTCTGCTAATATGTCTATGCATAGTAATAATCATCATGAAAAAGATTCACATGAAGAAAAAACAGAATTTGATATTTTTTTAAAAGTTATTGGACCAAATAAAGTTTCAGTAATTAAAACTGTACGTAGTGCAACTGGTTTAGGATTAAAAGAAGCTAAAGACTTAGTAGAATCTGCTCCAACAGTTTTAAAAGAAAACATAAGCAAAGAAGACGCAGAATCACTCAAAAAAACGTTGGAAGATGTTGGTGCTGAAATCGAAATTAAATAAAAATATTCAATTTTATAATATAATTAATTTCAAAGCACGGCTGGTGATTTTAATTCACCAGCCCTTTTGATGAAAAAATTCAAATTATTTTCTGAAAATATTTAGCAAATATAAAACATAATTAAAATTCTTATAAAAACATTAAAACTGTCTCCCCTTCAGACAAAAAGATAAATTTAATTTTTAATTTATCTGTCAACGAGCTTAGGAACCCCATGGTTTACTCTTATACTGAAAAAAAACGTATTCGTAAAGATTTTGGCAAACGTCCTAAAGTTTTAGATATACCATATCTTCTTTCGATTCAACTAGATTCTTTTAAAAAATTTATTAAACCAGATTTAGAAAGTCAACACGGATTAGAAGCAGCATTTCGTTCTATATTCCCTATTCGCGGTTATAATGGAAATTCTGAACTTCAATACGTCAGTTATCGTTTAGGAGAAACAGTATTCGATGTACAGGAATGTCAAATCAGAGGTGCTACTTATTCAGCACCTTTGAGAGTAAGATTGCGACTTGTTATATACGAACGAGATATATTAGAAGCTACTGTTAAAGATATTAAAGAACAAGAAGTTTATATGGGTGAAATCCCATTAATGACAAATAATGGAACATTTATTATAAATGGAACAGAAAGAGTAGTTGTTTCTCAACTACACCGTAGTCCTGGAGTTTTTTTTGATAGTGATAAAGGTAAAACGCACTCTTCAGGAAAAGTTCTCTATAATGCTCGAATTATTCCTTATCGAGGATCTTGGCTAGATTTTGAATTTGATCCAAAAGATAATTTATTTGTTAGAATTGATAGACGTAGAAAACTACCAGTAAGTATTCTCTTGCGTGCTCTTAATTATGATACAGAAGAAATATTGAATATATTTTTTGAAAAAAACATTTTTAAAATAGAAACCAATGAAATTACATTAGAATTAATTCCAGAAAGACTTCGCGGTGAAACTGCATCATTTGATATTACAAAGAATGGAAAAATATATGTAGAAAAAGGTCGTCGGATTACTGCTAAACACATTCAAGAGCTAAATAGAGATAAAATAAAATCTATTACAGTTCCTGTTGAATATCTTTTAGGAAGAATTGTATCGAAAAACTATATTGATTTAAAAACAGGCGAAATTATTATTTTTTCTAATACAGAATTGTCTTTAGAAGCGTTAGATAAAATAAAAAAATCAGGATTTCATTATATTGAAACATTATTTACTAATGACCTAGATCATGGTCCATATATATCAGAAACATTACGAATAGATTCCGCTAATGATCGCATGAGCGCTCTAATAGAAATTTACCGAGTTATGAGACCTGGAGAGCCCCCTACTAAAGAAGCAACAGAAAATTTATTTGAAAATTTATTTTTTTCTGAAGATAGATATGATCTTTCTGCTGTTGGTAGAATGAAATTTAACCGATCTCTTCTGAGAAAAGAAATTCAAGGTTCAGGAACCTTAAACAAAGAAGATATTATAGATGTTATAAAAAAAATTATTGATATCCGTAATGGAAAAGGCGAAGTAGATGATATTGATCATTTGGGCAATCGACGCGTCAGATCCGTTGGTGAAATGGCTGAAAATCAATTTAGGATCGGTTTAGTAAGAGTAGAAAGAGCAGTTAAAGAAAGATTGTCTATCGGTGATTTAGATGCTCTTATGCCACAAGATATGATTAATGCCAAACCGATATCAGCTGCTGTTAAAGAGTTTTTTGGTTCTAGTCAATTATCACAATTTATGGATCAAAATAATCCTTTATCAGAAATTACACATAAAAGACGAATTTCAGCATTAGGTTTGGGTGGTTTAACTAGAGAAAGAGCAGGTTTTGAAGTTCGAGATGTTCATCCTACTCACTATGGACGCGTATGTCCGATAGAAACACCTGAAGGACCAAATATAGGATTAATTAATTCTTTATCTGTATATGCAAGAACAAATTCATATGGATTTTTAGAAACACCTTATCAAAAAGTTAAGAATGGTTTAGTTACTAAAGAAATTAATTATCTATCCGCTATAGAAGAAGGCAACTATATCATTGCACAAGCTAATACTAATATTGATAAAAATGGTTTTTTTACTGACGATTTAGTGACTTGTCGACATAAAGGTGAATCTAGTTTATTTAACCGTATGCAAGTTAATTATATGGATGTTTCTACTCAACAAATTGTATCCGTTGGTGCATCTTTAATTCCTTTCCTTGAACATGATGATGCAAATAGAGCTTTAATGGGTGCTAATATGCAACGTCAAGCAGTACCTACTCTTAAATCAGATAAACCTTTAGTTGGAACGGGAATGGAACGAGCAGTAGCCGTAGATTCCGGTGTTACGGCGGTAGCTAAAAGAAGTGGTTTAATTCAATATGTAGACGCTTCTCGTATAGTAATTAAAGTAGATGAAAAAGAAATGTATTCTGGAGAAGCAGGTATAGATATTTACAATTTAACTAAATATACTCGATCAAATCAAAATACTTGTATTAATCAAAAACCTTGTGTTGATTTAGGTGAAAGAATTCAGAAAGGCGATGTTTTAGCAGATGGACCATCTACTGACTTAGGAGAACTTGCACTAGGACAAAACATGCGAGTAGCATTCATGCCTTGGAATGGATACAATTTTGAAGATTCTATTCTAGTATCAGAAAGAGTTGTACAAGAGGATCGTTTCACTACAATTCATATTCAAGAATTATCATGTATATCACGAGACACTAAATTAGGAGCAGAAGAAATCAGTTCAGATATACCCAATGTAGGTGAAGCCGCATTATCTAAATTAGATGAATCAGGAATTGTTTATATTGGAGCAGAAGTAACTGGTGGCGATATACTAGTTGGTAAAGTAACTCCAAAAGGAGAAACACAATTAACACCTGAAGAAAAATTATTACGTGCTATTTTTGGAGAAAAAGCGTCAGATGTAAAAGATTCTTCATTACGAGTTCCTAATGGAGTATCAGGAACTGTAATAGACGTGCAAATATTTACAAGAGACGGTGTAAAAAAAGATAAAAGAGCATTAGAAATTGAAGATATGCAAATTAAAAAAATTAAAAAAGATCTGACTGAGGAATTTAAAATATTTGAATCTAGTTTGTTTGCTCATATCAAAAAAACCTTGATATCTTTTAATATTGAAATAGAACAACTCAATACACTACCTTTCGAAAAATGGCTGTCTATAGAAATTACAGAAAAAAACAAAAAAAAAGAAATAGAAAAACTTGCAAAACAACATGATGAACTAAAAGAAGAATTTAATAAAAGAATTGAAATAAAACGTCAAAAAATTACGCAAGGGGATGATCTTGCTCCAGGTGTTTTAAAAATAGTCAAAGTATATTTAGCAGTTAAACGTCAAATTCAACCTGGCGATAAAATGGCAGGTAGACATGGTAATAAAGGCGTCATTTCTAAAATTAATCCTATTGAAGATATGCCTTATGATAAAAATGGTGTACCAGTTGATATTGTTTTAAATCCACTAGGTGTTCCTTCTCGTATGAATATTGGACAAATATTAGAAACACATTTGGGCATGGCGGCAAAAGGTATTGGTGACAAAATCAATCACATGCTTAAAACACAAGAAAGAATATCTAATTTACGAAAATTTATTCAACAAGCTTTTAATTTAGGAGAAAATTTGCGTCAAAAAGTAGATTTAGATAATTTTTCTAATGAAGAAATATTGCGTTTAGCTGAAAATTTTAAAAATGGCATTCCCATCTCTACGCCGGTATTTGATGGTGCTCAAGAAAATGAAATAAAACAAATGTTAAAATTTGCAGGTTTACCTACTTCTGGACAAATTACACTTTTTGATGGAAGAACAGGAGAAAAATTTGAAAGACCTGTTACCGTTGGTTATATGTACATGTTAAAATTAAATCATCTAGTAGATGATAAAATGCATGCACGTTCTACTGGTTCTTATAGTTTAGTAACTCAACAACCATTGGGCGGAAAAGCTCAATTTGGCGGACAACGTTTTGGTGAAATGGAAGTTTGGGCACTAGAAGCATATGGAGCTTCGTATACGTTACAAGAAATGTTAACCGTTAAATCTGATGATGTAAATGGAAGAACTAAAATGTATAAAAATATTGTAGATGGGAATCATCAAATGGAGCCTGGAATGCCGGAATCTTTTAATGTACTTCTGAAAGAAATTCGATCATTAGGTATTAATATTGAACTAGAAAGCGAATAAAAAAATTAATAATATAATAAAAAATATTTATATATTTATTACCTTGAAAGTTTAATTCCAACGAGAGCTAATGCGTGAAAGATTTACTAAAATTTCTAAAATCCCAAACTAAAAATGAAGATTTTGATGCTATTAAAATCTCGTTAGCTTCACCTGATATGATCAGATCTTGGTCGTTTGGAGAAGTAAAAAAACCAGAAACTATTAACTATCGTACATTTAAACCCGAACGAGATGGATTATTTTGTGCGCGCATTTTTGGACCAGTAAAAGATTATGAATGTTTATGTGGCAAATATAAAAGATTAAAACATCGAGGTGTCATTTGTGAAAAATGTGGTGTTGAAGTTACACAAAGTAAAGTTAGACGTGAACGAATGGGTCATATAGAACTTTCTTCACCTACAGCTCATATTTGGTTTTTAAAATCTTTACCATCAAGAATAGGTTTATTATTAGATATGCCCTTGCGAGATATTGAAAGGGTACTATACTTTGAATCCTATGTAGTTATAGAAACGGGGATGACTAATCTTGAAAAGCGCCAAATTTTAACTGAAGAACAATATTTAGATTCTTTAGAAGAATTTGGAGATGAATTTGATGCTACAATGGGAGCAGAAGCAATTCAATTTCTTTTAAAAGATATCAATCTAGTTCAAGAATGTAATACTTTAAGAATCGAATTAAATGAAACAAACTCTGAAACTAAAAGAAAAAAAATAACAAAAAGAATTAAATTATTGGAATCTTTTATCCAATCTCACAATAAACCTGAATGGATGATTCTTAATGTATTACCAGTTTTACCACCTGATCTCAGACCATTAGTACCATTAGATGGAGGAAGATTTGCAACATCAGATTTAAATGATCTATATCGTCGAGTCATTAATAGAAATAATCGTCTTAAACGTTTATTAGATTTAGCAGCTCCAGACATAATTGTACGCAACGAAAAAAGAATGTTGCAAGAAGCTGTAGATGCATTATTAGATAATGGTAGAAGAGGAAGAGCTATTACAGGATCAAATAAAAGACCCCTAAAATCATTAGCTGATATGATTAAAGGAAAACAAGGACGATTCCGACAAAATCTTCTTGGGAAACGTGTAGATTATTCTGGTCGTTCTGTTATTACTGTAGGACCTTATCTTCACTTGCATCAATGTGGTTTACCTAAAAAAATGGCATTAGAGCTTTTTAAACCGTTCATTTATGGAAAATTAGAAGTTCGTGGTTTAGCTACTACAATCAAAGCAGCAAAAAAAATGGTAGAAAGAGAAGAAGCTATAGTATGGGATATTTTAGACGAAGTGATTCGTGAACATCCAGTTCTTTTAAATCGTGCACCTACTTTGCATAGATTAGGAATACAAGCATTTGAACCAGTTCTTATAGAGGGGAAAGCAATTCAGCTCCATCCGCTAGTATGTGCCGCTTATAACGCTGATTTCGATGGAGATCAAATGGCTGTACATGTCCCATTAACTCTAGAATCACAATTAGAAGCTAGAGCCTTAATGATGTCAACTAACAATATTTTATCCCCGGCTAATGGTGAGCCAATTATCGTTCCTTCCCAAGATGTTGTTTTAGGTTTGTATTATATGACTCGTGAAAAAATAAATGGGAAAGGCGAAGGTATGCTACTAAACAGTTCTAACGAAGCAGAAAAAGTCTATCGTTTGGGTATTGCTGAATTGCATTCATTAGTAAAAGTACGAATAACAGAATACAAAAAAAATAAAGATAAAACTTTCAGTACAATAAAAAAAATAATTAACACAACTATAGGTCGAGCAATTTTATGGATGATTATTCCTAAAGGACTACCCTTTAGTATTGTCAATCAAACATTAGGTAAAAAAGATATTTCTAAAATGCTTAATACTTGTTATCGTATTTTAGGGCTTAAACCTACTGTTTTTTTCGCTGATCAAATTATGTATACTGGCTTTGCTTATGCAGCGAGATCAGGAGCTTCAGTTGGTATTGATGACATGGTAATACCGGAAAAAAAAGCAAATATTATTAATGAAGCAGAAATCGAAGTAGCTGAAATACAAGAACAGTTTCAATCTGGGCTGGTTACAGCAGGTGAGAGATATAATAAAGTTATTGATATTTGGGCGGCAGCTAACGAACGAGTAGCAAAAGCTATGATGGAAAATTTATCTACAGAATCCGTTAAAAATAAACAAGGCGAAAAACAAAAACAAATATCTTTTAATAGCATATTTATGATGGCTGATTCAGGAGCACGTGGTTCTGCTGCACAAATTCGTCAACTAGCTGGAATGAGAGGATTGATGGCAAAACCTGATGGTTCTATTATAGAAACACCTATTACAGCTAATTTTAGAGAAGGTTTAAACGTGTTGCAGTATTTTATTTCCACGCACGGCGCACGTAAAGGATTAGCAGATACGGCATTAAAAACTGCTAACTCTGGATATTTAACACGTCGTTTAGTAGATGTTGCACAAGATTTAGTTGTAACACAAGATGATTGTAAAACACACGAAGGAATTTTAATGACTTCATTAATTGAGGGAGGCGATGTTAAAGAACCATTGCGTGAACGTGTTTTAGGTCGGATTACTGCAGAAAACGTTTTTATTCCAAATACTAAAAATATATTAATTAAAAGAAACACGCTGCTAAATGAGCAATTATGTGATCTTTTAGAAGATAATTCCATAGATAATGTTAAAGTAAGATCAGTGGTAAATTGTGATACTGATTTTGGCGTTTGTGCCTATTGTTACGGTCGAGATTTAGCTCGAGGAAATTTAGTTAATAAGGGAGAAGCAATTGGAGTTATCGCTGCTCAATCTATAGGAGAACCAGGTACACAATTAACTATGAGAACCTTCCATATTGGAGGCGCAGCATCAAGAGCTGCAGCAGAATCTAGCATTCAAGTAAAAAATCAAGGTATTATACACCTCAACAACGCAAAATTTGTAACTAATTCTAGCGGTAAAATAGTTATTACCTCAAGAAACGTAGAACTTAATATTATTGATAATTTTGGAAGAACAAAAGAAACTTATAAAGTCCCTTATGGAGCTATTATGGCTAAAGGAGATGGCGAAAAAGTATATTCCGGCGAAACTGTTGCGAAATGGGATCCGCATACTATGCCTGTTATTACTGAAGTTAATGGTTTAGTTCGTTTTGTAGACATGATTGACGGTCAAAGTATTACAAGACAAGCAGATGAATTAACAGGTCTGTCTTCTATAGTAATATTAGATACAGCAGAAAGAATGTCAATTGGAAAAGATTTAAGACCAGCGTTAAAAATCATTGATTGTAATGGAAAAGACGTTCTTATTTCAGGAACAGATATGCCCGCACAATATTTTTTACCCGGGAAAGCAATTGTTCAACTTGATGATGGAGTTCAAATTAGTTCTGGAGACACGTTAGCACGAGTACCACAAGAATCTGGAGGCACAAAAGATATAACCGGTGGATTACCAAGAGTTGCAGATTTATTTGAAGCTAGACGTCCAAAAGAATTAGCTATTTTAGCTGAAATTAGTGGTATCATATCTTTTGGAAAAGAAACTAAAGGAAAAAGAAGATTAGTTATTACACCAGTAGACGGTAGCGATGATTATGAAGAAATGATCCCTAAGTGGAGACAATTAAATGTCTTTGAAGGAGAAAGAGTAGAAAGAGGAGATGTAGTATCTGATGGACCAGAATCACCACATGATATTCTTCGATTAAGAGGTGTTCAATCTGTAACTAGGTATATCGTAAATGAAGTACAAGAAGTATATCGTCTGCAAGGCGTAAAAATTAATGATAAACATATTGAAGTAATTATAAGACAAATGCTACGAAAAGCTACCATAATGAAATCAGGGGATTCAGATTTTTTAGAGGGTGAACAAGTAGAATTTTCTCGTATAAAAATTTCTAATCGAATATTAGGTAAAAAAAAGAAAATTCCAGCTACTTTTTCAAGAGATTTATTAGGAATTACTAAAGCATCACTTGCAACAGAATCTTTTATATCTGCAGCTTCTTTTCAAGAAACAACCAGAGTATTAACTGAATCTGCAGTAGCAGGAAAAAAAGATGAATTAAGAGGATTAAAAGAAAACGTAATTGTTGGACGTTTAATTCCTGCCGGTACAGGATACGCATATCATAAAGAACGGTTTAATCGTCGTCAAAAAAAACATAGTAATCCAACAGTCAGTAGCTCTCAGATTAGTGCCGAAGAAGCCTCTGCCAGTCTTTCAGAATTATTAAATTCTGCTCTTATAGAAAAAAATAAATAGTCTTAATATTTTTATATATCTAAATTATGGCTGCTCTTAAAAGCAGCCACAGTAAAAATATAGTCATATTATATTATGATATAAATATATCGAACTGGTTCTTCGAAAATAATCAAATTGTTAAAAAATCTTGTCTTAAATGCGGTTTTTACATTTTTAATACTCTGAAAAAATTATTTTATTTGATAAAATTTAAGAAATTTAATTTGAAAAATTCAATAAATCATTCCGTTAAAAATAAAATATTTTTTATATTTCATGCGAAATGTGCAAAATAATTTTAAAAAATAATAAATGATTTAATTTTAATCAAATTAAAACATTATTAAAATTAATTTTAATGTTTTTTAAAAAAAATGGTATCTTTAAAAATCGAAATATAATTTTTTTAAATATTTTAAAACAATATTAAAATAAATTGCATATTTAAAATTACTAAAATTATAAATTGCAAACCTAATTCTTCTTTTTTCATATTATTTTTGCTGAAATAAAAACGTTTAATGAATACAAAATTATATAACATGAAAATATATTTTTCTTTTTATATCAAAATGTATTAAAAATACTTGCTATAAAAATATAGTTTTAATATAAATTTATCAAAATAAAATCTAAATTAATTATTAATTTTTACATTTAAATAAAAAAGGAAAAATAATGAATAAAACTCAATTAATTGATGTTATTTCTAAAAAGTCTAATTTATCTAAAATACAAGCAAAATTGACTTTAGAAACAACATTATCAACTATTATTGATTCTTTAAAAAAAGGTGAATCTGTACAAATAGTTGGATTTGGTACTTTTAAAGTTAATTTGAGATCATCTCGCATAGGACGAAACCCTCAAACAGGAAAAGAAATACAAATTCCTGCGACAAAAGTTCCTAGTTTTACATCTGGTAAAACATTAAAAAATGCAATTAAATAATTATAATTCACAATATATTTAAGGGGGCATGATGCCCCTTGCTAAATAAGTATTTTTTTTAATGATTTTTAAAAACAATTATGTATTTAAAATAGTTCGAATATATATTATATAACAAAATACTTAATTTTTTATTAAAAATAAGAAAATATATTATGCAATCAAATGATGTTATAAAAAATGCGTTAATTAGCGTTTCAGATAAAACAGATATTTTAAAAATAGCAAAAATATTAAAAATAAATAAAATTAATTTATTTTCTACGGGAGGAACTGCTCAAATTTTAAAAAAAAACAATATACCTGTTACCGAGATATCAGATTATACAAAATTTCCTGAAATAATGGACGGACGAATTAAAACATTGCACCCTAAAATTTTCGGGGGTATTTTAAGAAGAACAAATGAAGATAAAGAGATCATGAAACTATACGATATTTCTCCAATAGATATAGTGATCGTGAACTTTTATCCATTTGAAAAGATGCAAATTAATAGCAATAATATAGATGATATCATTAATAATATTGATATAGGTGGACCCACACTTGTACGTGCTTCTGCAAAAAATTATAAAAACGTTATAGTTATAGTAGATCTCGCTGATTTTCAAATTATTATTGATTCTATTAATAACAATACCATGAATATCGAAAAAAGATTATATTTAGCAAAAAAAGCATTTGAATACACAGCATCTTATGAAGAAATTATTTCACAGTATTTTATAAAGGCAAATACTTTCAATAAAAATGAAGAAAAAAATTTTTTCCCTAAAGTGATAAACTTTTCTTTCATAAAAAAACAAGACCTAAGATATGGAGAAAATCATCATCAAAAAGCATCTTTTTATACAGAAAAAAATCTATTTGAATCTGGAACAATTAGTACAGCATATCAAATTCAAGGAAAAATTTTATCATATAACAATATATCAGATGCTGATACAGCATTAGAATGTGTAAAAGAATTTAGCAAACCTGCATGTGCTATTGTAAAACATGGAAACCCCTGCAGCGTTGCAGTCAGTAATAATATTTTAGAATCATATTTATCTGCATATCATTCCGATCCTGTTTCAGCATTTGGTGGGATAATTGCTTTTAACCAGATATTAGATGAAAAAACGGCTAAAACAATTATTAATAAACAATTTGTTGAAGTTATTATCATTCCAGAAATCAGTGATTTAGCACTTAAAATTTTAAAAAATAAGCTAAATATAAGAGTTCTCATTACTGGAAAATTAAAAAATAATAAAATAGGACTAGATTTTAAAAAAATTACTAACGGATTACTTATACAAGAACATGATTCTTGTAATACAAATGACAAGTTATGGAATTTTGTTACAAAACGTATACCAACAAAAAAAGAACTAAAAGACTCTAAGTTCTGTTGGAAAGTGTCTAAATTCGTTAAATCAAATGCAATCGTATACGGTCGTAATGAAGTAACTATCGGTATTGGTGCAGGACAAATGAGCAGGATTTATTCGACAAAACTAGCAAATATGAAAGTAAAAGACCAAGGCTCTGATGTTGTAGGTGCAACTATGGCTTCTGATGCTTTTTTCCCTTTTAGAGATGGAATCGATAACGCTGCTTCTATTGGTATTAGTTGTATAATTCAACCAGGAGGATCAATCCGTGATAAGGAGATCATTCAAGCTGCAGATGAACATAATATAACAATGATCTTTACTAATGAGCGTCATTTTAAACATTAATTTTTTAATTTTAAAAAATTAAAATTCATAAGAATTAAATCATCAATTAGATTTTTAATACAGTCTAAAAGATGATTTAATATTAAATGTATCTTCTATATATAAGAAAAAATTTATTTAAATAACATAACTTTTTATTTTTTCCCTAAGTTTTTTTGTTGCTTCCATCATATTTTTTAAAGCTAATATTGTTTCATTCCAACTTCTTGTTTTTAAACCACAATCTGGATTAACCCAAATACGTTTGGCAGGAATATATTTTATTGCTTTATTTAAAAGCACTGTAATTGATTCTGTACTTGGTATATTAGGAGAATGAATATCGTACACTCCTGGACCAACTTCATTAGGATATTTAAATTCTTTAAACGATTCTAATAACTCCATGTCTGAACGAGCAGTTTCAATTGTGATAACATCAGCATCTAATAATGCAATAGAATCCATTATATCATTAAATTCACAATAGCACATATGTGTATGAATTTGTGTAGTGTTTTTAACACCTGAAGAACTTAAACGAAATACATTGACAGCCCAAGACAAATATTCATACCAATTGCTTTTTCGTAATGGTAAACCTTCTCGTAATGCCGGTTCATCAATTTGAATTATTTCTATTTTTTCTTTTTCTAAATCTACAACTTCATCATACAATGCTAAAGCAATTTGTGTTGCAATTTTTTCTAATGAAATATCTTCCCTAGGAAAAGACCAAAATAAAATTGTAACTGGTCCTGTTAACATTCCCTTTACTGGTTTTTTTGTTAAAGATTGAGCATATTTAGACCATTCTATAGTAATTGGTTTAAGACGACTAATATCTCCAATAATAATGGGAGGTTTTACACAACGCGAACCATAACTTTGCACCCATCCATTATCTGTAAATATAAATCCATCTAAATTTTCACCAAAATATTCTACCATATCATTTCTTTCGGCTTCACCATGAACTAAAACATCTATATCTAGCTCTTCTTGTATTTTTATAACTTTTTTAATATGTTTTTTAATTCCTTTTGTGTATTCTTCTTCAGTTATTAAGTTTAATTTAAAATCACGTCGTAGTTTTCTAATATCAACAGTTTGAGGAAAAGAACCAATTGTAGTTGTCGGCAAAATAGGTAAATTTAATTTTTTATTTTGTTCTTTAGCGCGTATTTTATAAGCATCTAAACGTCGATATTTATCAATTGAAATACTAGATAAACGATTTTCTACCTCAATTTTATGTACTCTTTTAGAAAATATACGTTCATGAATTGGTAAACTCCATTCTGTAATTGCATCAATATTATTATTATTTACAGCATTTGATAATAACCCTAGCTCTTTGCATTTTTGAACAGAAAAAGAAAACCATTTTTTTACTTCTTGATCTAAATTTTTTTCTATCTCTACATCAATTGGCGAATGCAATAAAGAACAAGATGAAGCAATTAATACTGTTTTATGATTTTTTAAGATTGATTTAATAATTTTAAACCATTTTAAAAGATCAGAACGCCAAATGTTTCGTCCATTAATCACACCTAAAGACAACATCCATTCTGGTGGTATTTTAGCAAGAAAATCTGTTAAATTATATTTCCCAGATACCAAATCAATATGAATACCTTGAACTGGTAAATCACGAATAAATTCCACATTATGCTCAATACTATCAAAATATGTTGTGAGTAATAATTTTGTTATACCAGACAACTCTTTATAAACATAAGAATAAGCCTCTTTCCATTTTTTAGGCAACTCTAAAACTAAAGCGGGTTCATCAATTTGAACAAAATCAATACCACGTTTAGATAATTGTTTTAAAACATGTTGATAAATTGGAATAATAGAATTTAAAATATCAAGACGGTCAAAACGTTTTCCTTTCACTTTTCCTAACCAAAGATATGTAATAGGTCCTAAAAGTATAGGTTTAACTTTATGTCCTAGTAACAATGCTTCATCTACTTCATCTAAAATTTGTTTCCAAGAAAATTTTAAAACTTTGTTCTTATAAAACTCTGGCACAATGTAATGATAATTAGTATTAAACCATTTAGTCATTTCTGAAGCTGAAATATCTGGAGCAAAACCTCTTGCAATGCGAAATAAACAATCTAAATTAACAGGATCTAGAACATTTTTGTGTCTTTCTGGAATATTTCCCAACATCATACTTGTGGTTAATACATGATCGTACCAAGCAAAATCTCCAACTGGGATATAATCAATTCCAGATTCTTTTTGTTTTTGCCAGTTTTTTTTTCTTAATTCATAGCCAACTAATAAAAGATCTTGAAGCGAAAGATCATCAGACCAATATTTTTCTTGAGCTTTTTTTAACTCTCGATTTATTCCTATTCTTGGAAAACCAAGAGTATGATTTAAAATTGTCATTTTAAATATCCTGTTTGTATAATTAACGTTCTCAGTATAAAAATAATTTATAATTGCTTTATATAAAATAAATATCTTATAATTCTAGTATTAAAGAAAATTAGCAAGCGTAAATAGTTAATTCTCGATATGAAGGAATCTCATGATTGAAATAAAACATCTCCGAACACTACAAGCATTAAAAAATAGTGGTTCATTAAGTGCAGCAGCAATTCAATTACATCAAACACAATCAGCAATATCACATCAATGCAACCAATTAGAAAAAAAAATAGGATTTAAATTATTTATAAGAAAAAGTAATCCTATAAAATTTACAATTAAAGGCAAAATTTTACTGCAATTATCTGAAGAAATCTTACCTAAAATACAAAAAGCAATACAATTATGTACAAATTCTCATCATATGATTATTCGATTAGCAATTGAGTGTCATAGCTGTATTCAATGGTTAACACCGGCATTAACCGTTTTTCAAAAAAAATGTCCAAAGGTAAAAATAGATTTTTATTCCGATACTATTTTTAGTCCTCAACCATTTTTACAACAAGGAAAACTTGATATTGTGTTAACTTCTGAAGTATTACCAAGAAGTAATTTATTCTATGTACCAATGTTTGATTTTGAAGTTCGATTAGTTTTATCTCCTAACCACCAACTTGTTTTAAAAAAAAATAATATTATACCAGAAGATCTTGCATCCGAAATATTAATGACTTATCCTGTTCAGCGACATAGACTAGATATATGGAAATATTTTTTACAGCCATCTGGTATTACACCTATTTTTAAAAATGTTAATAATACATTACTTTTAATTCAAATGGTATCAGCACAAATGGGAATTACAGCACTACCTCATTGGGTAGTAGACAATTTTGAACGTCAAGGTTTAATTGTAACAAGAAGAATAGGACACGGAATATGGGGGCGATTATATGCAGCCATTCGCAACGGCGAACAAAAAGAAGTAGTGATAAAAAATTTAATTCATTCTATACGTGTACATGCTTCTAATCATTTAAAATTTATTCGTAGCGTATTAAAAAAAAATAATAGTTGTTATATCATTAAATAATAAAAAATATTTTTATATATTTTTATTGTTTTCTATAAAAATTTTATTTAAGCATCTTGCAACACCATCATCGTTATTACTTTCAATAATTTTAATATGTGGCAACGCTGCTTTTAAACGCGGATCTGAATTTTTCATAATATAAGATTTTCCAGCAATAGTTAACATATCTTGATCGTTCATTCCGTCTCCAAAAGCCACGAAATTATTTAAAGAAATTCCTAACAATTTAGATATCAATTTCAATCCATGACCTTTTGAAGTAGATCCTGATACAATTTCAAGACAACCTGGAAGAGAAAAATTAATATGAACTCTATTAGTATAAGAGTTAATAATTTGTTTTTTAAAAGTGTATAATTTTTGAAAATTTCTGCTTGTAAAAAAAATCTTACTAATATTATTAAAATTTAAATGATCCGGATGAAAATATTGATATTTTAATGATGAAAGAGCAGAACAAAATTTATTATCTATTTCATTACTATTTATATACCATTTATTATTTTGATATACTTGAGTGATAATCTCTGTATCCGAATATTTTATTCTACAAAGTGTTGAAGCAATATCTTCTTCTAAATTATCACTAAATATTAGCTTATTATCTAAATTGTAAATTTTAGCGCCATTAGAGGCAATTATAAAAATCTTTATTTTCAAACTGTCTCTAATTTTCATGATATCTATATAATGACGACCAGAAGCAAAAATAAAATAAAATTTTTTTTCTATTAATAACTGTATAATCTCTTGAGTATATTTTGTTATTTTATTCTCTGAAGAAAGCAAAGTACCATCTAAATCTACTGCAATAACGTAACACATAGAAAACCTTAAAAAGTATAATATATTTTATTATAAAAACATATTATATATACATAAATTCATATATAAAAATTATTTATCAAAAATTTTATATTATTGAATTATTGGATTTAAAACATCAAAAACAATTTATAATTTATCAAAAATATTTAATGAATAATATTTCATTTAATGAAATATATCAAAAAAAGGGTATTTATGTTAATGAAAGAAATAATTGTAGTAATACTTGCTGCTGGAAAAGGAACTAGAATGAAATCCAATCATCCTAAAGTGCTACACTATTTAGGAGGAAAAACAATTTTAGAACATGTCATACAAACTGCACAATCTATAAAACCTAAAAAAATTATATTAGTGTATAATACTGAAAAAAAATTTCTATTTTCTAATATTGATAATAATATTCCTATTGAATGGGTAAAGCAAAAAAACCCAGAAGGCACAGGACAGGCTATACTACTAGCGATCAAAAAAATTTCAGACAATGAAGACATACTAGTCTTATATGGAGATGTACCATTTATTTCAGTTAAATCAATAAAAAAACTAAAAAATTCTAAAAAAACAGCAATAATTAGCTTATTAACTAAAAAAGTAAAAAATCCTAATGGATATGGACGTATTTTGCGAGAAAAAAGAAAAGTTATTGGTATAATAGAGGAAAAAGATGCTACTAATAAACAAAAAAAAATTAAAGAAATATACTCGGGAATTTTTATAGCTAAGAGTAAAGATTTAAAACGCTGGTTAGAAAAAATTGATAAAAAAAATAAAACAAAAGAATTTTATGCAACAGATATTATTTCTTTAGCCTATCTAGAAGGTAATTTTATCAAAACAGTACAAGCATTAAATTATGAAGAAATATTAGGAATAAATAACAAATTGCAACTATCTATTTTAGAGAAAATTTTTCAAAAAAAACAAACTGATACATTGCTTTTAAATGGGGTTACAATAAAAGATCCATCTCATTTTATTCTTAGAGGAACATTAAAACACGGTAAAAATATTGAAATAGATACGGGTGTTATTCTAGAAAACGATGTTGTTTTAGGTGATAACGTTAAAATTGGACCCGGTTGTATTATTAGAAACAGTATTATTGATAGTAAAACTAATATTCAAGCATACACTATCATAGAAAACGCTAAAATTGGAGAAAATTGTATCATAGGTCCTTTTGCTCATTTACGCTCTAATACTTTATTAGATACAAATGTTCATATAGGAAATTTTGTTGAAATAAAAGATAGTTTTATAAAAAAACAATCTAAAGTAAAACACTTAAGTTATCTTGGCAATTCTGAAATTGGATCTAGAGTAAATATTGGGGCTGGTAGTATTACATGTAATTATGATGGTGCAAATAAATTTAAAACTATTATTGGTGATAATGTTTTAGTTGGTTCTAATACACAATTAGTTGCACCTATAAAAATTGCGACAAATACAACTATTGCAGCAGGTACTACTTTAACAGCAGATGTTAATACACCATGTTTAGTTTACAATACTAAAGAACAAAAATACAAAAAAAATTGGATGCGTCCTAATAAAATTCATCAAAAATAATTGTTTCAATCTATCAAATCAATATATTTGTTTTAAAAATAAATTTTTTCAATAAAAAATAAAAGGTATAAATATGTGTGGTATTGTTGCTGCAGTAACACAACGTAATATTACTAATTTTCTTATCAATAGCATCAAAAAACTAGAATACCGAGGATATGATTCTTCCGGATTAGCCATTATAGATAATAAAAATAATATAATTAGAATTCGTTGTGTTGGAAAAGTCAAGGAACTTGTAAAACAAACAAATAAAAAAAAAATACTCGGTAATATTGGTGTAGCCCATACTCGATGGGCTACGCATGGAAAAGTTTCAAAAGAAAATACTCATCCACATATTTCTTCGAATATTATTGTTGTACATAATGGAATTATTGAAAATTACTCTATATTACGTCTTTTTTTACAAAAAAAGGGATATATATTTTCTTCTGAAACCGATACAGAAGTCATTGCACATTTATTGCATTGGGAACAAAACAAAAAAAAAGATTCATTTAAAAAAATTGTACAAAATAGTATAAAAAGATTAGATGGAAATTATAGCATGGTTATACTTGATAAAAATAATCCTTCAAGATTAATAGCCGTGCGTTCTGGAAGCCCATTAATTATAGGATTAGGAACAGAAGAAAATTTCATAGCTTCTGATCAAATTGCACTATTAAATGTAACAAAACGTTTTATATACTTAGAAGAAGATGATATTGCTATTGTTGAAAAAAAAGAAATTAATATTTTCAATAAGAACAATTCTTCTATAGTAAAAAGAAAAGAAATCATATCTAATATAGAACATAAATCAGTAAAAAAAGGAAAATATTGTTATTACATGGAAAAAGAAATATATGAACAACCCAAATCTATTTTAAATACTTTACAAAACCGTTTAAAAAATAAACACAAAGTACATTTTTCTGAATTGGGATTCAAAGCAAAAAAAATATTTTATAACACAGAAAATATACAGATTGTTGCATGTGGAACTTCATATAATGCAGCTATGGTTTCTAGATATTGGTTTGAATCACTTGCTAATATTCCATGTGATGTTGAAATCGCATCTGAATTTTCTTCAAGAAAACTGATTGTAAGAAAAAAAAGTCTATTAATTACTTTGTCACAATCAGGTGAAACTGCTGATACACTATCAGCATTAAGATATTCTAAAAAACTTGGTTATTTAGGAAATTTAACAATATGTAATATGGAAAGTTCATCTTTAGTAAAAGAATCTGATTTCTATATACTAACTAAAGCAGGATTAGAAATAGGAGTAGCTTCAACAAAATCTTTTACGACCCAATTAACTGTTTTACTTATGTTAATCGCCAAAATAATAAATTTAAAAAAAGAAAATAATGAAATTTCAAAAAAAATTATACAAACGTTAAACATCTTACCTATTAGAATTAAACAAATCTTAAAAAAAGATCAATTAATAAAAAATATAGCTGATATATTAGCTAATAAAAAAAATATGTTATTTCTTGGAAGAGGGAATCAATATCCAATTGCAATGGAAGGAGCTTTAAAATTAAAAGAAATTTCTTATATTCATGCAGAAGCTTATCCATCAGGAGAGCTTAAACATGGACCTCTTGCATTAATTGATAAAAATATGCCAGTTATTATGATTGCTCCACAAAATTCATTGTTAGAGAAAAACAAAAAAAATATTAAAGAAATATGCTCCAGAGGGGGTCTAATTTATGTATTTTCTGATCAAGAATTTGATCATGAAGATAATATGAATATTATAAAACTTCCTTATGTAGAGGAATTGATAGCACCTATATTTTATACAATACCTCTGCAATTACTAGCTTATTATATTGCATTAAAAAAAGGAAAAAATATTGATCAACCAAGACATCTTGCTAAATCAGTAACAGTAGAATAAAATTTTTTTATATCTATAAAAATCTTTCATTGAATTTAAAAAAAGAGTATGAGTTTTCAATTGAACAAAACTTAATCTCATACTCTGTATAAATATTTTAAATAAAATGAAATTAGTCTATATAAAAATGATAGATTAAACTAATTTTCTATAGCTATTTTTAATTTTTTCATTGCATTTTTTTCTAATTGACGAACCCTCTCAGCTGAAATGCCATAATTATTTGCTATAGTTTGCAAAGTGTTTTTTTTCTTTTTATCTAACCAGCGGGCATGAATGATATGACGACTACGTTCATCTAGTCTTAATAATGCATTACTGAGTTTATTTGCTGCATGTTCTTTCCAGTCATCTTGTTCAACACCATTAGCAAAATTAGATTGTTTATCTTGTAAATATTGTATTGCATTATTTGTTTTACAATCAAAATCATCTTCTGGTAATGGATTAAAAGTAACATCTTGAGCAGACATACGGGATTCCATTTCTCTTACATCTCTACTACTAACCCCTAACTCTCGAGCAACTATTTTTATTTCTTCCTCATTAAACCAACCGAGTCTTTTTTTATTTTTTCTTAAATTAAAAAACAGTTTTCTTTGAGATTTAGTCGTGGCAATTTTAACAATGCGCCAATTCCGTAAAACATACTCATGTATTTCAGATTTAATCCAGTGAACAGCAAAAGACACAAGACGCACTCCTATTTCTGGATTAAATCTACGAACTGCTTTCATTAAACCTATATTGCCTTCTTGTATAAGATCAGCTTGAAGTAGACCGTACCCTGAATAATTACGTGAAATGTGAATGACAAAACGGAGATGAGATAAAATTAAAGTTTTTGCGGCATCTAAATCGCTATTATAACGTAAACGTTTAGTTAGTATTTTTTCTTCTTCGATTGATAGCATTGGCCATAAGTTAGCTATTCTAATATAAGCTTCTAAATTACTTGGTGGTGTTACAGATAAAATCTGTACTTTGTTAATCATTTTAATTCCCGCATTAACGAATTATATATGCTAAATATTTAACATGTGGGACTTGTTTATAATACTTTAATTGAAAGTACAAATCAAAGATTTATACAAAATAATTCATTTATATTAAAATCATAGAATTTTTATTTGATAATATTTTTTATGTAAATATAGAATCAATAAATTCTTGACTGTCAAAAATACCTAAATCTTGTATTTTTTCACCGATTCCAATATAACGAATAGGAATTTTAAATTCATTAGCTAAAGAAAAAACAACTCCTCCCTTTGCTGTTCCATCTAATTTTGTAATTATAATTCCAGTTAAATCTAAGGCTTTGTGAAATATTTCTGTTTGTTGTATTGTATTTTGTCCATTGCAAGAATCGATAATTAATATTTTTTCATGTGGTGCAGACGGATCTATTTTTTTAATAACTCTAACTATTTTTTTTAACTCTTCCATTAGATGTAATTTGTTATGTAATCTACCTGCTGTATCAATAATTAAAATATCTATTTTTTTTGATATAGCTGATTTGACCGCATCAAATATTACTGCTGCTGGATCTGAACCAGAACGTTGTGCTATTACTGGTATTTTGTTTAATTCTCCTAATGTTTGTAATTGTTCTATACCTGCTGCTCTAAATGTATCCCCGGCAACTAACATTATAGACTTTCCTTCTAATTTATATTTTTGTGCTAATTTAGCTACTGTTGTAGTTTTTCCAGTCCCATTTACTCCTGCTACTAAAATAACAAAAGGAGTATGATCAGATATTTTTAAGGGTACTTCTACTTTTTTTAAAATGTCATACATATTTTTTTTTAATAGAAAATATAATTTTTCCGAATTTTTTAAATCCTTATGATTAACCTCTTTAATTAAATTACTAATAATGTGATTTGTGGTATTAATTCCAATATCAGCAAGTAACATTTTTTCTTCTAACTCTTCGAAAAGTACACTATCAATTTTTTTTGATAAAAAAATATGGTTTATTTTATCACCAAAAAATTCCTTTGTTTTTTTTAAACTTTCTTTCAAGCGTGAAAAAAAATTTATTTTTATATTTTGACTGTTATTTAAATTATCACTACAATTGTTTAATGTTTCTATATCATTATTTTTAATACAATCTTTTTGAATTGATAGAGTTTGTGAAATAGATTCTTGTTTTTTATTGAGAACATTTTTTTCATTTTCTTGATTATCTTTTTTTTTATCTATTATTTCTTTTTTTTTAATTTTAGAACTTAACCAAGAAAAAAAAGTATTTTTTTTATTATCTTTCATATTGTTTGCCCGGTAATTTATAATTAAAGACTATATTTTTAAAAAATTTGATGTTAAAAATATTTATTTAATTTTTTATTAATATTAATATTTAAATAAATTATATCACTAACGTAAATAATCTAATAAAATGTATAATTCTTTTTTTAAAAAAAACGGTAAAATATATATTATTTCTGGAAAATTTAAAGGTAGAAAAATTTCTTTTAAAAATATTCCAAACTTGCGTCCTACAACCAATCAAATAAGAGAAACACTATTTGAATGGCTATCTAAATACATTAAAAATTCTAGATGTCTTGATTGTTTCGCAGGTAGTGGTGCATTAGGAATTGAGGCTATATCACGTCATGCTGCATTTTCAACATTGTTGGAAATAAAGAAAAAAACATTCCTTAATCTTCAAAAGAATGTAAAAGAATTAAATATCTCTAATATAGAAATAATACATACTAACACTTTAAATTGGTTAGAAAAAACTGGAAAACCATATGATATAATATTTATTGATCCTCCTTTTTATCAAGGGTTAATAAAAAAAACAATTCATTTACTGGAAAATAAAAAATGGATTAAGAAAAATTCTCTCATTTACATAGAAAAAGAAAAAAAACAATCTCTCGTAATGCCAAAAAATTGGATTCCATATAAAACAAAAATTACGGGTCAAATACAATGTTATCTATATATTTTTCATCTATAAAAATGATAAAAATCATAACAATTTATATTTAAAATTCTTAAAAATAAAATTAGGCAAAATTTTTATGAAAATTTTAATTTCTGACGATGTCCCTCTTGATGTATTTTGTAAAAACCCAATAAAAATTTTAGAAAAATCAAAAAAAGAAGTTTTAGCAGTGATTAAAAATAATTCTCCTATTTTTTATGTAGTTACACCTTATTTATTAAAAAAAATATTTGATCTTGAATATCATTTTTCTGATAAAAATGTCAAAAATCAAAAAATTAAAAAAAAATTTTCAATGTATTCAGAATGGAGTCCAGATAAAGATTTTATTCGTCAAGCAACATTATGGGGAATTATTTTGACTAAAGAAGTATCAAAATCTGAACTTGCATCTTTTATTGATTATTGGAAAGCGGAAGGTTGTTTTTTTTATCACGTACAATGGCAACAAAAATTAGCTAGAAGTTTACAAAAAAGCAGATCCATTAACTCTGCATTACAAAAAAAACGAGACATTACGTACATTCCTATCCCTGACAAAACTGTACCCAATGGATTTAGGAGTAAATAATGACATTTTACACTGAATTCTTTAAACGACTTCAACGTCTTATGCCTAAGAACATTAAACCTAAATTTGAAAACGATGAAGACTTATTGGCTTGGAATCAAGAACAAGGAAGACTATCTTCTGAATCAATACTGCGTGAAAACAAAGCAATGAAAATGCAACGTGTTTTAGGTAGATCAGGTATTCGAGAATTATATATGAATTGTTCATTTGATAATTATAAAATTGAACATGATGGACAAAGAAAAGTACTTAAAGCATCGAAACGATATGCAGAAGAATTTAACAAAAATATTGCTAGTTTTATTTTTTCAGGAAAACCAGGTACGGGGAAAAATCATTTAGCTTCTGCTATAGGAAATTACTTAATTCTACATGGAAAAAGTATTTTGCTTGTAACTGTAGCTGATTTAATGTCTAATATGAAAGGAACATTTAGTGGGACTAGTAATGTTACTGAAGAAAATTTGTTACATAATTTAAGTAGCGTTGATTTATTAATGATTGATGAAATTGGAATGCAAACTGAATCTCGTTATGAAAAAGTAATTATTAATCAAATAGTTGATAGAAGGTCATCATCTAAACGTTCTACTGGAATGCTATCTAATTTAGATCACAGAGGAATGAAAAGTTTATTAGGCGAGAGAGTTATTGATAGAATGCGTTTAGGAAATAGTTTATGGTTGACTTTTGAATGGGATAGTTATAGACAGTATGTTAACGGAAATGAATACTAAATAATACAAATTTTTTTATTTTAATCTAGATACATATTCACCAGATCTGGTATCTACTTTAATTAATGAGCCAACTTGGATAAACAAGGGAACTTTGACAATAGCACCTGTACTTAATGTAGCTAATTTAGTACTACTAGTATTAATAGTATCACCTTTAAGAGTTGCTTGCACATCTACAACTAAAAGATTTACAAAATTATTTAATGTAATTGAAATTGGTTGATTATTCCATAGAGTTATAGTACACGTATCTTGCTCCGATAACCATTTTTTGTAAGTACCGATAATTTTTTTTTCTACTGATAATTCCTCAAAAGTGTTGTTATTTATAAAATACCAAAAATAACCATCGTTATATAAATAACAAAGTGTATATTCTGTAATATCAGCTATCTCTAAAGAGTCTGTAGATTTGAATGTTTTTTCTATAAGTTGTTTTGTTAACAACTTTCGTAATTTTACACGCACAAAAGACTGACCTTTTCCAGGCTTAACAAATTCACTAGATTCTATTAAACACGGTTCATTTTCAAAAATAATCTTGCAACCGGAACGAAAATTGTTAGCGTGATAAACTCTCATATATAAACCTCTATTTTTATAAGAGATAATCAATTATATAAAATTGTTATTTTACAGTAATTAAAAAATTTGTAATCTAAATAAAAAAATTTTATTTTTTATACTATATTTTTTAAAAAAACATGAAACATGTAAAATTTTTATAAAATATAAATTAAAGAATTTTTTAATTTTTGATCTTTGATAATTTATTATCAGTCATTAAAAATAAAAAATACATTTTTTCATCTAAAAAATGTATTAAAAAAATTAAATTTAAAATTTTTTTCTATTAAATTTAATTATGTGATAAATGGTAGATCCAAATTTTAAGAAATTTTTTCACGTTTGAAATAAATAAACTAATATAGCTTGCATGTAAAAAAGTCAAAAATTAAATCCAATAATTTTTAAATAAAAATCGGACATTAGAATAATAAATTATTTTAAATACTAAATTGTGTCAAATACTTAAACTTTTATATCTGATAAAATACATAGAAAAATGAAAAAATAAATATTAATTTCAATATTGATTTATTAAGTTTTAATAATTAAAACATAATTTTATTTAAAATTACTTGTAATAAATACACATTTAAATTTATAAGACTAATATTTTAATTAATAATAAATCAATTTTATTATAAAATTTTAAGAAAATAATAAGAAATTTCCTCAGAATAATTATTCTGAGGAAACATATTTTAAAATTAATTTAAAAATTTCATGCTTAGAATAATATCTTATTACATCATTCCGCCCATACCACCCATTCCTCCTGCAGGAGAAGAACTGGCATCAGAAGATTTATCTTCTTTTGGTAAATCAGTTACCATACATTCTGTTGTTATCATTAAACCAGCAACAGAAGCAGCATATTGTAAAGCAGAACGTGTAACTTTAGTAGGGTCTAAAATTCCAAAATCTATCATGTCACCATATTCATCAGTGGCAGCATTATAACCATAATTACCTTTCCCATCTTTTACGTTATTAGTAACTACAGATGGCTCCTCACCAGAATTAGACACGATTTGACGTAACGGAGCTTCCATGGCGCGTAAAGCAACGCGAATACCTACATTTTGATCTTCATTTTGACCACGTAGATTAGATATTTTTCCTGCTACACGTACTAATGCAACACCACCGCCAGCAACTACACCTTCTTCTACTGCTGCACGAGTAGCATGTAATGCATCTTCAACACGAGCTTTCTTTTCCTTCATTTCTACTTCTGTAGCTGCACCTACTTTAAGTACTGCAACTCCTCCTGATAATTTAGCTAAACGCTCATTTAATTTTTCTTTATCATAGTCAGAAGTGGCTTCTTGAATTTCTTGACGAATTTGACTGATACGACTTTGAATTGAGTGTTTTTCTCCTACACCACCAATTATAGTTGTAGTATCTTTACTAATAACAACACGTTTTGCTTGTCCTAAATCTTCTAAAGTAGACTTTTCTAATTCCATAGCTAATTCTTCGGAAATGACGACACCACCAGTAAGAATTGAAATATCTTGTAACATTGCTTTTCGGCGATCACCAAATCCAGGCGCTTTCACAGCAGCTACTTTTACAATTCCTCTCATGGAATTTACTACTAAAGTAGCTAAAGCTTCACCTTCTAGATCTTCCGAAATAATTAATAATGGTTTTCCTGATTTTGCAACAGATTCTAATATTGGCAACATTTCACGAACATTAGATATTTTTTTATCAACCATTAAAATGTATGGATTTTCTAGTTCAACAATACCCGTTTCTGGTTTATTGATAAAATATGGCGATAAATAACCTCGATCAAATTGCATTCCTTTAACAACTTCAAGTTCATCTTGTAGACCAGTTCCTTCTTCTACTGTAATTACTCCATCATTACCAACTTTTTCCATTGCTTCAGCAATTAAAGAACCCACTTTCTCATCTGCATTTGCAGAAATAGTGCCAACTTGTGTTATTGCTTTAGAATCAGAACATGGTACAGATAAGTTTTTTAACTCTTCTACAGCACTAATAACAGCTTTGTCGATTCCACGTTTTAGATCCATTGGATTCATGCCAGCTGCAACTGCTTTTAATCCTTCATTTACTATAGATTGTGCTAATAATGTTGCTGTTGTAGTACCGTCACCGGCTGCATCGTTTGCTTTTGATGCAACCTCTTTTACCATTTGAGCTCCCATATTTTCAAATTTATCTTCTAATTCGATTTCACGGGCTACTGATACACCATCTTTAGTAATACTAGGAGCACCAAAAGATTTGTCTAGAACAACATTTCTACCTTTTGGACCTAAAGTTACTTTAACTGCATCTGCTAAAACATTAACGCCACGAAGCATTTTAATTCGAGCTTCGTTTCCAAATTTTACATCTTTAGCGGCCATTTGACATTCCCTTAAATAAATTTTTTTAGTGGATATAGCATATAGTTTGCTGTTAGTTTACTATTCAACAATTGCTAAAATGTCACTTTCAGTTAAAATTAACAATTCTTCATTATCAATTTTTTCTGTTTTTGCACCATAACCTTCATTAAAAATAACAACGTCACCAACTTTAACATCTAATGGTTTGATTTCCCCATTATCTAAAACACGACCTTTTCCGACAGCAGTTACTGTTCCTCGAGTTGATTTTCCTGCAGCAGAACCTGTTAGTACAATACCACCTGCAGATTTCGATTCAATTTCTTGACGTTTAACAAGTACACGATCATGCAATGGACGAATTTTCATATGATAATGCTCCTGTAAATAATCTTTTTAAACTATTTTAAAAAATTATTTTTTAATTAAATTTAATATATTCTGTTATTTTAAATATAGGGATCTTTATTAAAACTTTCAAGGGTAAAATTACTTTTTTATTATTTTATTCGTGAAATTTTACGCTTGATGAAAATTCAAAATTAATTATTAATCAATATAATATAAAAGATAAACACACACAGTATTATTTTAGTAATAAAAAATATTGACAATGTTTTATATTTGATGATTTAATATAAAAAAAGCCCGGATAGCTCAGTTGGTAGAGCAGGGGACTGAAAATCCCCGTGTCGGTGGTTCAATTCCGCCTCCGGGCATATTAAAATTTATTTTCCGATACAAAAACTAGAAAAAATATGATTTAGTAAATCTTCAGAAGTAAACTCGCCTGTGATTTCACCTAAAAATCTATTTATAACACTTAAAGATTCTGCTAAATATTCAATATTCTCAAGTTTTTTCCAGTTATTTAGTGCGATTGAAAACTCTTTATATGCTAAATCAAGTTGATTGACATGACGACGACGAGCAATAAAAATACTTTCTTTATTTATATTTTTTTCAATTTTTATGATATGTTCACGTAATTTTGTAATACCTTCACCAGTACGTGCTGATATGCTTATAAATGAAAAACCATCTATATTTTCTATACCAAACTTATCGTTTAATAAATCATTTTTATTTAAAACAAAGGTTATTGGAATAGAATCATTAGAAATTTTTCTTATAAATTCATTGCATATTTCCTTTTGTTTTAACTTCCCGATTCTTTTATCAATAACAAACAGAATATGATCAGATTTTCTAATCATTTCCCAAGCACGAATGATTCCAATACGTTCTACTTTATTATTTGTATCACGTAAACCTGCAGTATCAATTAATTCACATGCAATACCATTAATATTGATATTTTCATACAGAAGATCTCGTGTAGTGCCAGGTATATCAGTTACTATAGCTCTATCAGAATACGATAAAATATTTAATAAACTTGATTTACCCGCATTAGGAGGACCGGTAATTACTATTTTCCTTCCTTCTCTTAATAAACTACCTTCTAAAGTTATATTTTTTAATTTTAAGAATTTATCTTGTAATTCTTTAAACTTTATATCAACTATATTTTTAATGCTAATATTAATTTCTTCTTCGGAGAAATCTATATTCGATTCTATGTTAACACGCAATTCAATAATTAAATTCATTAATTCTTTGATAAAAAAAGAAAAGTTTCCTTGTAATGAATTTAATGAAGCACGAACAGATGATTCCGTTTCTGAGTTAATTAAATCATCTATAGATTCTGCTTGAATCAAATCCATCTTTCCATTTAAAAAAGCACGCTCAGAAAATTCACCTGGTTTAGCCATTCTAACGTTATGAATAGATAAAATTCTTTTTATTAACAAATCCATTATCAATGGACTTCCATGTCCTTGCAATTCTAAGACATCTTCACCTGTTAATGAACGAGGAGCAGGAAACCATAAAGATATACCTCTATCTAATACCCTAGAATGTTCATCTAAAAAATTTGAATAAGTAGCAAATCTTTCTAAAGGAACTTTTCCTAAAATTCTCATAGCTACTGTTTTTGCTTGGAAACCAGATATTCTTAATATACCAACAGCACTTTTCCCTGGACAAGTTACTTGAGCAACAATGGTTTCATTATAAATCATAAAATATTTTCTTCATGTCAATCAGATATTAAAAAATTTTAAAAATTAATTACTTAATAGTTAAATGCAAAATTTATCTATTTTTTTCTAACTTAGATAAAATGAACTTTTGTTGTATAATAGTTACTAAATTACTGATTGTATAATATAAAACTAATCCTGAAGGAAACCATAGAAAAAATGCTGTAAAAATTACGGGCATAAAATTCATAATCTTTTTTTGAAGTGGATCAGAAACATGACTAGCAGATGATGTTTTTTGAATAAAAAACATTGTTAGACCCATTATTAAAGGTAATACATAATATGGATCCTGACTGGATAAATCATGAATCCAGAATAAAAAAGGAGCATGACGCAATTCAACAGATCCTATTAGCATATAATACAGAGATAAGAAAATCGGCATTTGAATAAAAATAGGTAAAAATCCACCTAAAGGATTTATTTTCTCTTTTTTATATAAAACTATCATTTCTTGACTAATACGCTGTTTATCATTTGAAAATTTTTCTTTTATCTCCTTGATTTTTGGTTGCAAAGCACGCATTTTTGTCATAGAAATATACTGTGACTTTGTTAAAGGATAAGTTATAGCCTTCATGATAAAAGTAATTAAAACAATCGAAAAACCCCAATTACCTACAATATTATATAATATAGTTAACAATTTAAATAATGGTTGAGATAAAAACCAAAGCCAACCATAATCAACTGTTAAATCTAAATTCGGAGCAACTAATTTCATTTCGTTTTGTATTTCAGGACCAATCCATAACTTTGATTTTATAATAGAACTAGAATTAGGTAAAATATTGATTAAAGGAGACTTGTATCCAATTGCAGCGACATCATGATCTAAATTAGATGTATATATTGTATTTTGACCTGAATTCTGAGGAATCCAAGCAACAGCGAAATATTGTTGTAACATTGCAATCCAACCATTCTCAGTCACAACATGCAAATTTTTGTTTTTGGAAATCAAATCAAACTTATATTTTTCATATTTGTCTTCCGTACTTGAATAAGCTGCACCACGAAAAGTTTGAAGTGCAAAATTACTGCTATAAATATTACGTTTTTCAGGTAATTTTACTGTTTGTTTTATCTGTCCAAACATATTTAATTTTAAAATCTCTTTACTTAAATTACAAATATTATATTCTATTTCGATATCATATCTATTTGGTTTAAGAATAAAAGTTTTTATATAAATAACACCATTTTTATCAACCCATTTTATAGGAACACGTAATTCTTTTTCGTTATCTTTTAAAGAAAAAAAATTTTTATTAGAAGAATATAATGGTCTACTATTATTTCCTGAATTATCAGGACCGTCTTTTCCAATTAATCCACTTTGTGCCTGATAAATAAAATCAGATGTAGTTTCAAGTAATTTAAAAGGTTTAGATGAATACAATTTATCTTTATATGCAAGCAAAGACGCCTCTTCTATATCTCCACCATACATATTAACAATTAAACTGATTACGTTGTTCTTAATAAAAATTTGTTTTTCATTTTTTTTTTCATCAATAAAATGAACCGTTGGAACTATTTTTTCATTTGTTTTTTTATTTAAAAATGATTGATTTTGCCACGCTTGCCAAAGCAAAAAAGAAACAAATAAAAAAGTAAAAATAAAAAAATTACGCTGTACTTCCATAATTAATATTCACTTTTATCTTTAACATGTAAAGGTAAATAATTTTTTTATCTACATTTCAATGATATTACTTGAATTAAACTAGAATCATTAGAATGACATTAAACGAGATAATGTAATTAAAACATATAGAATAAAAAATATTCAATCATGCAAATCTGAAGATATTTTTAGTTGAAAAATAAAATTATCTATAATAATTCAACCATAAACTATTTAGCATATTTATAATTTTTTCATTATTTAGACAAAGAATGTTTTTTTTTGCTATAACCACAAAATCCATTAAAAGCAATTTATATTGCAACAAACGAAAAGTTTCTCGAATTAATCTTTTAATTAAATTTCGATTATGAGCATGTTTAATATTCTTGCGGGGTATACTAAGACCCAATCTAGGATATTCTAAGAAATTAAAACGTCCTAAAATACTTATTTCCAAAGTATTTTTTTTTTTAAAAGGCTTGCTAAAAACATCTTGAAAACTCGCAGAATTAGATAATCTTAATTTTTTTTTAAAAAAATAATTAAACACAATAGTAACCTACTATTTATTAGAAACAGTTAAACGAGTTCTTAATTTAGCACGTCTTCGTGATAAAATATAACGACCATTTTTTGTTGCCATTCGAATTCTAAATCCATGAGAACGATTACGCTTTAATATTGATGGTTGAAAAGTTCGTTTCATTTTAATATTTACCTTACTATTTTTTCGTGGAATATGATTTTTAAGATTTACTTTTACTAAGAGTAATTATTCTAAATGATATAGTCAATTAACTTTATTTAAATCATTAATTATAGAAAAAACATTAATAAATGTATTGCTAATTAAAATGAATTTAATATTGACTTATCTAAAAAAATATTTTTAATTTTGTATTCTGATATGATAACTATATGTTTATTTATAAATTTAATGATACATCTAAAAATCACTCCTTTAGATAAAAAAATATCTCAAAAAAATATATTATATCCTTTTCGTTATACTCACCAATCTTAGATTGTATAGATTTTAATGTAAAAAATATAATTTTATGTAAAAAACTTATATAAAATTAAAATTATATATATCAAAGTAAACGTATAAAAAATAATAACTTTTAAATTTTATTTTTTTATTAATTGTGTCTGATTGGAGTCTACCGTGTCACTTTGTCTTTGGAAACAGTGTCTTGACCGGTTACAGAATGAGCTACCAAATACAGAGTTTAGTATGTGGATATGCTCTCTGAAGGCCAAACTAAACAATAACATTTTAGAAATATATGCTCCAAATAAATTTGTTTTAGATTGGGTCAAAGATAAATATTCAATTCATTTTAAAAAAATACTGCAAGATTTTTGTGGTGCTAATTCTCCATTGATAAAATTTGAAATATATCAAATTTATAAAGAAAAAAAACTCAAAAAAAATATTTCGAAAAATTCTCAAAACAATGATAAGAAATCAATTTGGTCTAAGATCCCATCATTTAAAAATTTATCTTATCGATCTAATATTAACAAAAAACATAATTTTAAAAACTTTATAGAAGGAAAATCAAATCAACTTGCAAGATCTGCAGCATTTCAAGCAGCAAAAAATCTTGGCAATTCATATAATCCATTGTTTTTATATGGTCCAACAGGATTAGGAAAAACACATTTACTTCATGCTATAGGAAATGAAATCTTATCATATAAATATGATATTAAAATTATTTTTATGAACTCTGAACGTTTTGTACAAGATATGGTAAAAGCATTAAAAAATAATTCTATTGAAAAATTTAAATTATATTATCGCTCTTTTGATGCATTATTAATTGACGATATTCAATTTTTTGCACATAAAGAACGTTCACAAGAAGAATTTTTTCATACATTTAATGCTTTACTGGAGGGGAATCAACAAATTATATTAACTTCTGATCGTTATCCCAAAGAAATAAATGGGGTAGAAGATCGTCTGAAGTCAAGATTTAGTTGGGGGCTTACTGTTGCTATAGATCCGCCGGAAATAGAAACTAGAGTTGCTATTCTCATAAAAAAAGCTGATGAAAGTAATATTATATTATCTAATGAAGTAGCTTTTTTTATTGCAAAAAACTTGCGTTCTAATGTACGAGAATTAGAAGGTGCTCTTAATAGAGTTATTGTTGATTCTCGTTTTACACATCGCGCTATTACTATAGATTTTGTTCGTGAGGCACTTCGAGATATACTAAATTTACAAGATAAAATTATTACTATTGATAACATTCAAAAAACAGTTTCAGAATATTATAAAATTAAAGTTGCTGATCTATTATCAAAAAAACGTTCACGTTCAATAGCACGTCCAAGACAAATGGCAATGGCAATGGCAAAAAAATTAACTAATCATAGTCTACCTGAAATTGGAGATGCTTTCAGCGGCAGAGATCATACAACAGTACTGCACGCATGTCGTAAAATTGAACAATTACAAAAAGAAAATCACGATATTAAAAAAGATTTTTCAAATTTAATTAAAACTCTATCAATGTGATCATATATGAAATTTATTATAAATAATAATATTTTAATTAAAAACTTACAAAAAATAAATCGCTTACTTACAAAAAATCATGATTATCCTATTTTAGAAAATATATTAATTACTGTAAAAAATGGAATCTTATCATTAACAGCAACGAATTTAGAAATAGAATTAATTGCTACTATTAAACTATCAATAAAAAATATACCAGGAACCATAACGATTTCAGGTCGAAAACTTTTAGATATTTGTCGAAACTCATTGGATTTATCAAATATAAAAGTACAATTAAAAAAAAATAAACTGCATATTATTTCTGATAATAGCAATTATATACTTAACACTTTACCTGCTGATAATTTTCCTAACCATCATAAATTCAATCATATTTCAGAGTTTTTTATATCTTCAAATATTTTGAAAGAAATGATAGAAAAAACTCAATTTTCTATGGGTAAACAAGATGTACGATATTACCTTAATGGTATGTTATTAGAAAATAGAGATAAATTACTTCATACAGTGGCTACAGATGGATATCGGCTTGGAATTTCAAAAACTCCTTTAAAAGAAAACATAGTTCCTTTCTCAATATTAATTCCAAGAAAAGGAGTTATCGAATTAAATAGATTATTAAATATTCAAAAACAATTAATACGAATTTTAGTTGGGAAAAATAATATTAGAGTATACATAGAAGATCTAGTTTTTACCGCGCAATTGATTGAAGGGCAATATCCTGATTACACAAGTGTCTTGCTTAAAACAAAAAGCAACCGTATTACTTTTAACTGTAAATTATTAAAAAAATCACTATCGCGTGCTGCCATTCTATCACATGAAAAGTTTTGCGGAGTAGAAATACGTATCAGTAATAATCAATTTAAAGTATTATCTGATAATCAAGAAGAGGAAACAGCAGAAGACAAATTTAATATAGATTATACCGGAAATAAAGTAGAAATATCAATTAATGTATATTATATATTAGAAATATTGAATTCCATCAATAGTGAAAATGTTTTTTTATTTTTAAACAATTCTAATAATTCAATTCAAATTGAAGCAGAAAATGATTCGTCAACATTATATGTTGTCATGTTATTAAAACGTTAAAAATTTTTTAAATACACTATATAATATAATGAATAATTTAAAATTATTTGAATTTTTTTTCTTTTAAACGACAAATTACTAATAATTAATTATTATTCAATTTTTTAAAAATAATAGGAAAAGTTATGAAAAATATGTACAACTCTTCTAATATTAAAATTTTAAGAGGATTAGATGCTGTCCGTAAAAGACCAGGGATGTATATTGGTGATACAGATGATGGTAGCGGATTGCATCATATGGTTTTTGAAATAGTAGATAATTCTATAGATGAAGCACTATCAGGTTATTGCAAGGAAATAATAGTAACTATTCATGTAGACAACTCGGTTTCTGTAAAAGACAATGGAAGAGGAATACCTACAGATATTCATCCTGAAGAAAATATTTCAGCTGCAGAAGTAATAATGACAGTATTACATTCTGGAGGTAAATTTGACAATTCTTCATACCAAATATCAGGAGGATTACACGGTGTCGGAATATCAGTTGTCAATGCCTTATCAGAAAAACTAGAATTAATAATTTATAAAAATAAAAAAAAATACCAACAAATATATAGAAATGGTAAACCAGAAAAGCCTCTTTCTATTGTTGGAAAAACTAATCTAACAGGTACATATATAAGATTCTGGCCAAGTTATAAAACATTTACTAATAATATAAAATTTGAATATGAAATTTTATCTAAACGTTTACGCGAACTATCTTTTCTTAATTCAAACATCGCAATTCATTTAGAAGATCATCGAACTAACACTCAAAATTGTTATCAATATAAAGGTGGTATTAAAGCATTTATTAAATTTTTAAATGAAAAAAAAACACCTATCAATTCACGTATTTTTTACTTTCGATCTATCAAAGATCAAATAGAGTTAGAAATTGCAATGCAATGGAATAATTCTCACCGAGAGAATATATTATGCTTTACGAATAATATACCACAAAAAGACGGTGGAACCCATTTAGCTGGATTTCGTTCAGGTATGACACGAACATTAAATCTACATATAGAAAGAGAAGGATACAATAAAAAACAAAAAACTACTATAATAGGTGAAGATGTACGTGAAGGATTAACAGCTATTATATCGATTAAAATACCTAATCCAAAATTTTCATCTCAAACTAAAGATAAACTCGTTTCTTCTGAAGCAAGATCAGTTATAGAATCACTAATTAATGAAAATCTTATTGAATATCTTTTAGAAAACCCTTCTGATTCAAAATCTATTATTCAAAAAATTATTAATGCAGCTAAAATTAGAGAGGCAGCACGAAAATCTAGAGAAATAAACAAAAGAAAGAATCTACTAGATCTAGGTGCTTTACCTGGAAAATTATCTGACTGTCAAGAAAATAATCCCGAATTTTCAGAAATTTATTTAGTAGAAGGTGATTCAGCAGGTGGTTCTGCTAAACAAGGAAGAAATAGAAAAAATCAAGCCATTCTTCCTCTTAAAGGAAAAATATTAAACGTTGAAAAATCAAAATTTGATAAAATGATTCTATCTCAAGAAGTTGCTTCACTTATCACTGCATTAGGATGTGGAATCGGAAAAAATGAATATAATGTAGATAAATTAAGATATCATCATATTATTATCATGACTGATGCCGATGTAGATGGCGCCCATATTCGTACACTGCTTTTAACTTTTTTTTATCGTCAACTACCCGAGTTAATTGAGAAAGGATATATTTATATAGCACAACCACCGTTGTATAAATTAAAAAAAGGAAAAAAAGAAGAATACATTAAAAATGATATAGAAATGAATAAATATCAAATGAAAAATGCTTTAAAAGATATTGTTTTAAAAAGCACAAAAAATATTAATATCAATAATGATGTTAAAGAATTTAAAAAAATCATATCTGAATATAATTTTATCCAAATTGTAATGAATAAAAGTAAATATTATTTTCCAAAACCAGTATGTGAAGAACTAATTTACCATGCCAATTTATCTAGTTTAAAGGATATGCAAACAGTAGAAGATTGGATCAATCAATTAGCAGAAAAACTTAATAAAAAAGACACAAGCAATACTTATTATTCAGCAAAAATCAAAAAAAATTTTGATAAAAATATATTTGAACCAACTATAAAAATTTCTAGATATGCATATCACATGCAATATGATTTTAAAGAAGACTTTTTAAAAAGTAAAGAATACTTATCTATTACTAATTTAGGTCAAAAATTTAAAAAATATATTATAAATAAAGTGCTAATAGAAAAATCCGGATATATATACAAAATAGATAATATAAAAAATACGCTGGAATGGTTAATTAAACAATCTAAACGTGGTATATTGATACAACGATATAAAGGACTAGGAGAAATGAATCCAGAACAACTGTGGAATACAACAATGAATCCTGAAACTAGAAATATGTTTCAAGTAACTATCAAAGATGCAGTCTCTGCTGATCATTTATTTAATACTCTTATGGGCGATGCAGTAGAACCCAGAAGAAAATTTATAGAAAAAAATGCTTTAAAAGCAGAAAACATCGATATTTAGAAAATTTTTTACTCTTAATCTAATATTTAAAAATATTTGCGGCAGGAAAAACCAGCCGCGAAAAAAGTGTTTCATTTAAATTTATCCATCATTTCAAGAACTCTTAACTTTGCAATTTCTTTAGAAATTTGTAATAAAATGTCACTTTTTTTATTTTTAATATCTTGATTCTTAATGTATTCTTCAGCGTTTTTTTTCGTTTTTAAAATACGGCTGCGATCTAAATCAATAGCACGAATAGCAGTATCCGCTAAAATAGATACAATAGAAGGCTGCACTTCTAGTATTCCTCCTGATATATAAATACATTCTTCTTTTTTATCTGCATAATGAGCAAGATATACTATTCCAGGTTTAATGATACTCAACAGTTGAGTATGTCCGGGATAAATACCAAGTTCTCCTTCACTTCCCGATACTCGTATTTTTTTTACAAATCCAGAAAATATACGTTTTTTTACACTGACTACATCTAAATAAAATTTCATAAATACATCCCGTGCATTTTAAAAAACTATAATTTTTTGGATTTTTCTATAACTTCTTCAATAGTACCTACCATATAAAATGCTTGTTCCGGTAAAGAATCAAATTCACCTTCTATAATTCCTTTAAAAGCACGAATATTGTCTTTTAATGAAACATATTTACCTGGAAAACCAGTAAAAACTTCCGCAACAAAAAATGGCTGAGATAAAAATCTTTGTATTTTACGCGCTCTTGACACTAATAATTTATCTTTTTCTGCAAGTTCATCCATACCTAAAATGGCAATGATATCTTTTAGTTCTTGATATCTTTGTAATATTGACTGAACACCTAATGCCGTTTCATAATGCTCATCTCCTACAATATGAGGATCTAATTGACGACTAGTTGAATTTAAAGGATCAATGGCTGGATAAATTCCTAACGATGCTATTTGACGACTTAATGTGACAGTAGAATCTAAATGTGCAAACGTTGTTGCAGGCGAAGGATCTGTTAAATCATCAGCAGGAACATATACAGCTTGAACTGAAGTAATTGAACCTTTTTTTGTTGATGTAATTCTTTCCTGAAGTAAACCCATTTCTTCTGCCAAAGTTGGTTGATAACCTACTGCAGATGGCATTCGACCAAGTAAAGCAGAAACTTCTGTGCCTGCTAATGTATAACGATATATATTATCAATAAATAATAAAACATCTTTTCCTTCATCACGAAATTTTTCTGCAATAGTAAGACCTGTAAAAGCTACTCTTAATCTATTTCCTGGAGGTTCATTCATTTGTCCGTATACAAGAGCAACTTTATCCAAAACTTTAGAATCATTCATTTCATGATAAAAATCATTTCCTTCCCGAGTTCTTTCACCTACTCCAGTAAATACTGAGTAACCTGCATGTTCTACAGCAATATTGCGAATCAATTCCATCATGTTAACTGTTTTACCTACACCTGCACCTCCAAACAAACCAACTTTCCCCCCTTTAGAAAAAGGACAAATTAAATCAATTACTTTTATGCCTGTTTCTAATATTTCCCTAGAGCTAGCTTGTTCTTGATAACTTGGAGGAGAACGATGAATTTCCCAGTATTCAATTTCGGCAGTATTATTACTTTTTAGTGCCCCTTTATTATCTATGGTTTCACCTAATACATTAATTATACGACCTAATGTTGCTTCTCCTACTGGCACTTTTATATAATGTCCAAGATCAGTAACCAATAAACCTCGTTTTAAACCATTAGATGAACCCATAGCGATAGTTCGTACGACACCTGCACCTAATTGTTGTTGAACCTCTAAAATTAGTTTATATTGCTTATTTTTCACTTCTAAGGCGTTGTATATTTTTGGTACTGAATCTTGATTAAACTCTACATCCACTACAGCACCAATAATTTGGATGATTTTTCCAGTAACCATTATTTTCAAACCTCTAACTAATTTTTAATCAATTGAAACTGCTGATGCACCTGCAACAATTTCAGTTAATTCTTGAGTAATATTAGCCTGACGAACCTTGTTATAGACTAATTGTAATTCTTTAATACGATTACTACTATTATCTGTTGCTGTTTTCATAGCAATCATGCGAGCAGCTTGTTCACTCGCTATATTTTCTAAAATACTTTGATATACTTGAGATTCAATATATCGATTAAAAAGAATATCTAAAATTATTTTAGATTCAGGTTCATATAAATAATCCCAATTATGAATACTTATATTTTTGAGTTTTTTTTTGCAAAAAGGAAGTAGCTGAACAATTTTAGGAAGTTGTAACATTTTATTATGAAATTTATTATAGGCAAGAAAGATTTTATCAATCTGTCTTTTTTGATATGCTTTTAATGCAATTGTAACAGAATGAATTAATTCTTCTAATTTAGGATTTTCTCCTAAATTCGTTACTTCTGCAAGAATATTAGTTCCACATAATTTAAATACAGATAAACTTTTTAAACCAAATAATATTAAATCACACGGCACATTTTTTTGAGTAAAATTCTGGATTTTAAATAGTACTTGTTTAAAAAGATTAGTATTTAAGCTTCCGCACAATCCTCTATCAGTAGATACAACGATAATACCAACACGTTTAGTCTGTCTTTCTTCTAAATAACTATGTTTATATTCTAAATTTCCTTGTGCAACATGTTCAATAACTTTTCTGATAATATCAGCATATGGTCGACTAGCTTTCATTCTTTCTTCAGTTTTTCTCATTTTAGAAACTGCTACCATTTCCATGGCTTTAGTAATTTTCTTTGTATTAATGACACTAAAAATTTGATTTCTTATTTCTTTTGTACTAGTCACTTTTTTCTCTTTCAACTTATTAATTATATTTTTTTAAAATTTGTTTTTTTTAAAATCAGTAATTAATTTTATAAATTTATTTTTTATAGAAGTGTTAAAATCACCTGTTTTATTGATTTCATCTATTAATTCAGAATAATAGTTGTTAGCATAAATTAGTATTTCTTGCTCAAACCTAATTATTTTATCTGTAGAAACATCATCAAGAAAATTATTTTCTGCAATAAAAAGTATAAGACCTTGCTCTGCTATAGAAATAGGCGAATATTGTTTTTGTTTTAATAATTCTGTAATCTTTTGACCATGATTTAACTGTTTTCTAGTTGCATCGTCTAAATCAGATGAAAATTGCGAAAATGCCGCAAGTTCTTGATACTGTGCTAATGCTGTCCGAATTCCAGAAGAAAGTTTTTTAATTATTTTAGTTTGAGCCGCGCTTCCTACACGAGAAACAGATATACCAGGATTTACAGCAGGACGGATGCCTGAATTAAATAAACTTGATTCTAAAAAAATCTGACCATCAGTAATAGAAATAACATTAGTAGGAACAAAAGCTGAAACATCTCCAGATTGTGTTTCAATAATAGGTAAAGCTGTAATTGAACCTGTTTTCCCAATAACTTTATTTTTAGTCATCTTCTGCACACAGTCTGCAGAAATTCGAGATGCTCTTTCTAACAAACGAGAATGAAGATAAAAAATATCTCCTGGAAAAGCCTCTCTACCGGGTGGCCTGCGCAATAGTAGAGAAATTTGACGGTAAGCTATTGCATGTTTTGAAAGATCATCATAAATAATCAAAACATCTTCCCCTTGATTTCGGAAAAATTCCGCTATTGCACAACCAGAATATGGTGATAAATATTGCAAAGATGCTGCTTCTGAAGCAGAAGCTACTACTACAATTGTATTAAATAAAGAATCATTTTCTTCTAATTTTTTAACAACGTTAATAATTGTAGAAAGTTTTTGTCCGATAGCAACATAAACACATTTAATACCTGAATTTTTCTGATTAATAATCGTATCTATTGCAAGTGCGGTTTTACCGGTTTGTCTATCACCGATAATCAACTCACGTTGTCCTCGACCAATAGGAATCATTGCATCAATAACTTTGTAACCTGTTTGTATTGGCTGATTAATTGATTCTCGGTCAATGACTCCAGGTGCATCTGCCTCTACTGGACAATAACTATCATTTTTTATAGAGTTTTTTCCATCTATAGGAGAGCCTAATGCATTCACCACTCGACCTAAAAAATTATAACCAACTGGGACTTCCAATATTTTTCCTGTACATCTTACTTTAGTCCCCTCAGTTATATGAACATAGGGACCCATAACTACGGCTCCAATTGTATCTCTTTCTATATTTAAAGCAATTGCATATTCATTATTAGGCAATAAAATCATTTCCCCTAACATAACATTAGAAAGACCATTAATTCTTATAATCCCATCACTTACAGAAATAATAGAGCCTTCGTTATATGATTGATTAAAAACTTCAAATTGAGCTATTCTTTCTTTAATTAATTTACTGATTTCTGTAGAATTTAATCTCATATATTATTATTCTCTTAAAAATTTAAAGAATCAGATAACTGTTTAAGATAATTTTGAATAGATAAGTCTAAAACAGTATCATTCACCTTTAAAATTATACCATCAAGTATGTTGGGATCAACTTTACATATAAATTTAGCTTTTCTTAAAAAGAATTTTTCTAATATTTTTCGTATTTTGCTAATTTGTTTTTCTTTTAAAGAGAATGCAGATCTCAATTCAATAATTATAATTTTCTTGTAATAAGATTCCAATCTTAAAAATTTTTGCAATATATCATCTAATATTTTAAAACGTTGGTTTTCAGCTAAAAGTTTTATTAAATTTTTTGCATTTTCATTCACTATATCCGCGCTGATGGTAATAAATACTGATGATAAATATTTAGGCGAAAGTGAACCTGATAAAAAATTTCGAACTTTTTTATAAGAAGCAATCATTTTAATAAAAATTAAAATATTTTTCCATTCTTCAATTGTATTATTTTGAATGGCAGTTTCAAAAATTGCTTGAGCATAAGGTCTAGAAATAGTATCTGATACTGACATTAATGTTTTACCTGTGATAAAGAAATAACCAATTGATCTAATAAATTTTGATTGTCATCTTTAGAGATATTTTTTTTAATGATTTTCTCTGCTATAGAAATAGACAGATCTACTATTTCTTTATGCAAATTTTCACGTGCACGTATAATAGAAATTTCAATTTCCGACTGAGCGTCTAAAAGAATTTTTTTACTCTCTTTTAAAGCATTTTTTCTCGCTTCTTCTAAAATTAATACTCTTTCTTTATTTGCTTCATTTAAAATATCAGATGCTTTTGCTTTAGCTATGATGATATTTTGATCCATTTTTTCCTTAATAATAGATAATTCATCTCGAGCTTTTTTTGCATTAAATAATGATTCTTTAATCTCTTTTTGTCTAGTTTCAATTGCTGAAATAATTGGAGGCCAAATATATTTCATACAGAACCAGACAAATAAAATAAATGAAATAGCTTGTCCAAGAATTGTCGCATTAAGATTCACAATAATGCACCTTTTACTTTTATGTAAAATAAAATTAATCTTTACGCTATCTAAAAAAACGTAAAGATTTCATTATATAGTTAGTAATCTAAAATGTAGTAGTCTACTATCTATATTTTTTACAAAAAACACAATAAAAAAGTTTATGAAATAGCAAACAACATGTATAAACCTAAACCCACTGCAATCATTGGAATGGCATCAACTAACCCCATAACAACAAAAAACTGTGTTCTTAACAAAGGAACTAAATCAGGTTGTCTAGCAGCTCCTTCTAAAAATTTACTACCTAAAATTCCAATACCGATTGCTGCTCCAATTGATGCTAATCCAACCATTATAGATACTGCTATATAAAGCATGTCAACATTTAAATTTTCCATCAAAAACTCCCAATTTTTAATAAAATATACAATAAGTTTTAATTTTTATGAGATTCAGAAGCCATTGATAAATAGACAATAGTTAATACCATAAAAATAAAAGCCTGTAATGAGATTATTAAAATATGAAAAATAGCCCATGGTACATTTAAAAAAAATTGTGACCACCATGGAAGTAAACCTGCAATTAAAATAAAAATCATTTCTCCTGCATACATGTTTCCAAACAATCGCAATCCTAAAGAAATTGGTTTAGAAAGCAGTGACACAAATTCTAGTATAAAATTAAAAATAAAAAATACAGGATGGTTAAAAGGTTGTAAAGTGAGTTCTTTGAAAAAACCTATGTATCCTTTCATTTTAATAGTATAAAACAAAATCAAAATAAACACACCAAGTGACATAGACAAAGTGATATTAATATCAGCAGAAGGTACAATTCGCATAGCTGGCAATTCGAATACTTTTTCAGAAAAAAACGGGAAAAAATCAATTGGAACTAAATCCATTAGATTCATTAAAAAAACCCAAACAAAAATTGTTAATGAAAGAGGTGCAATAAGAGAATTTTTACCTTGATACATACTCTTTACGTTCGAATGCACAAATTCAAAAATTAATTCAATCGCAGTCTGTAACTTACTGGGTACACTTTTAGTAAAATTTTTCCCTATAATATAAAAAACGCTTAAAAAAAAACTACCTAGTATAAGAGAAAAAATTATTGAATCAATATTTAAAGTCCAATAATAAGAAGAAAAAGTCCCTGGTTTAATAATTTTAAAATCACGTAAATCTACCTGCAAATGATTTAAATGATGACTAATATATTTTTGAGGATCAGATATCTTTTCTAAAATCATAGATTTTTCTCATTTTTTATAATTTTAAAAAAGATTATACAATAAAAAAAATACATTCAGCAAACAGTTACTATGAAAGTATAGTATTGAATTAAAAAATTATCATGTATTTCATTCAAATGAACTAAAATCAAATTTTAATATTTAAAAGACAAAAAAATTAATTTTAAAAAAATAGATTTAGAAAAAATACTTATAAGATTCTTTTTTTAAATAAACTAATAAAATTGATATAGCAGCAGGTGTAATACCAGAAATTCGTGATGCTTGACCAATAGAAACAGGTTTATAATCATTTAATTTTTTAGCAACTTCAGAAGATAAACCTTTTATTTTATTGTAATCACAAGTGGGCGATAAAAAAGTATTTTCATTTTTTAACTGTCGTTTAATTTCTTCTGATTGTCTCTTAATATAACCTTCATATTTAATTTCATTTTCTACCTGTTCTATAGCTTCTAAATCAGAAATACCTGTTCCAAATACTCCTAAACACTGCAAATTTTTATATCTAACTTCTGGTTGTTTTAATAATTCAATCATATTTTTTTCTTTAATCAAACTAACATCACATAATTCCTTTAAAGTATTAGCGTCAGATGACAAGGGAATTATGTTAATATTTTTTAAGCGATTCATTTCTGTTTTAATATTTAAGACTTTTTCATTATAACGGATCCATCTCGAATTACTTATTAAACCAAATTTTCGACCAATTTCAGTTAACCGTAAATCAGCATTATCTTCTCTTAATATCAATCGATATTCAGCACGTGAAGTAAACATTCGATATGGTTCTTTTGTACCTTGAGTAGTAAGATCATCAATTAAAACACCAAGATAAGCTTGATCGCGTCTAGGAAACCAACCTTTAGAATTCATTGAATGTAAAGCTGCATTCAAACCAGCTAATAATCCTTGCGAAGCAGCTTCCTCATATCCAGTAGTACCATTAATTTGACCGGCAAAAAACAATCCTTTAATTAACTTGCTTTCTAAAGTCAAATTTAGATCTTTAGGATCAAAAAAATCATATTCAATAGCATATCCAGGACTTATAATTTTAGCATTCTCTAAACCTTTTATAGAAGTCACTATTTTTTCTTGAATCGCTAATGGAAGACTAGTTGAAATACCATTAGGATATATTTTAACACTAGACAAACCTTCAGGCTCTAAAAATATTTGATGTGATTTTCTATCAGGAAAACGTACAATTTTATCTTCAATAGAAGGACAATATCGAGGTCCTAAACCTTTTAAAAAACCTGTATATATGGGACTCTGATGCAAATTTTTACGTATTATCTCATGCGTTTTTTCATTAGTATGTGTAAGATAGCATGATATTTGTTTAGGATGATTTGAAACATCCCCCATAAACGAAAAAACTGGGAGAGGCACATCGCTTTTTTGAATAAACAAATCATGAAAATTAATACTATTAATATCAATTCGAGGTGGTGTTCCTGTCTTTAATCTATTAACTCTTAAAGATAATTCTCTTAAACGAACAGATAAATCGATAGAAGATTTACCTCCTATTCTACCGGCAGAATAACTATTTAATCCTATGTGTATTTTACCACCTAAAAAAGTACCTGTTGCTAATACAACTGATCTTGAATGAAAACTACTATCATTTTGTGTCAATACACCAATAACAGCATAATTTTTAAAAATTAAATCTTTAACTTCTTCTTCTAAAATTAATAAATTTTGTTGTTTTTTTAATATTCGTTTCACGGTTTTATGATAAAGAAATCTATCCGCTTGAGCTCTGGTAGATCTTACAGCAGGACCTTTGCTAGAATTTAATATTCTAAATTGAATACCCGCATAATCAATAGCCTCTGCCATTATCCCACCTAATGCATCTATTTCTTTTACTAAATGACTTTTCCCAATTCCACCAATTGCTGGATTACATGATAAAACACCTAAGTCTGTAATTTTTTGAGTTAATAATAATGTTTTACAACCCATTCTTGCAGAAGCTGTAGCTGCTTCAGTTCCAGCATGTCCTGCTCCAATAACAATGACATCAAATTTTTTTAAACTCAACATATTAAAAAACCTTTTTCTAAATCTAAAATGTTAAATAGTATTAATATTTCATTTAAGATAACACATCTTAATATTAAAATTAAGATTTTAAAAGAAAGATCTTTTTTCTCTTCTTAAAGAT
>NZ_JBWHTS010000001.1:0-99469 GCF_056343165.1 Buchnera sp. (in: enterobacteria) | reverse complement strand
CTAAATTCAAAAGATAAAAAAACATTTAAAGATCTAAATTCAAAAGATAAAAAAACATTTAAAGATCTAAATTCAAAAGATAAAAAAATTAATTAATTATTATTATTATTATTAGAAAAGATAAAATCTGTGGATAAGTAGTCTGAAGCATTGATTATAAAAGAACTTATTCTGTTAATTAACTGTGTATAATCGGTGATTTTCATGCTAATAACTTTTTTTATATGTTATTTTTTTGACTAAAATAAAATAAATATTTATTATTATATAATTCTTATTGCATTCAACAATTAAAAATTGTTTATTAGAAAAAATTGATTTTTAAATGTAATTATTTCATTTAAAACAAATTATTCAAAATTAATAAGAGACAAAAATGTTTAATATATCGAAAAAAAATATTATTTTTTTTATTTTATTTTTTCTTTTTATAAGTTTTTTTTTGTTTTATTGGAAATACCCTTTTATTATTCATGAGAAAAATTTAGAACTATTAAAATACGAAGAAATTGTAAAAAAAATAAATAGTAAAAAACCCAAAAATTTAAATGAAGTAGAAAATTTTATCATTCAAAATGATAGTATTTATGGAACCCTAACTGCTTTATCTTTAGCAAAAAAATACGTATTACAAAACAATCTTGATAAAGCGTTTATTCAATTAAAAAATAGTTTAAAGTACACGCAAGAAGAAAATTTAAAAAACATTTTAAAGTTAAATATGGCAAAAATAAAAATACAAAAAAATAAAAACCAAGAAGCTTTAGATATTCTTAAAACCATTCAAAATAATAATTGGGATAATATAATTGAAAATATAAAAGGCGATATTTTTTTTAATAAAAACAATAAAAAAGAAGCAAGAAAACATTGGGAAAAAAGCTTTTTAACTGAAGATTCTAATGCATCTAAAGAAATTATTAAAATGAAAATTAATGAATCAAAAGAATAAAATAAACTTAATAAATAAAATAGATGCAAAATATAAAAAAATAATAAAATATCTATTAAAATAAGAGCGTGTATTTAAAATGATACCTATCATTGTATTGATCGGACGTACCAACGTAGGAAAATCTACTTTATTTAATGTTTTAACAAAAACTAGAAATGCATTAGTAGATAATTATCCAGGAATTACTAGAGATAGACAATATGGATACTGTGAATTACAATTAAACCAAAAAATTATTTTAATTGATACAGCAGGTCTAGATATGCAATCAAATGAAATAGAAAAAAAAGCATATAAACAAACATTAATAGCTATAAAAGAATCACACTTAATTTTGTTTCTAGTAGATGCCCGCGATGGATTGATACCGCAAGAGTATGAAATTTCTAAAAAAATAAGAACATATCAAAAAAAAACTATTTTGATCATTAATAAAATCGATGGTATTAATGAAACTGACAAAATAAATGAATTTTATTCTTTAGGATTTGAAAAAATACAAAAAATTTCCGCTAGTCATAATCGAGGAATTAATACTCTAATCACTAAACACTTAATCCCCTGGATAAATATAAAATTTAAAGAAACAATAAATAAATTAGATGAAAATACCGATTATGAAAAATTAGCAATAAAAGTAGCTTTTATTGGCCGACCTAATGTTGGTAAATCGACTTTAATAAATGGAATTTTAAAAGAAAAAAGAATGATTACATCTGATATTCCCGGTACAACATTAGATAGTATATCCACGAATATTCAATATAATCATAAAAATTACATATTAATCGATACTGCAGGAACATCTAAAAAAAATAAAAATATTAATTCTTTTGAAAAATTTTCAATAATTAAAACATTACAAACTATTGAAAAAGCCAATATTATACTACTAATAATAGATGCAAATATTCAAGTATGTCATCAAGACTTATCATTATCTGAATTTATTGTTAATGCTGGAAAAGGAATCGTTATAGTTGTGAATAAATGTGATTTATTAGATAAAACAGAACTAAAAAAAATTAAAGACATAACTAAAGATAAATTAAAATTTATTAATTTTTCAAGAATACATTTTGTATCAGCATTATATAAAAAAGGAATATTTCAATTATTTAAATCCATTAATGAATCTCATGAAACATCTAAAAAAAAGATTAGCACATCAACACTTACAAAAACTATGCATGTAGCAGTTAAAAAACATCAACCCCCGATCATAAAAGGACGTCGAATAAAATTAAAATACGCACATCTGGGAAGTTCTAATCCACCTAAAATCATTGTACACGGTAATCAAGTCAAACATCTACCTTCACCTTATAAACGATATTTAAAGAATTTCTTTCATAAAATTCTAAAAATAAAAGGCACCCCTATTCAAATAGATTTTAAAGATAATACAAATCCTTATGTAAAAAATAAAGATTAATATTCCGTAGTATAATTTACGTGATACAAAGGGATTTCTACTTCAATATCAAATTTTCCTATAATAGCTTGGCAACTCAAACGACTTTCAGATTCGAGACCCCAAGCTTTATCTAAAATGTCTTCTTCTTTTTCAGACCATCCTGAAAGAGAAAAAAATCCTTTTCTAATAATACAATGACAAGTGCTACAAGCACATGATTGTTCACATGCGTGCTCCAATTGAATTTTATTTCGTAGTGCAACAGTTAATATTGTTTCTCCTTCTACTGCTTTAAATTCACCACCCTGTGGTAACATAATTTTATGAGGTAAAAATAAAACTTTAGGCATTATATATTCTCTTTTAAAATATTTTTAATCGAAGAGGAATTAATAGCAGATTTAAGCTGTAATGAAAAAAAATTTTTACTTGCTTCGTCTAATTTTTTTAAATTATTTTTCATCGAAAAAAAATCATCGTCTTCAATAGATTTTTCTAATTTTTTTTGTATATATTTTATTTTTCTTAATTCTTGTTTAGTAATTAGTTTTTTATATTTTTTCAAAGATGTATTTAAAATATCTAAAATACGGATAGATTCAATTTTTTTTTCTTCCTTTATTCTAAAATAATAATCATCCTTAGAATATTTTAAAGAATCTTCTAGTATTTCAGGAATATTGATATTTTTTAATATGATATTATTATCAATTGTGATTTTTTTTTCTTTATTACTATATTTTTCTAAAATTTTAACATCAATTAATCCATCTGTATCAACTTGAAATGTCACTAAAATTCTAACTAATCCGGCTTTTTGTGGTTTAATACCTCTTAAAACAAAACTAGATAATGAAATGCAATCTTTTACTAATTCTCTTTCTCCTTGTACAATATGTATCAAAATTGATGTCTGATTGTCTTTATATGTTGTAAATTCTTTGGTTTTTGAAATAGGGAGGGGTGTATTTCGAAAAATAATTTTTTCAACAAAACCACCCATAACTTCAATACCTAATGATAATGGTATTACATCTAATAATATTATTTTATTTTTAGCATTATTGTTATTAACTAGCATATTAAGATGCATAGCTGCACCCATTGCTACAACTTGATCAGGATTAATAGAATTCAATGGAGTTCTTTTAAAAAATTTTGAAACTTCGGCATAAACTAATGGAACACGAGTAGAACCTCCTACCATTATTACTTCTTCGATTTCATCAATTGACAAATTAATTTCTTTAAGAAGATGAGCACAAATAAATAAAGTTTTTTTAACAAAATCAATAATAATCAAATTAAATTCATCAAGAGTAATATAACCTTCCCAATTTAAAAAATGAACTTTAACTTTTTTATGTCTTGTTAATTTTATTTTTGTTGACTTTGCAATGTGGAGCAAATATGTTTGAAGAAATTCATTACATGTATTTAATATATTCGATTTTTTATAGATATAATTCGCTAGAGCATCATCAAAATCATCACCACCTAAGTTAGAATCTCCACTAGTGGCTAAAACTTCAAATATTCCCTTATTATTTAAATTTAATATAGAAACATCAAATGTACCTCCACCCAGATCATATATAACGATAATGCCTTTTTTTTGTATTTGCAAACTATATGCTATAGCTGCTGATGTGGGTTCATTTAATAGTCTTATTAAATTAATTTTAGCTAAAATAGCTGCTTTTTTAGTTTCTTTTTTCTGAATATCATTAAAATATGCTGGAACTGTAATAATACTTCCGTCTATTTCTTGATTGAATAAAAAAATAGCTCTTTTTTTCAAATGTTTTAATATATCGCTAGCAACATCAATCGGAGTAATACAACCAGCATCTGTGTGAAAAAAAATTCCTTGGTTTGAATTTTTCCCTATGAAATATGGGAGAACAGGAAATTTATTTTTAATAAAATTAAGAGAACGACCTAATAAACGTTTTACAGAACTAATTGTATTAGATGGATCTTTAGCAATATTGTTTAAAGCTTCCCAGCCTACTAATATTTTATCTTTTTTATATTGAACAACTGATGGCAATAAATAACGTTTTTTTTTATCTGATAATAAAATTACATTTTCTTGTCTGACTGTAGCAGCTAATGAATAAGTAGTACCAAGATCAATACCTAGTAACAATTTTTTTTTATATTTTTGTTCTAAAAAAATCATCTAAAATTATCCTAATTTATCTGACTTAAATATACATCATGTTCTTTTATTAAATTATCTTCTATTTTTTTGAAAAAAAGTAACTTCGCAATTATTTGAATAACTTTTTCATATTTTTCATTTTTAAAATTTATTTTAATTTTATTTTGACAATCCATAATTTTTTCTTCTATTTTTTTTTTAAAAATATCTAGTTTTTTTAATTCAAAGTTATTTTTTTTTAAATCATCTAATTCCTCATATAAAGAAAAATATTTTATTAAAAAATTATTATTTTTCAATAAAAGAGTTTCTTTTTTTATTTTAAAACCATTTAAATGCAGAAAATATATTGCTCTGCTCAAAAAATTTTTTAAGGTTTTATAACCTTTATTAATTTTTATTGATTTTTCTAAAATGATTTTTTTTTTAGATTCAGATTGATTTATAAACAAATCAGGATGAAATTGTAATTGTAATTTATAAAAATTTTTAGAAAGCAACTGTTCATTAATTTGAAAATTTTCTGGTAAATCAAACAGTTTAAAATAATTCATAAAGTGCCTATTTAACAATTAATAAATATGAAACGTACTCTAAAAATAGAATGTTGAAAGAAAATATTCTTTCAACACTAGATAATCATCTAATTAATCTAAATTTTTTTACTTTTATAATCAGCAATAGCTGCTCTAATGGCATCTTCTGCTAAAATAGAGCAATGAATCTTCACTGGAGGAAGTTCTAATTCTTCTACTATTTTAGTATTTTTTATTGATTCTGCTTCTTTTATAGATTTACCTTTAACCCATTCAGTGACTAATGAACTAGATGCTATCGCAGAACCGCAACCATATGTTTTAAAACATGCGTCTTCAATGATACCTTTTTCGTTAACTTTAATTTGTAGTTTCATTACATCACCACAAGCAGGGGCACCTACTAATCCACTTCCTACATTAATATCAGAACTAGAAAAAGATCCAACGTTTCGTGGATTTTCATAATGATCCATTACTTTTTTACTATAAGCCATTTTAAATTCCTTTCTAATAATCTATATTATTAACTATGATCCCATTCTATACTATTTAAATCAACTCCTGATTTAAACATCTCCCATAAAGGAGAGAGTTCACGTAATTTATTAATAGATTGATGAATTAATTTTATTGTGTGTATAATTTCTTCTTCTGTAGTAAATCTTCCAATTGAAAAACGAATAGAACTATGAGCTAATTCATCTTTTATTCCTAAAGATTTTAAAACATAAGAAGGCTCTAAACTAGCAGAAGTACAAGCAGAACCAGAAGAAATAGCTAAATCTTTAAGAGCCATAATTAATGATTCACCCTCAACATAATTAAAACTAACATTTAATATATGAGGTACCCCTTGTTGTAAATCACTATTTAAATAGACCTCTTCAATATTTTTAATACCATTCCAAAGAGAATTTCTTAGTTTTGTTAAATGTACAAAATCTTCATTTATTTTTCTTTTAGCTAAAGAAAATGCTTCACCCATTCCTACAATTTGATGAACAGGAAGTGTTCCTGAACGCATACCTCTCTCATGACCACCACCATGTATTAAAGCTGATAATCGAATACGCGGTTTACGACGAACATAAAGCCCCCCAATACCTTTGGGACCATAAACTTTATGGGCAGAAAAAGACATTAAATCTATAGATAATTTTTTTAAATTAATAGGTATTTTACCTACGCTTTGAGTGGCATCTACATGAAAAAAAACACCATTATTTCGACAAATTTTTGATATACTATTAATATCTTGTATGATTCCAATTTCATTATTTACATGCATGATGGAAACAAGTATAGTGTCTTTTTTTATATTTTTTTTTAAATCATTTAAATCAATAATACCGTTATTTTTAGGAGTAAGATAAGTTAAAATAAAACCTTTACTTTCCAAGTATCTGCAAGTGTCTAAAACAGATTTATGTTCTGTTTTACTAGTAATAATATGCTTACCTTTTTTTTGATAAAAAGAAGCTATACCTTTTATTGCTAAATTATTAGATTCAGTAGCACCAGAAGTAAAAACAATTTCCCGAGAATCAGATCCGATTAATTCAGATATTTGATTACGTGCAATATCAACTACCTCTTCTGCATTCCAACCAAATTTATGAGAACGTGATGCTGAATTCCCAAAAATTCCATCAATTGTTAAATAATTCATCATTTTTTTTGCAACTTCAAATTCAACAGGTGTAGTGGCCGCATAATCTAAATAAATAGGAGTTTTCATAATAAATTTTCACCTTCAAATAACATTACCTTCAAATAACATGCCAGGAAATATATTCTATCATTTTCATAAAACTTTAGAAAATTAATAAAACCCAATTTTTTAAAATATAAAAAATACAATGCTAGACTTTTCTTTCTATTAAGATTATACTATATAATAATGTTTAGTATTAGGGGTGTAGTTCAATTTGGTAGAGCATCGGTCTCCAAAACCGAAAGTTGTAGGTTCAAGTCCTTCCACCCCTGCCAAAATTACCAATTCAAAAATTTTTAATAATTTTTTTAAAAAATCAACATAAAAAATATATTAATATAATTTCGACTACTGTATAAAAATACAATTCTTGCTTTTTTCTTGAAAACTTTCTAACAAAATATACATTTCCAATAAAAATTTTTCGTTATAACAAAATAATTTATCTTAAATAATTCTTTTAAAAATTTTTATTTTTGGAGTCATCTAAAATGCCTAAATATCGTTCTCTCACAACTACTCAAGGTAAAAATATGTCTGGAGCAAGGTCATTATGGCGAGCTACAGGCATGACAGATGAAGATTTTAAAAAACCTATCATTGCAGTAGTTAACTCTTTTTCTGAATTTGTTCCTGGGCATATTCACTTACGTGAAGTTGGTAAGATTATTTCAAAAGAAATTCAAAATTCAGGGGGTGTTGCAAAAGAATTTAACACTATAGCAATAGATGATGGAATAGCCATGGGTCATTCTGGAATGTTATATTCTTTACCATCGCGTGAATTGATTTCGGATTCTATTGAATATGTAATTAACGCACATTGTGCTGATGCGATGATTTGCATTTCTAATTGTGATAAAATAACTCCAGGAATGCTCATGGCCTCATTACGTTTAAATATACCATCAGTCTTTGTCTCTGGTGGCCCTATGGAAGCAGGAAAAATCAAAAGAAACAAAAAAACAATAAAAATTGATTTAGTTGATGCGATTATTTATGGCGGTCAATCAAATACATCAAATGATTTTCTGAAAAACATTGAACTTTCAGCTTGCCCTACCTGTGGTTCTTGTTCAGGCATGTTTACAGCTAATTCCATGAATTGTTTAACAGAAGCAATGGGTTTATCTTTACCGGGTAATGGCACATTATTAGCAACTCATATTGAACGTAAAAATTTATTTATAAAATCAGCTCAAACTATAGTTCAGATAACCAAAGAATTCTATGAAAAAAATAATGAAAAGATTTTACCAAGGAATATTGCTAATAAAGAATCATTTGAAAATGCAATGATATTAGATATTGCAATGGGAGGTTCAACAAATACTATTCTGCATTTATTAGCAGCCGCTCAAGAAGCTAAAGTTGATTTTAAAATGTCTCATATTAACAAACTATCTAAAAAAACACCTCATATTTGTAAAGTTTCACCAAGTACTTCAGTATATCATGTAGAAGATGTTCATCGTGCAGGTGGTGTCATGAGCATTTTATCTGAATTAAATCGTTCTAACTTACTACATAAAAATACAAGAAATATATTACAGCTAAATTTAGAAGAAACATTAAATCAATATGACATTTTATTAACAAAAAATTCAGATATAATTGATATGTTTAGAGCAGGACCTGGCGGAATTCGCACAAAAAAAGCATATTCTCAAAATTTTAGATGGGAAACATTAGATTACGATCGTAAAGAAGGTTGTATCCGTTCTTGTCGATACGCCTATAGTAAGGATGGAGGATTAGCTGTTTTATATGGAAATTTAGCAAAGAATGGTTGTATAATAAAAACTGCTGGAATAGATCAAAAAAACTATATTTTTTCTGGAATTGCTAAAGTATATGAAAGTCAAGAAGAAGCAGTCAAGGCTATTTTAAATAAAAAAATAATTCCAGGTGATATTGTTGTTATTCGTTATGAAGGTCCTAAAGGAGGACCAGGCATGCAAGAAATGTTATATCCAACTACATATTTAAAATCGATGAATTTAGATAAAAAATGCGCATTAATTACTGATGGTAGATTTTCAGGAGGTACATCTGGAATATCTATTGGACATATTTCACCTGAAGCTGCAAATAAAGGCATAATTGCTTTAGTAAAAAATGGTGATATCATTAATATTAATATTCCTCAAAGAATTATTCACTTAGACATCACAGAAAAAGAATTATCTAATCGTATTTTGAACGAAGAATTAAAAGGACCGTTGGCTTATAAACCCAATAATCGTAAAAGATATATTTCTTCTGCTTTAAAAACATATGCTTTCTTTTGTACCAGCGCTGATAAAGGAGCGGTTAGAGACTATAAAAAAATATCTAACATTTAGATAATAGCATGAAATTAAAAAATTTTTAAAAATACAAGGATTTGATTATGAATTATTTTAACACATTAAGTTTTACACAAAAAATTAATCAACTAAATAAATGTCGTTTTATGAAAAAAAATGAATTTATCAAAAAAAATGATATTTTAAAAAATAAAAATATAGTTATTGTTGGCTGTGGTGCTCAAGGTTTAAATCAAGGGTTGAATATGCGAGACGCAGGATTAAAAATTTCGTATGCGCTAAAAAAAAATAGTATTTTAAAAAAAAATCAATCCTGGATAAATGCCGTTCAAAATAATTTTAAAGTAGATGATTATGAATCATTAATACCAGATGCTGATTTAGTAATTAATTTAACTCCTGATAAACAACATCATAATGTTTTAAAAGATCTCAAGAAATTAATGAAAAAAAATTCTTGTTTAGGCTATTCACATGGTTTTAATATTGTAGAATTTGGAGAAAAAATAAGAGAAGACATTACTGTTATCATGGTTGCTCCAAAATGTCCTGGAACAGAAGTTCGAGAAGAATATAAAAGAGGATTTGGAGTACCTACATTAATTGCAGTTCATCATGAAAACGATATAAATAAAATCGGATTAGAAATTGCAAAAGCGTGGGCTTTTTCTATTGGAGGACATCGTGCAGGCGTTCTAGAATCGTCATTTGTAGCTGAAGTTAAATCAGATTTAATGGGTGAACAAACAATTTTGTGTGGAATGCTTCAAACTGCTTCCTTATTATGTTATGAAAAATTAATTACAGAGCAATATAATCCAGCATATGCGGCGAAATTAATACAATATGGATGGGAAACTATTACAGAATCACTGAAGCATGGCGGAATTACTTTAATGATGGATCGATTATCTAATACATCAAAAATAAGAGCTTATAAAATTTGTGAAGAAATTAAAGAAATATTATCACCGTTATTTCAAAAACATATGGATGATATTATTTCAGGGAAATTTTCTAATGAAATGATGAAGGACTGGGAAAATAATGATAAAAAACTATTGAATTGGCGATTTAATACAAAAAATACATCTTTTGAAAAGGCTCCTTTGTATGATGGTAAAATACCAGAACAAGAATATTACGATCATGGAACGTTAATGGTTGCAATATTAAAATCTGGTATTGAGCTGGCTTTTGAAAAAATGATTCAAACAGGTATTATAGAAGAATCAGCTTATTATGAATCATTACATGAGTTGCCATTAATTGCTAATACTATTGCAAGAAAAAAACTGTATGAAATGAACAAAGTCATTTCAGACACTGCCGAATATGGCAGTTATCTTTTTTCTGAATCTGCATATCCTATTCTAAAAAAATTCATACTAAGTCTTCAAAAAAACGATCTTGGTTGTTCATTACCTGATAAATCAATAGATAATATTGAATTATATAAAATAAATCAAAAAATAGAGAGTCATCCAGTAGAAATTGTTGGACGCAAACTAAGAAGGTATATGAAAAAAATGAAAACTATTACAGTTGCAAAATAAAAAATAAAACACATATTGTTCTTACTTTTATAAATTCGAAAATATAACTCATCAATTAAATATTCATATTCTATGCCTCTAAATACTGCACAAAAACATGCTGTTGAATTTACTAATGGTCCCTGTCTAATATTAGCAGGGGCTGGTTCTGGAAAAACTAAGGTAATTATTAATAAAATTATTTATTTAATTAATCAATGCAAATATAAACCAGAAAATATCGCAGCAGTAACTTTTACGAATAAAGCTGCTTATGAAATGAGAATTCGATTATCGAAATATTTAAATATTTTAAAAATAAAAAAAATAAATATTTCTACTTTTCATTCATTGGGATTAGAAATTATTAAGAAGGAAATAGATGAATTAGAATTTAATAATCATTTCACTCTGTTAGATGAAAAAGATCAGATGATTTTGTTTAAAAAAATATGCAAAAAAGAAATTAAAAATAATATTCAGTTATTAAAAAAATTAAATTTTATGATTTCTTATTGGAAAAACAATTTTCTTGCTCCTTCAAAGGTTCGAGCGTCAGCACAATCTAAGGAAGAAAAATATTTTGCATATGTTTATGAAGAATATAATAATTATCTTTATCAATTTAATATATTGGATTTTGATGATTTAATTTGTATACCCACATTGTTGTTAAAAAATAACAAAACAATTAAAATGCGTTGGCAAAAAAAAATATCTTACTTATTGGTAGATGAATATCAAGATACAAATAATAGTCAGTATGAGTTTATTAAAATTCTTACTAATATTGATTCTAATTTTACATTAGTTGGTGATAATGATCAATCTATTTACTCATGGAGAGGAGCAAATCCTCAAAATATTTTTTTATTAAAAAAAGACTTTCCTAGCTTGAAAATTATAAAAATGGAACACAATTATAGATCTTCAGGAAGAATATTAAAAGCTGCCAATACTCTTATTGCTAATAATGTACATTTTTTAGAAAAAAATTTATTTTCTAAACTTAAATACGGAAATTATATAAAAGTTTTAATAGGAAAAAATGAAGAAAATGAAGCTGAAAAAATAGTTAAAAAAATTATTTCTCAAAATGCTAAAAAAAAAACAAAATATCAAGATTACGCTATTTTATACCGTGGTAATTATCAATCTCGAATTCTCGAAAAAGCTTTAATAAAAGAAAACGTACCATATAATATTTCTGAAAAATCATCATTTTTTTCTCGTCCTGAAATTAAAGACTTATTGAGTTATCTTCGTTTGATTGTTAATCTAGATGATAATCATGCATTTATAAGGATTATTAATGTCCCTTCTCGTCAAATAGGAAAAATAACATTAAATAAATTAGAGAAATGGGCCGTCGAAAAAAATAAAAGTCTCTTTCAAGCAAGCAATGATGTAGAGTTGAAAAATTTTTTAAAAGAAAAAACTATCAATAGAATAAAAAAATTTGTCTCCACGATAAAAAAATTTTCTGAATTATCTTCTTTACAATCACATAATATTTTAAAACATATTATTTGTAATATTCAATATGAAGAATGGCTAAATAAAAACCTAAAAGAACCCAATAAAATTAAAAATAGCTTAAATAATATTTATACTTTATCTAAATGGTTTAAAAATATGATTCAAGGAAATAATTTTGAACCACCAATGACTCTATCTCAAGTTGTCACACGAATGACAATTCGTGATATTCCAGAGACTGATATAAAAGAAGAAAAACAAAATCGAGTACAATTAATGACTTTACATGGTTCTAAGGGACTAGAATTTTCTTCTGTGTTCATAGTTGGCATGTGCGAAGGAATACTACCTAACCAAAGAAGCATTAATGAAAATAATATAGAAGAAGAAAGAAGATTAACTTATGTAGGAATAACTCGAGCAAAAAAACAATTATTTTTTACTTATTGTTGTAAACGTATACAATACGGACAAACATTAGATATGTTACCCAGTAGATTTTTATTTGAATTACCTCAAGAAGATTTAAAATGGGATAAAAATATTTTTTTCAATCCACCTATTAAAAAAATAGAAAACATTAAATTTAAAATATATAATATAAAGAAAAATATTAAAAAAAATCAAAATAATTTTAAATAAAATATTTTAAATTTAGTTTTAAAAAATTCTTAAAAATGTTATTATGATTTAATATTATAAAAATTTAAATTTTATTTATTTAAAATTTCTTACTATCGAGTAAATGTATCAAAATGAATAAAATAATCGAACTAACTGATCAAAATTTTAAAGAAAAAGTTTTAAATTCAAAAGGTTTTATTTTAGTTGATTTTTGGGCTCAATGGTGTAATCCTTGTAAGATTTTAGCACCTATTTTAGAAGAAATATCACAAGAATATTCCGATAAAATTGTGATTGGAAAATTAAATATTGAAGAAAACCCAAATACTGCTCCGCTATATTCTATTAGAAGTATTCCTACATTATTATTGTTTCATAACAGTGAAGTTCTCACGACTAAAGTTGGGGCAATTTCTAAATTGCAACTTAAAGAATTTTTAAATGAGCACATTAATTAAAATTATTTAAATAATGAAATTATTTAAATAATTAATTAAACACATTAAAAATTTAATTCTATTTAAAATTTATTAGTAAATTTTAAAATTATGTCATAATTTTTATTTCGAGATATACCCCGATTTTACTAAGAACCCACCATTATGAACCTTACCGCACTTAAAAATATGCCAGTTTCTGAAATAATTACTCTTGGTGAAAAAATGGGGTTGGAAAATTTAGCGCGTATGCGTAAACAAGATATTATTTTTGCCATCCTTAAACAACATGCAAAAAGTGGAGAAGATATATTTGGAGACGGTGTTTTAGAAATACTGCAAGATGGTTTTGGTTTTCTACGTTCTGCAGATAGTTCTTATTTAGCTGGACCTGATGATATTTACGTTTCACCAAGTCAAATTCGTAGATTTAATCTGCGTACAGGTGATACTATTGCTGGAAAAATAAGACCGCCTAAAGAGGGCGAGAGATATTTTGCTTTACTCAAAGTAAACGAAGTAAATTATGATAAACCTGAAAACGCAAGAAGTAAAATATTATTTGAAAATTTAACACCTTTACATGCTAACTCGCGACTGCGAATGGAACGCGGCAACGGATCTACAGAAGATTTAACAGCAAGAGTTTTAGATTTAGCATCACCTATTGGACGAGGACAACGCGGATTAATTGTAGCTCCTCCAAAAGCCGGTAAAACAATATTACTGCAAAATATAGCACAAAGTATTGCTTATAATCATCCAGATTGTGTTTTAATGGTATTATTAATAGATGAAAGACCTGAAGAAGTGACTGAAATGCAAAGATTAGTCAAGGGAGAAGTGGTTGCATCTACTTTTGATGAACCTGCTTCGAGACATGTTCAAGTTGCTGAAATGGTTATCGAAAAAGCAAAAAGATTAGTAGAACATAAAAAAGATGTGATTATTCTACTTGATTCTATTACTCGATTAGCAAGAGCGTATAACACAGTGGTACCGGCCTCTGGAAAAGTTTTAACAGGTGGAGTTGATGCAAATGCTTTACATAGACCTAAACGATTTTTTGGTGCTGCACGTAATGTAGAAGAAGGAGGAAGTTTGACAATTATTGCAACAGCACTAGTGGACACTGGTTCTAAAATGGATGAAGTAATTTACGAAGAGTTTAAGGGAACAGGTAACATGGAACTTCCATTATCTAGAAAAATTGCAGAAAAACGTGTTTTTCCAGCTATTGATTACAATCGATCAGGAACGAGAAAAGAAGAATTATTAACTTTACCAGATGAACTTCAAAAAATGTGGATTCTAAGAAAAATTATTCATCCTATGAGCGAAATAGACGCAATGGAATTTTTACTTAATAAACTTTCTATGACTAAAACAAATGATGAATTTTTTGACATGATGAAACGTTCGTAAAATTTAAAATATTTTTAATATTTTAAAATTTATTAAATTAAATATAAACTATATAAAAATGTTTTTTCTAAAAAAATAATATGATAAAATCAAATATAATATTCATTATATATGAATTTTAAAAAAAAGCTGGACAATCAAGATTATTAATTTTAAAATCTAATTTGTTTTTATTAATGCGCTCGTAGCTCATTTGGATAGAGCGCTACCCTCCGAAGGTAGAGGTGTCAGGTTCAAATCCTGTCGAGCGCAATTTTTTTAATACAAAAAATTTTTAAATTGGTGGCTATAGCTCAGCTGGTAGAGCTCTGGATTGTGATTCCAGTGGTCATGGGTTCAAATCCCATTAGCCACCCCACATTAAAATTTAGATAGAATTTAGAATTTTATTCACGGCGAATAGCGCAGCTTGGTAGCGCAACTGGTTTGGGACCAGTAGGTCAGAGGTTCAAATCCTCTTTCGCCGACCAAAAATTAATTTATAAATTTTGTTTTTTAATTATTTTGAGAAAGAATTCATTATTAGCATAGTTTGAAACTATTATATTCTTCCAACCTAATTTTTTAGCTATTTGATATAATCTTTGTCCAACAACAAAAATTTTACATTGTAATAACCATTCCACATGATTAGTGCCTGAAATAATTTTTTTTAATTGATATAAAGCTTCACTGCTAGTTACTAGTATCGTATCTATTTTATATAATCGCCATTTTTTTACTTCTACATTATTGTTTAATATTTTAAACACTCTTTTATAACATTCAATTAAAGAAACATTAAAACCTTCTTTTTTTAGTTTCTTTTCTATTAATTTTCTACCATTCTCTCCTTGTAGTAAAATTATTTTATCATTTTCTATTTTATCTTTATATAATATGTTTAACAAACCTTCACTGTTTTCTTTTTTTTGAGGAAAAATAATTTTTTTTTAATATATTTATGAAGAACAAGAGCAGTACTTTTTCCAATAGTATAATATTTTGCTTGTAAGGGCCATTTTAAATTATTTTTTTTTAAGTATAAGTTCGTATAATGAATAGCTGTTTTAGAAAAAATAAGAATAATTTTTGATTCATATAATTCTTTAATTTTCTTTGATAAACTCATTAAACTAAAACTCGGGTAAAAATCAAATAAAGAAAAATGCCAAGAAGATATTCCAATTTTATTTAAATTATATACTAATTCTTCTCCTGTAGGAGAAGGCCTTACAACTAATATTTTCATATATAGTAGGATTGTTTAATCTGAAGGTTATTCAGAATGTTTTTAGCTCCATTTTTAAGCAATTCGTCAGCAAGCGAATATCCCATTTTTTCTCCTGTATTATACCAACCTATTCTTTCTCCTTTTAATATTGTTTTACCATTAGGCGATCCTACTAATCCTCTTAACCAAATTTTATTTTTTCTTAAGATAGCATAACTTCCAATAGGAATTTGACATCCTGACTCTAATTTTCTACAAAAAGCTCTTTCCGCATTTATTTCAATAAAAGTATCAATATGATTAAGATGAGATAAAAAAAATAGAACATTTTTATCATGTAATCTAGATTGAACACCAATAGCACCTTGACCGCATGAGGGAAGGGATAATTCTGCAGGTATAATTTGAGCGATTCTATTTTTTAATCTTAATCTATTCAATCCTTCAGTAGCAAGAATAATAGCATCATATTTACCTTGATCTAATTTAGCTATTCTAGTTTCTATATTACCCCTTAAAGGAGAAATAATTAAATCTGGTCGATAAGTAACTAATTGACACTGTCGTCTTAAACTAGACGTTCCAATTATAGCACCTTTAGGTAATTGATTTATTGATTGATAATTATTAGATACCAGTGAATCTAAAGCGTTGCCTCTTTTACATATACTAACTAAAGATAATTCCTTTGTTAGATTTACTGGGAGATCTTTCATGGAATGAATAGCAATATCCGCTTTGTTTTCAAGTAAAGCGCGTTCTAATTCTTTAATAAATAATCCTTTTCCTCCAATTTTTGAAAGAGATTTATTTAATATATTATCTCCATGAGTGACAATAGGTACTAATTTTATATTTAAATGCGGATGTAAAGAAAGTATTTTTTTTTGAACATATTTAGTTTGCTCTAATGCTAATGGACTTCTTCTAGTGGCAATTCGTAATGTTTTATTGTACATATCAGGATTCATATTAATATAAATGCATTTTTTATAATTTTGTGAAATTAAAATATTTTTCAGTCTAAAAAGATATTACCATTCTTTTAAATTTATATATAAAATTTTTTTAATTCAACATATTAATTTTTTACAAAATACTAATTTTTTTTTTGATTGAACCGAACATGCATTTTCAAATATTTCCCAAAAATTTTTGTTGCTGCGATTACAGATCCATTGATTATTTTTGTAATTAAAATGATATCCGTTCACTGTTGTAGCTAACCAAATTTGTTTTAGTGATTCTTGTTTATTAATTATAATTACACTTTTATTTTCGAAATTAATAGTCATAACATAATTTTGAATTTCATAATCTATATCAATTTCATTATCGTATAGATTTAAATTATCTTCTATTTTTGAAAACAAATCGTTTACTAATACATGAAAATTGTTATGATTTTTTTTAGAAATATTTTTTTTTCTCATAAAATGATCCTTGATATTAACTAGCAATATAATAAATAAAAAATAAAAAAAATTAAATTTATATAATAAATGTCATCTCATTTTTTATAAAATATAAATAAATTATTAAACGAATAATATTATAAAATAAAAATTATAAAAAATATTAAAAAATTAGGTAAAAGAAAAAATGGAAAAATACTATAAAAATAAAAAAAAAATAAATTTTTCTAAAATGCATGGATTAGGAAATGATTTTATGGTTATTAATTGTATTAAAGAAAATTTTATTTTATCATCACTTATAATACAAAAATTATCTAATCGACATACTGGTATTGGTTTTGATCAATTATTACTTGTAGAAAAATCACACAGTTCTTTCTTTGATTTCAATTATCGAATTTTTAATTCTAATGGAAATGAAGTTGAACAATGTGGAAATGGAGCTAGATGTTTTGGTCTTTTTTTATTATTAAAAGATCTGACTAGGAAAAATAAAATTTCAGTTAGTACTAAAAAAAAACATTTAATAATTGAATTTTTACCTAAAAACATGATTAAAGTTAATATGAATGAACCTGATTTTAGATTTGATAATTTATCTGTGTTAAAAAATGTTTTATGTCAAAATTTTTCAATTAAACTATTCAATGAGAATTTAATTTGCAATTTAGTTTCTATTGGAAATCCTCATTGTATTATTAAAGTACAATGTATTAAATATGCTCCTGTAAAAAAAATTGGTAAACATATAGCAGAAAACCCGATATTTCCAGAAGGTATAAACGTGAGTTTTATAGAAATTGTAAATAAAAAATATATTAAATTAAGAGTATATGAACGAGATGTAGGTGAAACAAAAGCTTGCGGAAGTGCTGCTTGCGCAGCAGTTTCTATAGGGATAGCACAAAAATTACTTGCTAATGTTGTTGAAGTTGAATTATTGGGTGGAAAACTTATTATAATGTGGAAAGGTTTTGGGACACCGCTTTATATGATAGGACCTGCAGAACATGTTTATGATGGTTATATATACATATAAAATTTTTTTTTATTAACCAAAGAGGCTATATTTTGATTTTTTTAAAGAATGAACAAGAACTATCAAAAAAACAGTATATAAAAAAAAACACAAAAAAATTTAATCAAGTTATTTTAGCTCTTTTTTCTGGTGGTTTTGCTACTTTTTCTATTTTATATTGTGTTCAATCAATTTTGCCAATATTCTCTAAACAATTCTATTTAACTCCTGCGGAAAGTAGTCTATCTCTTTCTGCTGCAACTGTAACAATGGCTTTTGGAATGCTTTTTACTGGACCATTATCTGACGTCATTGGTAGAAAATTAATTATGTCTATTTCTTTGTTGATAGCAGCGATATTAACTATTATATGTTCAATGATGACTAGTTGGACAAGTATTGTTTTACTGCGTTCTTTAACTGGTCTGGCATTAAGTGGTGTTGTTGCCGTTGCTATGACATATATTAGTGAAGAAATACATCCTAATTCCTTATCTTTCTGCATGGGTTTATATATTAGTGGAAATACTATAGGTGGTTTTTCAGGAAGACTACTGAGTAGTATTTTAGCAGAAAAGTTTTCTTGGAATATTGCATTAATGATAATTGGTTTATTTTCTTTTATATCATCTTGTTTTTTTTTATATTTTTTACCTCCTTCTAAAAATTTCTTATCTATTTCTATTAATTTTCAAAAATTTTTAAATCATTTTTACTTGCAATTAAAAAATCCAGCTCTGTTTATGCTATTCATTATAGGTTTCATATTAATGGGTAGTTTTGTTACTATTTTTAATTATATTGGTTATCGTTTAATGTTAGAACCATTTTTTCTTTGTCAATCTAGTATAGGACTAATATCAATTATTTATTTAACCGGAGTATATAGTTCACCTAAAGCTGGTATTTTAATTAATAAATATCATCGAAATAAAATTCTTATTGGATCATTATTATTAATGATAATAGGTGTTTTTATCACGCAATATAATCAATTATTGATAATAATTTTAGGTTTGATAATGTTTTCTGGTGGTTTTTTTGCTTCACATTCTACAGCTAGTAGTTGGGTAGGTTCCTATACTAGTTTTGGTAAAATACAAGCAACATCTTTATATTTGTTTTTTTATTATTTAGGTTCTAGTATATTTGGTACATTCGGTGGTTTTTTTTGGTTTCATATGAAATGGCCTGGAATTTCTATTTTTATTATAATAATGTTATTTTTTGGCGTTTTTTTATCGTTTAAATTGAAGAAAAAAAAATTTTAAAAATAAAAATTTTATTTTGCTTTCCTCAAGCATAGTTTCTCACAGATAATAATCTTAGTTCAATTCATCAAAATGGCTTAAAGATTATGCTATATTTATTTTCTTATTCTGATTTGAATCATAGTTTATTGGTTTTTTTAGCTTTATTTTTTGTTTTATTTTACGAGGCTATTAATGGTTTTCATGATACTGCGAATGCAGTATCTACTTTAATATATACTCGAGCAATGTCTGCAAATATTGCGGTTATCATGTCTGGAGTATTTAATTTTCTAGGTGTTTTACTTGGAGGTTTAACTGTTGCTTATGCCATTGTTCATTTATTGCCAAACGATTTATTGTTAAATACTAGTTCAAAAAATGCTCTTGCTATGGTTTTTTCAATGTTACTAGCAGCTATAATTTGGAATTTATTTACATGGTATTTTTGTTTACCTGCATCAAGTTCACATTCTTTAATTGGAGCAATTATTGGAATAGGTTTAACAAATGCAATAGTTAATAATACATCTTTAGTAGATGCACTTAATATCCCTAAAATGACTAATGTTTTTTTATCCCTTATTTGTTCTCCTATTATTGGATTAGTGATAGCTGGAGGTTTAATTTTTTTACTGCGATATTATTTGTATGGCAATAAAATTTTTTATCGTATTCATATGACACCATTAGAACGAGAAAAAATAGACGGTAAAAAAACACCACCATTTTTAATTAGAATAGCACTAATTTTGTCATCTATTGGAGTTAGTTATGCTCATGGTGCAAACGATGGACAAAAGGGTATTGGGTTAATAATGCTTGTACTTATAGGTATCATTCCTGCTTCTTTTTTAGTGAATTTAAATGCTGATAAATACGAAATTAATCATACAGAAAAAACACTAAATAAATTAGAAAAATACTATTTAAAAAAAAATATTAAAATATCGAATATAAAGAACAATCAAAATATAACAAATAACTCACTTATAAAGTGTCAATTATATAGTTCTATAAAAAATATTAAAAATGCCAAGTTGTTATTAAAAAACATATCTAACTATAATTCATTAAATGTTGAGAAAAGATTTCAATTACGGCATTTTTTATTATCTATTTCTGATTTAATTGATAAAACAGTAAATTCTTCTAATACTAATTCTGAAGATAAACATTTTTTAATCGAAAGTAAAAAAATTATACTCGAAACGATTGAATATGCACCGATGTGGATTATATTAATTGTTGCCTTATCATTATCAATAGGAACAATGATAGGTTGGAAACGTATAGTTGTTACTATTGGTGAAAAAATAGGAAAAAAAAGAATGACATATGCACAGGCTATGTCAGCACAAATAACAGCTTCCTTGTCTATTGGAATAGCAAGTTATACTGGTATACCAGTTTCTACTACTCATATTCTTTCATCTTCTGTAGCAGGCACTATGTTAGTTGACGGTGATGGAATTCAAATAAAGACAATAAAAAATATCGCTTTAGCATGGATATTAACTTTACCTATTTCAATTTTTTTATCTGGATTTTTATATTGGATTGCATTATTTATAATATAAAATATTGACTTTTAATATATTAATAATATTCATTAACTAATTAGGAGTACGTGCAAAATATGTACTCCTGTTATTTTTTATAGAGGTTGGTATATATCAAAACGATGATTTTTTGTTGTAATAATGAAATTTACTTTATCTTTAGATAAAGGCTTTGCATAACAAGGACGTTTTACAACAATTCGCTTTTTTGCTAATTTTCTCGAAATTTCTAATAACATTTCAGAATCATAATTATATCCTATCAATTTCCTGAAAAATTGCATGTTTTTTTTAGGTAGAGATTTTTTATAATGAAAAGGGTACATGGGATCTAAATAAATAACATCTGGCTGCAAAATAGGCATATCTAACATATTAAAACTATCACTTACTATTAAATGTAATCTTTTTTTTAGCCAATGACCTATTTTATTATCTTCATATCCTCTTCGCAAACCGTCTTGTAACAAAGCAGCAGCTATTGGATGACGTTCTATCATCAAGACTTGACATCCTAAAAAAGAAAATATAAAAGAATCATTACCCAAACCCGCAGTTGCGTCTAATATAAAAGGAAAATAAGAATTTTTTATTCCTGCAACTTTGTATAAAATTTCATTTTTTTTAATAAAATGATGACAACGATAATTATTTTTTTTTGAAGTAAAATCTACTTTTATAGATTTTTCTTTTAGATTTTCACGACTATACAACTCTAATGAATTATTTTTTACCATCAAACCCATAGAAGAATTTTCATCATGTTCTAATTTAAATAATTTGATTAAACTATATGTGCTTTTATTATAAGATTCAAATTTTAAATAAATTTTCATATTTTTTATCTTTTTTGTTTTTTAAAATTAACAATTGACTTTTAAAAAAAAATAATTAAAATATAAATTAATAATTTTTTGTATATTTAATTTTAACAAAATATTTTTAAAATATATTAAAAAATCATTCAAAAAAAGGACAAAAATATTATGTCATTTAATTTTTTATTTAATATAGATATAGCAAACAAAAAATATGCAAATAAAATAGATATTTACGAAAATGCTATAAAAAACATATTAAAAATAAAAAAAAATAATAAATCTGAAAAATACAATAGAAAAAATACTAATAAAGTAAATGATTTTGCAGATAAAAAAGAATTAATGGATCTAGAGAATTCATATAAAAGCTCATTAATTTTATTAAATATAATGCAAAAAAAAATGGAACAAGCTATTTTCAAAAAATATGAAATAGAAAAAAATAATAATGAAGCAAGTCAAAATAATTTGATCAAAAAAAAATTCCTGAACAATCTCAATCAAACTTTTCTGAAAATAAAATAGGATTTTCTAATAGAAAATCTTTAGATTTTGATATTTTTGAAATAGCTGAAAAAATTCTTGAAACAATACAGAACACAGTTGTAACAACTTATGAAACTGTTAAAACAGAAACTATAAATCTATTTAATGGTACGACATTTAAGAAAATATTTTTTTCATCGGATAACACTCATAAAAAACTAGATTTAAATCCTGAATCGACTACTTCTTTATCTGAATATATTGAGCAACTTAAAAGAAGCATTGAGTCGTCAAAAATTTATATGAGAGCCATTATTGAAAAAATTAGATATCAAGGTAGAATAAAAATTGTCAACAAATTAAATGGCAACCCTCGTCATCCTGAATATCAAAGTTCATTTCCCGATCTTTTTACTCCAATCCCTAAACCTAAAAATGAAAATGATTATTATCCTTTTCAAACATCAGATGATTTTGACTTAGAAGGAAGAAAAAGTATATTAAGAACAGATGAAAATTTTAGAAAAAGAATAAGTAAAAATATTCAAGAATCTTATTATCGTAATTTTATTAGTGATGGTGTATGGAGAGTTTCAAGCCAATCTGATTCATTTTATAATATTAGATCTACAATTCAAAAATTTCAAAGTAAATATGAATATTTAAAATTATTTAATGATTTAGATGAAAAATTTATGAATGATTCTAATCCATCTCTTTTTGTTATAGACGATAATTTTATTCCCATGAGCAATCGTAATCAAATGTTAGAAAGTTTTAAAGAAATAATACCGAATACTGAATCTCAAAAATTGATTTCAATATACGCAAATCAAAATTTTTTGTATCAATCTTATCTTCAATTACTTTCTGAAAATCCAAAAATCAATCAATATAAAATAAAAAACTCACGAAATGTTTATAAAATAAATTTTTTAAATGATGGTGCAATCAAATTAGTTGCTACGAATTTATCTGATTTAGATGCAAATAATGATAATTGTATTCAGAAATATAAATCTTTTGGAATACGTGCAACTGTAATTCTTCCTCCAGATAATTTACCAATAATAAAATATTCGCATTTTATGAAATAAATATTATTAATTTTATTAAAAAATAGCAGGGTATATTAAATACCCTGCTATTTTAAATTAAAAAATATTTATTTCATAGGATCTTTATTAATTTTTCTTAATAATGCAGAATGAACTTTTTCTGGAAGATAAGGTTTTATATTGCCCTTATATTTTGCTATTTCTTTAACAAAAGATGAAGATATAAAAGACACTTCTTGTGAGGAAAGTAAAAAAATACTATCTAAATCTGGATAAATTTGTTTGTTTATAGCAGCTAATTTTATTTCATAATCAAAATCAAATATTGTTCTGACTCCTCTAATTAAAATACTGGCTTTTTCTTGCTTTGCTAAGTTAGCAAGTAGATCGTCAAATCCAAGTATTTTTTTTACATTTTTTAGATGATGAGTAACTATTTGAGCTAATTCGATTCGTTCTTTTAAATTAAAAATTGGTTTTTTTTTAAAATTACTAGAAATTGCAATGATTATATTATCAAATATTTTTGTTGCGCGTGTTATAATATCTAAGTGTCCATATGTAATTGGATCAAAAGTACCTGGATATATTGCTATTTTATTCATATTATTATTTTTTTGTTCTGTTTATAAATAAATTTTCCAAACTTTAATATATTGTAAAAAAATTAAAATGAAAAAAACAATCTGGAAGCCTAGTGCTTCTATTAAAAATTTAATTAAAAGATCTAATATCATTTCTGATATTCGTTCGTTTTTTTCTAAAAAAAATGTTCTTGAAGTAGAAACTCCAATTCTATCACGTTCAACAGTGACTGATGTAAATTTAGTATCGTTTGAAACTAATTATTTTTCTTTAAATAATATTGATAAGTTAAAGTTGTGGTTAACAACTAGTCCAGAATATCATATGAAACGTTTATTAGCATCAGAAAGTGGACCTATATATCAGATTTGTCATAGTTTTAGAAATGAAGAATCAGGTCGATATCATAATCCTGAATTTACTATGTTAGAATGGTATCAACCTTTTTACTCAATGAAAAAATTTATTAAAGAAATAGATAAATTTCTTCAGATAATATTAAAATCTGATAAATCAGATAAAATTTCTTATCAAAATTTATTTATAAATTTTTTAAAAATAGATCCTTTATGTACTAATTTATCAGAATTAAATAAAATATCTAAAGAACTAAAATTAGATCATTTAACTTATCTTGAAAATGATTTAAATAAATTTATACAATTATTGTTTACACTAAAAATTGAACCTAATTTAGGAAAAAACAAACCTTTGTTTGTTTATCATTTTCCGTCAGGACAAGCATCACTTGCTGCTATTAATAAAAAAGATTCTCGTATATCAGAAAGATTTGAAATTTTTTTTAAGGGAATAGAACTAGGAAATGGTTTTTATGAACTAACAGATCCGAACGAACAAAAAAAACGTTTTATTAAAGACAACAAAGAACGTTTTTTTATGAATCGTCCAATACACAAAATAGATGATTTATTTCTAAATGCTTTACATTCTGGTTTACCTCCTTGTTCGGGAGTCGCAATAGGTTTAGATCGATTAATTATGTTAATTTTAAATAAAAAAAGTATTCATGAAGTCATCTCGTTCCCAATAGATCGTTGTTGAAATGAAATAAAAATTATTTCACCAGTAATTTTCCATGGTAATATTTCCTGTTTTGCGCCGTAAATGTTTTTCCATATTCCTGTTATTTTTTAAAAATAAAAATGTATCTTTTACCATATTAGGGTTTCCACATAACATGACATGTGAACTGCAATGATTTATGGAGAGACCAATTTTTTTTTCTAATATTTTATTTTTTAATAAAAAAGGTATTCTACCAGTTAACGAATTTTTATTTTCTTCTCTACTAGTGATGGTTTGAATTTTTAACTTTCCATTGTATTTTTCACATAATTCTTTCATTAAGGGTAAATAAGTTAATTCATTTTGATATCGTACTGCGTGTATTAAAACAATATGATTAAATCTATCAATATTCTTAGCTTCTTTTAAAATAGAACAATAAGGACCTATACCTGTACCTGTAGCAAACATCCATAATATTTCACAATCTGGTATTTCATCTATAATAAAAAAACCAGATGATTTTTTTTTAATAAGAATTTTATCACCACTTTCAAGATTATATAGTAAATTACTTAGTTGTCCATTTAGCACGCGAACAATATAAATTTCTAAATTGTTTTCACTCGGAGCATTGACGTATGAGTATGCTCTTTGAATTTTATTTTTTCCTAGAAGATTGCTATTATATAAAGCTAATTTAGTAAATTGTCCTGCATGAAAAGTTTCTATTGGAGCATTTAAAAAAAGACTAAATAAATTTTTAGTCCATCTTTTTATCATTAAAACATCTGCATCAATCCACGGATTCATTAATTATTCTCGATAATTGTATACAAATCACTGTACTTATTATCATAAGCACAGTGATATTTGATTTTTATATTTTTATTTTTTATCAATTTTTTTAGTATCATCAGGAACATTAATTGAAATTTTTTTAGGTTTTTCTTCTTCTGGAACATTGCATTCAAAATCTAATTTTAACAAACCTAAAGATAATTCTGCTTTTTTTACTTTAATTTTATGGTCTAAATTAAAACTTAAAGAAAAATTATTAAACATTATACCTTTATGAAACCATTTATAAGATTCTTCATTATCGTGTTTTTTTATATCTTCTTTTTTACCTTGAATAGACAATTGGTTGTTATGTACAGATATATCTAATTCTTCTTCTTTGTATCCGGGAATGCTAAGTGTCAACTGATATTTAATTTCATTTATTTGACATAGATTATATGCTGGTGTGTCAGATATTGGTTTTTCTCCTGTTAAGGTGCTAAACATTTTATCTATTTGATTAAATCTATTTGAAAAAACATTATGATCATTAAAATTTGGAATAAATGAAAGAGAACGATAAGACATAGTAAACTCCTCCGAATTATTTTTATTATACAATTTTTTATGATTTAAATTTTTTTATAAAAAATTAATGAATGTTTTATTTTATATTAAGGTCTCATTTGATTTTTTCAATAGCAATTTTAAATTAATTTAAATTTATTTTTTATAATGTAAAAAATATTCATCCATTTTATAAAGAATAACAATGGATAAATATTTTAAATAAAAACTATAAAATAAAACGGCTAAGATCCTCATTGGATATCAGTTGATCTAAATGTTCTCCTACATAATTCGAATTAATTTCAACTGTATTTCCTTTATTATCACTGGCATTAAACGATATATCTTCCATTAATTTTTCTAATACAGTATGTAACCGTCGAGCTCCAATATTTTCCATAGATTCGTTAACTTTCCAAGCCGCTTCCGCAATGTTCCGTATTCCTTCTTTCGTAAAATTAATATGTACACCTTCTGTTTCCATGAGCGCTTTATATTGTGCAGTGATAGATGCCGCAGGTTCAGTTAAAATTTTCTCAAAATCATCAATAGTAAGTGCTTGTAATTCAACTTTAATTGGAAGACGTCCTTGTAGTTCAGGAATTAAATCAGAGGGCGTGGATGTTTGAAATGCTCCAGATGCAATAAATAAGATATGATCTGTTTTAACCATCCCGTGTTTAGTAGAAACAGTACAACCTTCAACTAACGGAAGTAAATCTCTTTGAACACCTTCTCGTGAAATATCTGGTCCGGAAGAATCACCTCTTTTACATATTTTATCAATTTCATCGATAAAAACTATTCCGTTTTGTTCAACTGCATTAATAGCTTCTTTTTTTATTTCTTCTTGATTAATTAATTTAGCCGCTTCTTCTTCTGTTAAGAGTACAATGGCATCTTTAATTTTAAGTCGTCTGCTATTTTTTTTATGTCCTCCTAGATTCTGAAATAAAGATTGCAGTTGACTAGTTAATTCTTCCATACCTGGAGGTGCCATTATTTCAACACCCATAGTAGTTGCTAATACATTTATCTCTATTTCTTTCTCATCTAAAACACCTTCGCGTAATTTTTTTCTAAATATTTGAATTGTTTTTGAAAGACTTTCATTTTTTTCATGTTCTGCCCAATTTTTTTTAGGTCTAGGAACAAGAACATCTAAAATTTTTTCTTCTACTATTTCTTCTACTCGAATTTTATTTTTTTCAATATTTTTAATTCGAATCATTTTTATTGCAGCATCAGTTAAATCGCGAATAATTGAATCTACTTCTTTTCCAACATATCCTACTTCAGTAAATTTAGTAGCTTCTACTTTAATAAAAGGAGAATTTGCTAATTTAGCCAAACGTCTTGCAATTTCTGTTTTTCCCACTCCTGTCGGTCCAATCATTAAAATATTTTTAGGAGTGATTTCATGACGAAGTTCACTATTCAACTGCATACGGCGCCAACGATTTCTTAATGCAATAGATACTGCTCTTTTTGCTTTTTCTTGACCAATAATAAATTTATCAAGTTCAGAAACAATTTGAGGAGGAGTCATTTCAGACATAGAGATAATCCTTATTTTTCTGAAAATAGTTCTTTTATAGTGAAAGTATGATTTGTATATATACAAATATTAGCAGCAATATTTAATGATTTTTTTACAATTTCATTTGCATCTAAATTAGTATTATCTATTAATGCTCGAGCAGAAGATTGAGCATAAGAACCACCTGATCCTATAGCTATTAAGTCATCTTCTGGTTGTATTACGTCTCCATTTCCTGTGATTATTAAAGAAGTCTCTTTATCTGCAACTGCTAATAAAGCCTCAAGTTTTCTTAACATTCTATCAGATCGCCAGTCTTTTGCTAATTCAATAGCTGCACGTTGTAATTGACCTTGATACATGGCTAATTTTTTTTCAAACATTTCGAATAAAGTAAATGCATCTGCGGTACCTCCTGCAAAACCAGCAATTACTTTTCCATGATATAAAGATCTAATTTTTTTTACATTACTTTTCATAATTGTATTACCTAAAGTTGCTTGTCCATCACCTCCAATTACTACTTTATTTTTTAATCTTACGCTTAATATTGTGGTCACAAGAAAAGCCTCTTTAAAATAATATTTTTATTTTCTTATATAAACATAAAAATATTTTATATAAGATGTAATTATCTATTTTATTTTAAAAATAGAATATGATTTTTCTTTATATTATTTTTAAAATATTTTGCTAAAATACTTTCGAAATAATTTATTTAATTATATAAAAATTTAATAGTTGACTCTAATTGATTTTTAAAAAACATGCATTTTACAAATTTTCTAATATATCAACATATTTCCATTTTTCTTTTGGTTTAGGAGGTAATGCATTATCATCTTTACTGTTTTTTATAAGATTTTTTTTTGTTATTTCAGAAGATTTTTTAGAACTTATATTTAGATAAAAAAAGAAAATAAACATAAATATTAAAAATAAATATATATATGAACTTATTTTTTTTTTTTTCTTATTAAAATAAATAGGATTAATTTTTTTTTTATTATTATACATATATTTTTACGTATTATTTTACGAATAAAATTGATAATTTTTTAGTATTAATATATTAATACCGGTATAATAAATGTAGATGTTTAAATTTTATTTAGGAATATTTTATTATGAAAAAAAAAATCCATCCTCATTATTCTAAGATAACAGCTACTTGTTCTTGTGGGAACATAATTGAAGTTTTTTCTACTATTAATCATGATCTAAATTTAGATATATGTGCAAAATGTCATCCATTCTATACAGGGAAACAAAGAGTTATTGATACTGGAGGCCGTGTTGAAAGATTTAAAAAACGATTTAAATTTACGAAGAAAGAATTTAATTAAAATGATTTTTTCTTTTTATAATTAATATTTTTAAGATTTAATCATCTAAATTTAAAATTTAAGATGTTTGAATCTTAAAGCTAGAATTTTTAAAACATATTTTCTTTTAAAATTCAGAGGAATTATTAAAATAATTCTTAAGAGCTACATAAATAGCATTAGCGATTTTGTTTTGATAATCAGCAGTTCTTAATTTTTTTTCTTCTGAAAAATTTGTAATAAAACCAGTTTCTATTAATATGGAAGGTGTGTTAATAGAGCTCAGTATACTAAAACTAGCATAATTTGGATATGTTTTATTTAATTTTGTATTTTTTTTCAGTTGTTCTAGTATTTTTTTGCATAAGTTTAATTCTATTTTTTGAAAATCATTAGATTGCAAATCTAAAATAGTTTTTTTTAAAAAAAAATCATTTTTATTTTCATTTAAAATACTTTCAATTTTTTTAGAAAAAATTATAGTTGATTGTTTTTTCAAGTAATCATTAATTTCACGATTCATTCTATTTTTTGATATTATCCATACTGATGCTCCCGATACATATTGTTTTTTAGAAGAATTAGCATGAATAGAAATTAATAAATTTGCATGTTTTGTTTTAAGAAATTGTTTTCTTTTTTTTAATGAAAGATAAGAATCATTTTTACGAGTTAAAATTGTATGAAACATGCTATCGTTATTTAATAATTTTTTTAGTCGAAGTGCTATTTCAATATTTACTTTTTTTTCTTGTAATCCTTTAAATCCAATTGCTCCAGGATCATGTCCGCCATGTCCTGCATCTATTATTAATGTGATTTTTTTTAATGAATTAATATTATTAATAGACGGATTTTTTTTTATATAAAAATCAATTTTTTTAAAAACTTGATTTTTTTTATATATTTTTTTATTTTGTACCAAACTAATTTTTTTAAAAAAAAATTTTGTTTTTCTTTTGAATCATTTTTTTTAAAAAAATTTTTATTTTTGTTACCAGCCCCGACTTGGCCTACTTGAAATGCACATAAAAAAAACAAAAATACTATCCATTTATAAGAAAAAATCATAAATTTTCCTTAATTTTTTTACATTCTTATATATTTTAGATTTAATTTAAAAACAATATTATCTTGTATTTTTCAAACAAAAATTTTTATGGAATCTATTTTATTATTTGAAATAATATTTTTTATATGCAAGATTGGAGCGGGAAACGAGATTTGAACTCGCGACCCCAACCTTGGCAAGGTTGTGCTCTACCAACTGAGCTATTCCCGCAATAATACGTTGAAAATTTGGTGAATAAAATGATATTTTATATAGATAAGAAATATTTTTCAAGCTTTCTTTTCTAAAAAATTATTTTTTTATTTAAATCTTAAAAATTTTTTTTTATAAAAATCTAGTTCTCTTATAGATTCACGAATATCTTCTAGTGCTCTATGATTGTTATTTTTTTTAAATTTTTTCAATATCAATGGATTCCAGCGACAAGCTAATTCTTTTAGAGTACTAACATCTATATATCTATAATGAAAATAATTTTCTAATTTTGGCATATACTGGAATAAAAATCTGCGATCTTGTGCGATACTATTACCACACATTGGAGAGGATTGAATAGGGACCCATTTTTTTAAAAATAATATAGTTTTAAGTTCTGCTTTTTTTTCATCATACACACTTTTTTGAACTCGTTTTATTAATCCATTCTTTTCATGTATTTTTGCGTTCCATTTGTCCATTAGTAAGATCTGTTCTGTTTTTTGATATATAGGAATTACTGGTCCTTCTGAAATAACATTTAAGTTGGTATCTGTAATTAATGTCGCAATTTCAATAATTCGATGTATTTTAGGATTTAATCCGGTCATTTCCAAATCTATCCAAATCAAATTTTTTTTGTTAATTTTCATGATTTTTTCTATGATGATTAAGTTGTTTTATTTTATATAACGCTTGATTTAAAAAGAGAATTATAAGAATTATTCAATTATTAATTTTATAATTTTCTTAATTATTTTTTTTATTTAAATTTTATACTATATATGTTAATTATATATAAAATATTTTAATTTTTAAAACATGTTTTTTAGTATAATAAATAATCTAAAATAAAATAATAGAATTAAATAATTATAAATTTTTAAAGTGTTAAAAAATAATCTTTTTTGTAATATAAATTTTAGTTTTTAAAAAAATTATTATACTTTTTTAAGAGAGATAAATTATTTAATGAAAAATATAAATTTTGACAATACTAAATCTTATCGAGATTTAAAAGATCATTTTAAAAAAATAAAAAACATTCACTTAAGAGATTTTTTTTTATTGGATTCAAATCGATTTAAAAAATTCTCAATTTTATTTGAAAATGAAATGTTAATTGATTTTTCAAAAAATCGTATTAATGATGAAACTTTAACATATTTACTAGATTTAGCTAAAGAAGTTAATGTAAAATCCGCTATAGAATTAATGTTTTCTGGTTCAAAAATAAATAAGACAGAAAATCGTTCTGTATTGCATATAGCATTACGTAATAGAACTAATCGTCCTATTATAGTAGATAACTGCAATGTTATGTTAGAGATTAATTTCTTACTTGAAAAAATGAAAAAATTTTCAGAAATAATCATCAATGGACAATGGAAAGGTTATACAGGAAAATCTATTTCTGATGTTGTAAATATTGGTATCGGTGGTTCTGATTTAGGACCATATATGGTTACTGAAGCACTTCGTCCATATAAAAATCATTTAAATATGCATTATGTTTCCAATATAGATTGTACGCATTTAACTGAAGTTTTAAAAAAAGTAAATCCTGAAACAACTATTTTTTTAATTGCCTCTAAAACATTTACAACAGATGAAACAATAACTAATGCATATAGTGCAAAAAAATGGTTTTTATATTATTCAAAAGATAAAAATTCTTTGGATAAGCACTTTTTTGCTTTATCAGCTAATATAAAAAATGCTTTAAAATTCGGAATTAATATTAATAATATTTTTAAATTCTGGGATTGGGTAGGTGGTCGTTTTTCATTATGGTCCTCAGCGGGATTATCTATAATATTATCTATTGGATTTGACAATTTTGAGAAATTTTTAGATGGTGCTCATGCTATGGATAATCATTTTTATAATTCTGATTACCATGAAAACATTCCAGTATTATTAGCTTTAATCAGTATTTGGTATACTAATTTTTTTAATTCTGAAACCGAAGCTATATTTCCATATGATCAATATATGCATCGTTTTGCTGCTTATTTTCAGCAATCTAATATGGAATCTAATGGAAAATCAATTAATAGGAATGGAGAAAAGATAAATTATCAGACCGGGCCTATTATTTGGGGTGAACCTGGTACTAATGGTCAGCATGCGTTTTATCAATTAATACATCAAGGAACAAAATTAATTCCTTGTGATTTTATTGCTCCAATTTTTTCACATAATAATTTAAATGATCATCATGTAAAATTAGTATCTAATTTTTTTGCTCAAACAAAAGCATTGGCTTTTGGTAAATCTAGAGATTCTCTTTTAAATGAATTAATACTATCTAATAAAAATAAAAAGGATATAAATAGAATTTTACCCTTTAAAATATGCGAAGGAAATCAACCTACTAACTCTATTTTAATTCGGAAAATCACTCCTTATAATTTAGGTTCATTAATTTCTTTGTATGAACATAAAATTTTTGTTCAAGGTTATATATTAAATATTTTTAGTTTTGATCAATGGGGTGTTGAAATAGGAAAAGAACTATCTCAAAATATTTATAATTATTTAAATACTAACGTTAAAAATGGATATTATGATTCTTCAACTGAAGGTCTTATTAATTTTTATAAATCTTTCAAGATATAAAACTATTGTTTGTTTAAAAAAATATTAAAATGAAAAAATACATTAAAAGTTTTTAAATTTTATTTTTCAAGAATATGAGTGGTTATTATGTTAATATTAATGAAATTAAAAATACAAAATTTTGGTCGTTTTTTAAGTAATATGATAATGCCTAATATAAGTATTTTTATTGCATGGGGAATGATGACTGCTTTATTCATGCCATTAGGATGGCAGCCGAATAAAACTTTAGAAAAATTAATATCACCTACTGTTTTTTATCTTTTACCTATTTTGATTGGACATACTGGAGGCAGTTTAATTGCTGGTTCCAGAGGAGGATTAGTAGGCAGTATAACTACTATAGGAGTAATTACTAGTACTAATATACCAACATTATTAGGCGGGATGATTGCAGGTCCTTTAGGCGGATGGGTTATAAAATATTTCGATCAAAAAATAGAAAACAAAATCAAAAATGGTTTTGAAATGTTAGTGAATAATTTTTCTGTTGCTATACTTGGAATTTTATTAGCGATTATTTCATTTTTTACAATTGGTCCATTTATTCAATGGATTTCTTTTTTCTTAGGAAGATTAATAAAAATTATTGTATCATACAATTTGCTGCCTTTTATTTCTATAATCATAGAACCAGCTAAAATATTTTTTTTAAATAATGCAATTAATCATGGAATTTTTTCTCCTCTGGGCATTCAAGATGTATTAAATAAAAACAATTCTATCTTTTTTTTAATTGAATCTAATCCAGGTCCGGGATTAGGTGTATTAATAGCGTGGTTTTTTTTCGGAAAAGGTGAATTGTCTAAATCTTCTGGAGGAGCAGCAATAATTCAATTTTTAGGAGGAGTTCATGAGATTTATTTTCCCTATGTTTTAATCAAACCAAAATTAATTATTTCTGTTATTTTAGGTGGTATGAGTGGTATTTTTATGCTTGTTTTGTTACATGGCGGTTTAATTTCAGCAGCATCACCAGGTTCTATTTTATCTATTTTAGCCATGACTCCTAAAGGTTTTTATGTTTCTAATATTATTGCAATTTTTTCTTCTTTTATAGTTTCCTTTATAAGTTCTTCTGTATTATTGAAATTTCAATTTCACAATATTAAAAAATATAATCAAAATATTTTTAATAAAAAAAAGAATGATTTAAATTTAAAAACATCAAAAGATCATATTAATAATATTCAATTTAGCAGTGTTAAAACTATTATTATTGCTTGTGATGCAGGAATGGGATCTAGTGCAATGGGCGCAAGTATTCTGCGTAAAAAAGTAAAAGATGCTAATTTGAATCACATTTCTGTTTTAAATATGGCAATCAATGTATTACCGAGAAATTCAGATTTAGTAATTACACATCAAAATTTAACACATCGGGCTCAAGAATATGCACCATACGCTCAGCATATATCTTTAAAAAACTTTCTTAATAATAGTTTTTATGATAATTTAGTAAAAAAATTAATAGAAAATATAACTGATTTAGAAAATAATTATATTAATTCTTCAAATACACAAAAAAAAGAAAAAATAAATAATTTATTTCAGTTGAGCGAAAAAAATATTTTTCTGAATCAATACGCAAAAAATAAAGAAGAAGCAATTAATATTGTTGGTGAAAATTTAGTAAAACAAGGTTATGTTAAACCAGATTATATTAATTCAATGTTGGAAAGAGAGAAGATGGCTTCTACTTGGTTAGGAGAATCAATAGCATTGCCACATGGAACTATTGAATCAAAAGATTCTGTATTAAAAACTGGAGTAATTTTTTGTCAATTTCCGAAAGGTGTTCATTTCGGAGAAGAAGAAAATGATATTGCTTATCTTGTTATTGGAATTGCAGCTAAAAATAATGAGCATATTATGGTTGTAAGCAATATTACTAATGCATTAGATAATGAAGATACAATAAAAAAATTATCTAGTACTACCAATGTAAAAGAAGCACTATCACTTTTAACTATTAAAAAAATTTAATCTAATATTTTTTACTTATAAAATTTTATTGGACTCATTTATGAAAGCGCTACATTTTGGAGCTGGAAATATTGGGCGTGGTTTTATTGGGAAAACATTATCAGAATCAGGTTTTAATGTTATTTTTTCTGATATCAATCAAGATATAGTTGATGCTATTAATGATAAGAAAGAATATTCTGTCAAAATAATAGGTTCTGATCAAAATAAAATTGTCAATGTTAAAAAAGTAAGTGCTATAAATTCTAACAATTCAAAAATTACAAAAATAATTGCTTCTGTTGATTTAATTACTACTGCAGTAGGTCCCGGTGCATTGAATAAAATTGCTTTAATTATCGTTACTGGAATAATATTAAAAATTAAAAATAAATCTGTCAATCCGCTCAATATTATTGCCTGTGAAAACAAAGTTAAAGCAACTTCTTTTTTAAAAAAAGAAATTCTTAAAAAATTACCTATAAAATATCATGAATATTTAAGTCAATATATTGGTTTTGTAGACTGCAGCATTGATACAATCATACCCTCTTTTGAACAAAAAAAATCTTTGTTTTTAATTGCTGAAAATTTTAAAGAATGGATTGTTAATATTACTCAATTTAAAGGGATAGTACCTAAAATAATTGATATGAAGGTAAGTGATAATTTAAACGCTTTTATAGAAAGAAAATTATTTACATTAAATACTGGACATGCTATAGCAGCTTATTTGGGTTTGATGAAAAAATATAAAACCATACAAGAAGCTATGTCAGATAAAGAAATACGAGTGATTGTAAGATCGGCTATGAAAGAAAGTGGATTAGTTTTAATAAAACGTTATAATTTTAATAAAAATAATCATTTATCTTATATCAAAAAAATTTTTTCACGTTTTGAAAATCCTTTTTTATCAGATAAACTTGAACGAATAGCAAGAAATCCATTGCAAAAATTAAGGAAAAAAGAACGTTTAATAAAACCTCTTCTAGGTGCTATCAAATATCAAACACCTTATTTAAATTTAATTAAAGGTATTGCAGCAGCAATTTATTATCAAAATCCAAATGATATAGAATCAATGAAAATTTCATCTTTGATAAAAAAACAAGGCCTAAAAAGTACTTTGATTGAGATTTGTGGTTTGCCTATAGATAGTCAAGCAATAGATTTTATTATTTCAGAATATAATTTAATTTTTTACAAATAGTGTTTTAAATAAATTTAGAGAATAAGGTAATGCCAATTCGTATATTACCATCTGATTTATCAAGTCAAATTTCCGCTGGGGAAGTTATTGAACGTCCAGCTTCTGTTATTAAAGAAATCATAGAAAATAGTATAGATGCTGGTTCAAAAAACATTGATATTTTAATTGAAAAAAGTGGTTTTCAATCTATAATACTAAGAGATGATGGTTGTGGTATTGAAAAAAAAGATTTGTTACTTGCCGTTTCTCATCATGCTACTAGCAAAATTAGTTCATTATCAGATTTGGATACACTTACTACTTTTGGATTTCGAGGAGAAGCATTAGCTAGTATCAGAGCAGTTTCAAGATTAACTTTAATCTCTTCTACTAAATTTCAAACAGTAGCTTCGAAGATATATTTAGAAGGATTTTCTAATAATTGTTTTGTTTTACAACCAATAGCACACCCGCAAGGTACTACTATTATAGTAGAGAATTTATTTTATAATATTCCGGTTCGTCTTAAATTTTTACAAAATAAAAAATTAGAATTTTTAAAAATTTGCAAAGTAGTAAAAACAATATCTTTATCTCATTTCAATATTAATTTTTCTCTTAAACATAACAATAATTTAATTATACAATATAATTCTATTAATGACAAAAAAAATGAAATTAACAGGTTAAAAGATGTATTTAATTTAGTTGATATAAATCAATTTATAAAAATAGAAGAAAAACAGAATAATATGATTTTTTTTGGATGGATATTTAATCCATATCTTATTAAAAAATCAAAAAATGTTCAATATTGTTATGTTAACAATCGATATGTTTATAATAATGTTTTTATTAATGCTGTTCGTTCTGCTTATTATAAAATATCAGGAAAAACAAATATATCATTTGTTTTATATCTCAAAATTTCACCTAACAATATTGATATTAATATTCACCCAACTAAAAATGAAATTAAATTTCATCAGCCTGATATAATTCATGCATTTATTTATGAAATTATTTTAGATAATCTAAAAAAGATCAAAAAAAAATTTTTTCTAGAACATTTTTCATGTAAAAAAACAATACGAGTAGATCAACAAAAACAATCTAATTTATATTTTTTAAATCATATTTTTTCGACATCAATGCCTTTATTTTCATTAAAACAAAATGTTTTTGAAAAAATATATGCAAAAAAAAAACACAGTAATTTAAAATCAAATAATTATTCAGAAAAATATCAATGTTCTATTGGAAAATTATTGATAATTGTGCGGAAGTATTATGGTTTGCTTTACAAGAAAGATAATTTTTCATTGATTTCTTTCCCTTTAGCTAAAGGAATATTAAGAAAACAAAAATTAAAAAAAAATATTAGAAAAAAAATTATACCTAGACACTGTTTGAGCCATATTAAAATTAATTTAACTTCTCAAGAATATTTTATTTTATTAAAAAATAAAGAAATATTGTTAAAAATTGGATTTTGTTTAATTTTTAAAAAAAAATATGTTATTTTAACTTCTATTCCTGTTTTTCTAAAAAAAAGAAATCTTTATTTAAAAATATTAGATTTTTTTTCGTTTTTATTTCTTAAAGAAAAAATTTTAATTTCAGAAATAATTCATTGGTTTTATCTTAATGTTTTTATAGAGTTAAAAAATTGGACTCGCATTGATGGAATTTTAGTGTTGTTAGAAATAGAATATTATTTTCCTTTATTGTTAGCTAATCCTCCATCAAAATTATTACAAAAAATAAATATTAATACAGCATTGTGTATTTTAAAAATATGAACTTGTATAAAAAAAAAAACCTATTGTTATTTTTTTAATGGGACCAACAGCTTGTGGAAAAAGTCAACTTGCTATTCGTCTGAGAAAATACTTGCCAGTAGAATTAATTAGTGTGGATTCTGCGCTAGTTTATCGTGGAATGGATATCGGAACGGATAAGCCGAGTTTTTTTAATTTATCTAATCATCCTCATCGTTTATTGAATATTAGGGATCCAATTGAAAATTATTCAGCAGCAGAATTTAAAAAAGATGTTTTAAAAGAAATTGATGATATTGTTAAATTAGGAAAAATACCTTTGCTTGTTGGCGGAACAATGTTTTATTATCATATATTACTGAATGGATTATCTATTTTACCATCATCTAATATAAAAATTCGTGAATTTTTATTAAAAAAAAGCAATGAAAAAAATTTTTTACATAAAAAACTAGAATCAATAGATCCCATCTCTGCTAGTCGAATTCACAAGAATGATTTTCAAAGGTTAATAAGAGCTTTAGAGGTTTTTTATCTTTGTGGAAAAAGTTTAACGGATCTAAAAAAAAATACAAAATATAAATTACCATATGATATTTTTCAATTTGCAATTATCCCTCCGAATAAAGAATGGCTAAATAAAAAAATTGAACTTCGTATTAAAAAAATGTTGATTTTGGGTTTTCAAAAAGAGGTAGAAATTCTCTTTTTAAGAGGAGATTTGCATATAAATTTACCATCTATTCGATGTATAGGGTATCGTCAAATGTGGGAATATCTTGAATATAAGCATAGTTATAAAGAAATGTTTAATAAAACAATATATGCTACAAGAAAACTTGCTAAACATCAATTAACATGGCTTAAGAAATGGAAAAATATCAATAAAATATTATATAATTCTTCTCCTGATATTTTAGTTGGAAAAGTATTAAATATTCTTCAAAAAATGTGTTTTTTTAATAGCTTTCATAATTTTTATAAAAAATAAATTTCTTCTAAAATAACAGAAGATATATTATTTTTATAACAGGTTTTTGAAATGTGACTACGAAAATATATTAGCTTAATTTTTTAAAATTTATTTTAGCAAAAACTAATAAATGAGGCATAAGATGGTTTGGAATAAACCAAATGATAATAAACCTGAATCTGATCCATGGGGGAATGAGGACAGTAATAATAAAAACTGTTCAGATAATAAACATGAAAAGAAAAATACTATATCAGATATAAAAAATTTTTTATATAGTCTCAGAAATATTATTGTTAGAAACACTAATTCTTCACATTCACCAAAAAAAATAATTCATCCCTTTTTAATAATGATGTTTATAAGTTTTTTTATTTGGTGTGCCAGTGGTTTTTATACTATTAAAGAAGCTGAAAGAGGGGTGGTCACTAGTTTCGGTAAATTTAGTCATTTAGTTCAACCCGGATTGAATTGGAGACCTGTTTTTTTTAATGAAGTCAAAGCGGTAAACGTTGAAACAGTACGTGAATTAGCCACTTCAGGTATAATGTTAACTTCAGATGAAAACGTGGTTCGTGTTGAAATGAATGTACAATATAAAATAACTAATCCTGCTGATTATCTTTTTTCTGTCTGTTATCCAGATGACAGTTTGCGTCAAGCAACAGATAGTGCGCTAAGAGGTGTAATTGGACATTCAAGTATGGATCGAGTCTTAACAGAAGGGAGAACATTAGTGAGAAGTGATACTCAAAAGGAAATTGAAGAAACAATTAAACCATATAAGATGGGTATTACAATATTAGATGTTAATTTTCAAACAGCTCGTCCTCCTGAAGAAGTGAAAGCTGCTTTTGATGATGCGATTGCAGCACGTGAAAATCGCGAACAATATGTACGTGAAGCTGAAGCTTATTCAAATGAAGTACAACCCAGAGCTCATGGTCGAGCACAAAGAATTTTAGAAGAAGCTCGAGCATATTCTTCACGTATAATATTAAAAGCTCAAGGGGAAGTTTCCCGCTTCTCTCAAATTTTACCTCAATACAAAATGGCTAAAAAAATAACTTTAAAACGTCTTTATATAGAATCTATGGAAAGATTATTAAGTAACAATAAAAAAATATTTATTGATAAAAAAAATAATTCAGCATTTTTTTTGTCTTTAGACAAATTTTTCTCTCATGTAGAATCAATCAATAAAAATATTAAAAATAATATTGAGATTAATAAAAATAATTCTAATAAGAAAGAAAAAAATATTAATTATTTTTCATCATTGTCTCCTAATAATATTTTAGAACAACGTCGTATTAATTCCATTCGAAGTGATCTTAAAAATATAGAGAGAGAATGAATATGAATAAAATCTTTATTTTTCTAACAAGTATTTTATTTCTTTTATTGTCTTCGTCTTTTTTCATTGTTAAAGAAGGAGAATGTGGTATTGTTTTACAGTTCGGAAAAGTTTTGCGTAATAATGAAAAAAAAACAGTAGTATACAATCCTGGTTTGCATTTTAAGCTGCCATTTTTAGAAACAGTTAAAATGTTAGATTCGCGAATTCATACTATGGATAATCAAGCTGATCGTTTTGTAACAAAAGAAAAAAAAGATCTGATTGTTGATTCCTATATAAAATGGCAAATTAATGATTTCAGTCGTTATTATCTTGCTACAGGTGGAGGAGATATTTTTCAAGCTGAATTGTTATTAAAAAGAAAATTTAGTGATCGATTACGTTCTGAAATAGGTCGTCTAAATGTTAGAGAAATTGTAACTGATTCGAGAGGAAGATTAACTACCGATGTTTTAAATTCATTAAATAAGGGAAGTATTAATTCAGAAAAAGCTTCTTTGATTAATGTGAATAGCATGAATGCATTAGGTATTCACGTGGTAGATGTTCGCATTAAACAAATTAATTTGCCTCTTGAAGTTTCTGATGCGATATACAATCGAATGAGAGCTGAAAGAGAAGCAGTGGCTAGAAGTCAACGTTCTCAAGGACAAGAACAAGCTGAAAAAATACGTGCAACAGCAGATTACAAAGCATCTATAATATTATCAGAAGCACAAAAAGAAGCTTTAATAATTAAAGGTAAAGGGGAAGCTGAAGTAACAAAGTTATTTGCAGAAAATTTTAGCAAAGAACCAGATTTTTATTTTTTCATTCGTAGTTTACGTGCATATGAAAACAGTTTTAAAAACAAGGGAAATATTATGTTAGTCGATTCAGATAATGAATTTTTTCAATATATGAATAAAATGATTAATATTGAACAGCGATAATTTAAAATACAACAGCGAAAATATTTAATTTTAATAGGTACAATAAATATATGAATAAAAATATTGTAATATTGGGAACACAATGGGGTGATGAAGGTAAAGGAAAGATAGTAGATTGTTTAACTTCAGATACTGCATATGTAGTAAGATATCAAGGAGGGCATAATGCAGGTCATACATTAGTTTCTAATGGGCAAAAGATTATACTTCATTTAATTCCATCTGGTTTATTACATGAAAATGTTGTTGGGATAATTGCCAATGGAGTAGTGGTTTCTCCTTTAGAATTAATAAAAGAAATAAAAATGCTGGAAAAAAATAAAATTTTTGTTAACAAACGTTTGTTTATTTCGAGTGCGTCACCTTTAATTCTACAGTATCATATTGAAATGGATGTAGCTCGTGAAAAAAAATTAGGTATTAGTGCGTTGGGTACGACAGGAAGAGGTATTGGACCAGCATATGAAGATAAAATAGCCCGACGAGCTTTACGTGTTGGGGACTTAAAAAATGAAAAAACTTTATCAATGCGTTTAGAAAAAATAGTTAGTTATTACAATCATCAATTAGTATCTTTTTATAAACAAAAACCCCTTGATTATAAGATTATTTTAAGAGATTTACTACCAACAATAGATATAATTCATGATATGATAAAAGACACGACTAATATTTTGCATGAAGCTATTAAAAATAATAAAAAAATAGTTTTTGAAGGAGCTCAAGGTAGTTTTTTAGATATTGATCATGGCACATACCCTTATGTAACCTCTTCTAATAGCACTGTTGGCGGTGTTGTTACAGGTACAGGAGTAGGTCCTAAAAATTTAGATTACATACTTGGTGTAACAAAAGCATATTCGACACGAGTGGGATATGGTCCTTTTCCTACTGAATTATTTAACAATATAGATAAACATTTTTCAAATAAAGGTAACGAATTTGGTTCAACAACTGGCAGAAAAAGACGTACTGGTTGGCTGGATGCAGTCGCTTTATCTCGTTCAGTAAATATTAACTCTTTATCTGGTCTATGTATAACAAAATTAGATGTATTAGATGGATTAAATGAAATAAAAATTTGCACAGCTTATAAAAACGTTAATAATTCAGAAATTATATCATTTCCAGACATAAATGAATGGGAAAATATAAAACCAATATATGAAACTTATCCTGGATGGACTAAAAAAACTTTGGGTATAAAAAAGCTGGAAGAATTACCTTATGAAGCACGTAATTATATAAATCGCATAGAAGAAATAACACAAGTTCCTATTGATATTATTTCTACTGGTCCCGATCGTTCTGATATTATTTTAATTAACGACATTTTCATAAAAAAATAAAATTTCTTGATATTAAAATTAATGCATAAATTTCTACTTTAGTTAAAGTCTTAATTAATTAAATAAAAATAAATAGATTAAAATTTATTAATATATAATTTTATTGTAAAATAATATACATGGAGAAGTAATATGGTAGTAGATCCCTACCAAAAAAGAGAAGCTAATAAATATAAAAACCCCATTCCGAGTCGAGAATACATCTCATTATTGCTTAGAAAATCTGAAGATCTAATAAGTCAAAAAAATTTAGAAAAAAAATTTGGCATTAATAATCAAGAAGCAAAAAAAGCATTGCGTCGCAGATTGAGAGCAATGGAACGAGACGGTCAAGTGATATATACTAAAAATCGCTGTTATATTGCTCCTGAGAGTCTTAAAGTAGTTAAAGGAAAAGTTATAGGACATAGAGATGGCTATGGTTTTCTTAGAACAGAAACACTACAAGATGATCTTTGGCTTTCATCAGAACAAATGAAATCTTGTATCCATGGGGATATTATTCTTGCTCATATTATTAATTCTCAGGGGAAAAGAAGGAGTTCAGCAAGATTTTTAAAATTATTGCAACCTAATAATATGTTGATTGTTGGCAGATATTATATTGATAATAAAATTAGATTTGTAATTCCAGATGATACTCGTTTTAATTTTAAGATTTTTATTTTTTCAACTGTTCGAGAAAAAATTTCTATAGGATCTATTGTAGTAGTAAAGTTAAAAAAACATCCCGTAAGAAACAATAAAGCAGAAGGATTAATAGTAGAAATTCTTGGAAAAGAAATGGGTACTAATTTAGCCATAGAAATAGCATTACGTACGCATTCTATCCCCTCGATATGGTCAGAAGAAATTAAAAAACAATTATATAAAATTAGCAATAAGATAAATCAATACGATTTTAAAAATCGTGCAGATTTAAGACATCTTCCTTTTTTTACTATTGATGATGAAGATGCCCGTGATTTTGATGATGCTGTTTTTTGTAAAAGAAAAGAAAATACAGAAGAAGGTTGGAATTTATGGGTAGCGATTGCAGATGTCAGTTTTTATGTTCAACCTAATACCCCTTTAGATAAAGAAGCGTTGGAAAGAGGTGCATCTATATATTTTCCTTCATCAGTCGTTCCAATGCTACCGGAAAAAATTTCTACCGATTTATGTTCTTTAAATCCTGATGTAGAACGCTTATGTTTAGTATGTGAAATGAGCTTATCAAATACAGGAAAACTTATTAGCTATCAACATTATGAAGGGGTTATATGTTCTCATGGACGATTTACATATGATGAGATTTTTAAAATTTGGAACGGTGATACCTTTTTACGATCTAAATATAAAAAATTTTTAAAAGATTTAGAAAATTTATCATTTTTGCAGAAAATATTAAATAAAGATAATATTTCTAAAAAAGGTATTTATTTTGAAAATGTAGAGCCTAAATTTATTTTAGATAGTAATTCTCGAATTAAAAATATTTGCCAAAATGTCCGCAATGATGCACATAAATTTATTGAATCTTGCATGATTTTAGCCAACATAGCTTCAGCTTATTTTGTTGAAAAGCATAATCATCCTGTTTTATTTCGTAATCATGATCGTCCTAAAAAAGAAAATATTATTAGTTTTCGTTTATTTTTAAAAGAAATAGGGCTTACATTATCAGGAGGAGATGTTCCAGGATCCGCTCATTATTCAAATTTATTAAGAAAGGTTTCTAATCGTCCTGAATATGAAATGATTCAAACAATATTATTACGTTCTATGAAACAAGCTGTATATTCTCCAGATAATCGCGGTCATTTTGGTTTGTCTTTGTCTAGTTATGTGCATTTTACTTCACCTATAAGACGCTATCCTGATCTTATCTTGCATAGAGTTATCAAACATTTATTATTACAAGATAAAAATATATCTAAAACTAATCATAATTATTGTAATTCTCATTTATATAGTATAAATGACATGAAAAAAATGGGATTGCATTGTTCGATAACAGAAAGACGTGCAGATGAGGCGAGTAGAGATGTATTTGATTGGTTAAAATGTGATTTTATGTATAAAAAAATCGGTTATATATTAAGTGGTGTTATTTCTAATGTAACTTCATTTGGTTTTTTTGTTCGTTTAAATCGATTTTTTATTGATGGATTAGTACATATAGCTTCTTTAAACGATGATTATTACTATTTTGATTCTATAGGACTTAAATTAATTGGCAAGTCTACTAAAAATACTTTTCGTCTTGGCGATTCTTTAAAAGTAAAAGTGATATCAGTTAATTTAAATGAAAGAAAAATAGAATTATCTCTATATAAAAATTATTGATTTTTATTTTTAAAAAGATGAAATAGTATTGATTTTTTAAAAAAATTAAATTAAGATAATTGTCTATAATTTTTAAAAAAGTTCCTTGTTTCCTATTTATTAAATTATATTTTAAGGAAGCTAAATAAACCAAAAGGAGCATTTTAATGCGGCATTATGAAATAATATTTATGGTACATCCCGATCAAAGTGAAAAAGTCCCCCTATTAATTGAAAAATATAAAAAAATTATTAGCAATGATAGTGGTTTTATACATCGTTTAGAAGATTGGGGTAGACGCCAATTATCTTATTCGATAAATAAACTACAAAAAGCACATTATATTTTAATGAATATAGAAGTCCTTCCTAAAACTATCACTCTTTTAGAAACAGAATTTCGTTTTAATAATATAATCCTTCGTAACATGATTATGTCTATGAAAAAATCAGTGGTTGAAATATCACCTATTCTAAAATTAAAAGATGATAAAAAAGAAAAAAAATAGTTTAATATATTAAATTGCTTAAAAAATATATTAATATAAAAAATATTAACTGATACGTTATGAAAAATTATACAAATATTTAATCATTTATAATTATTTAGGAGAAAAATAAATGGCGCGTTACTTTCGTCGTAGAAAATTTTGTCGTTTTACTGCAGAAGGTGTGGCAGAAATAGATTATAAAGATATTGCAGTTTTAAAAAATTATATTACAGAAAGTGGGAAAATTGTTCCAAGTCGAATTACTGGCACTAGAGCAAAATATCAAAGACAGTTGTCTAGAGCTATTAAAAAAGCACGTTATCTTGCTTTATTACCGTATACTGATCAACATCGTTAAGATATTTAAATTGTTATATATCATAAAAAAGAGAAAAATAAATTATGGAAGTTATTCTTCTATCTAAAATTCATAAATTAGGTAATTCAGGTGCAATTGTTAATGTTAAATCTGGTTATGCAAGAAATTTTTTAATTCCACAAGGGAAAGCCATTCCAGCTAATAAAAAAAATATTGAATCTTTTGAAGCTCAACGTATTGCATTAGAACAAGAAAATATAAGCAAATTTCTCATGGCACAGTCAAGAGCTGAAAAATTAAAAAAAATAGGTTCTATAAAAATTTGTTCTAAAGTTGGAAAAGAAGGTAAGATATTTGGTTCTGTAGGCATCAGAAATATTATCAAAGAGCTAACAGTATTAGGAATAAAAATTAATAAAAAAGAAATTCGCTTGCCTAATGGTTTACTCCGACAAATTGGTGAACATGCAGTTATCTTTCAACCACATAGTAAGATTTCTATTAATTTTATAGTTAATATAATATCAAAAAATTAATTTGATTGAAATTCTTCTAATCCTATTAAATATATTGTGTAAAATGTTAGACAAAATTTGTCAATTAGCACGTCGTGCCGGTAGTTGTATCATGAAGTTTTATAATTCTCAAGAATTTATAAATATTTCTTATAAATTAGATAAAACTCCTATAACTAATGTTGATTATACAGCTAATAATATAATTAAAAAAGGTCTTCTTTTAATTTCTCCCGAAGTACCAATTATTTCTGAAGAAGAGTCATATGATTTTAAAATTTATCGTCACTGGACGAGGTATTGGTTAATTGATCCGTTAGATGGAACTAAAGAATTTTTAAAAAAAAATGGCGAGTTTACTGTAAATATTAGTTTAATTGAAAATGGAGTTCCTGTATTGGGAGTAATATACGCTCCTTTTTTTGATGTTTTATATTCTGCGTTTGATAAATGTGCTTGGAGAGAAAATCAATTAGGTTTAAAAGAAAAAATTAATGTTTCTCAATCGAGAATACCACTATTAGTGACCAGTCGATCACATTCTGATAAAAAATTAAAAAATTACTTATTAGAAATGAAAGATTATCAATTAAAACAGTTAGGTTCTTCATTAAAATTTTGTTTAATAGCTGAAGGAACTGCTCAAATTTATCCGCGATTTGGCAATACTCATATATGGGATACTGCTGCCGGTCAAGCTATTGTTATTGCAGCCGGGGGGAAAGTAAAAACATGGACAGGTGATGATTTGAATTATTCATTGTCTTCTCGTTTTTCTTTTATTAATTCTGGTTTTTATGCATCTGCATTTTAAATTTTATTTAATAAGCATTTTTGATAAGGTTATACTTTTATTATGAACAATATTCAAATAAAAATTTTAAATTCAGATTTAAAAAAAAATTTTTCTTTACCTTCATATGCGACTTTAGGATCATCCGGTCTAGATCTTAGAGCGTGTTTAGAAAAAAAAATTACATTAAAGTCTCAAGAAACTATTTTAATACCAACCGGTATGGCTATATATATTGCAAATCCTAATATTACGGCCTTTATTTTACCTAGATCTGGGTTAGGTCATAAAAAAGGTATTGTATTAGGTAATTTAGTTGGTTTGATTGATTCTGATTATCAAGGTGAATTAATGATATCGCTCTGGAATCGCAGCAATCAAGATTTTTACGTCAATTCAAATGACAGAGTAGCACAAATAGTATTTGTTCCGATTATTCGACCAGGATTTTCTGTAGTCAGTGAATTTAATAAAACTAAACGTTCAAAAAAAGGTTTTGGTCATTCTGGTATAATTTAATAAAAAATTTTTATATTCCATATTTTTCACGATATTTTATTAATTTAGGTATGTGTTTTTTTAATTTTTCATCTTCTAATAAATAAGATATTAAATCTTCAATTGTAATAATTGATATAATTTTATAACTTTTTTTATTTTTAAGATCATTAATAGTATTTAAATTTCTTTTTCCTTTCTCTTTACGATCTAAAAGAACAAATACGGAAGAAATTTTTGCTTCTTGTTTTTCGAGGATGTCAATAGAATTATGTATTGCTGTTCCTGATGTTACTACATCATCTAAAATAACAATTCTTTTTTTACGTATCTCTCCACCAATTAAGTCTCCTTTTTCTCCGTGTTGTTTTTGTTCTTTTCTATCAAAAGCATACGGCACGTTTAAATTATAATAATTTTTCAATGCTATAGAAGTGGCGACAACTATAGGAATACCTTTGTATGCAGGACCAAATAAAACATCAAATTTCATTTTTGAATCTACTATAGAACGAGCATAAAACAAACCAATTTTAATAATATCTATTCCTGTAGAAAGTAATCCTGAATTAAAAAAATAAGGACTAGTTCGTCCTGATTTTAATTCAAAAGTACCAAATTTTAATGCTTTTTTTTTAAAAGAGAAGTCAATAAATTCTTTTTTCCAGTCCATAAAAATTACATCCTAATTAATCGTAAAAATTTATAATAGCATTTACATATTAATAATTTTAATTAAAATTAATATTAAAAATTAGCATGATTTTATTTTTATTAGATAATATATGAGAAGTTAATTTTATTTTTATTGATGGCCCTTGCTGGATTTGAACCAGCGACCAAGCGATTATGAGTCGCCTGCTCTTACCACTGAGCTAAAGGGCCATATCTTTACTCTCTTACTATAAAACAATTTTTTCTAATAATCTATAAATCTTTTAAAAATTTTATATTTTTTTAATATTTTTTTATATATATTTGACACGTATAAAAAATTTTGATATATATATTAATATTCCTCTGTAGTTCAGTTGGTAGAACGGCGGACTGTTAATCCGTATGTCACTGGTTCGAATCCAGTCAGAGGAGAAAAATTTTTTAATTTAATTCATAAAAATTTTAAATTCTTTTAAAAAATTTATTTTTTCTTTTTATTATTCTATTCTGTACTTTTAACAACATAGTCATCGATTCAATTTTTATAATCAATTTTTTTCATCATTTAAATTATTTTTTAATTTCCTCGTTTAATATCTGATTGAACATTTAATATTATTGTTTAAAAGTAATATTCTTTTTTTTATCTCTTATTTTTTTAATATCGCCTATTTTTTCTTGATTTTATTTTTATTTTTTTAAATTTATGTACAAATTTTAATAGATTTTTAAATAATTTTTTTAGTATCTACTATGTTAAAAATCTTTTTTGTTTTTATTAATTGAATTAATTTTGGGAATTTAATAATTTATTAAATTATTTAATTAAAATTTTAAAATGATACAATGCAAAAAAAATGAACCTACCTTTTTGTTTTATGATTATGAAACTTTTGGAGTACATCCATCTTTAGATAAACCTGCTCAATTTGCATGTATTAGAACAGATATAAACCTTAATATAATAAAAGATAGTCCACAGTATTTTTACTGTTTTCCATCAGATGATTATTTGCCTGATCCTCATTCTGTTTTAATTACTAATATTACTCCTCAATATACAAAAAAAAATGGAACCAATGAATATAATTTTGCTAAAAAAATATATAATATTTTGTTAGAGTCTAATACTTGTGTTGTTGGTTATAATAATATTCATTTTGACGATGAAATTACTAGAAATATATTTTATAGAAATTTCTTTGATCCTTATGAATGGAGCTGGAAAAATGGTAATTCCCGTTGGGATATTTTAAGTTTGTTACGAGCATGTTACGCATTAAGACCTCATGGTATAAAATGGCCTAAAAATAAATTAGGTCTTACAAGCTTCAAACTATCAGATTTAACTAAGATAAATCATATTTTGCATTTAAACGCTCATGATGCCATTTCAGATGTATATGCAACTATTGAAATAGCAAAACTTATTAAAAAAAAAGAGCCTAAGCTTTTTGATTTTTTTTTCAAAATACGAAGAAAGAATGATTTATATAAATTAGTTTTTTTGAAAAAATTCAAACCAATTATTTATATTTCTAGTTATTTTGGTGCAGCTCAAAATAATATGAGTTTTATACTTCCTATAATTATAGATAAAGATAATAATATATTAATTGCTATTGATTTATTAAAAGATATTGAAAAATTAATAAATTTTTGTCAAAAAACGTATTTTGATGATATTTTTATTAAAAATTTATTTCGTTTTGGTGTGGTATTATTGCATTTAAATCGTTGTCCTACGCTGGCTCCGATTGGAACAGTACGCAAAGAAGATTATAATCGTTTAAATTTTGATATATTTTTATTTGATAAAAATATTGATTTAATAAAAAAAAATGATTCTTTTGTTGAAAAGATGAAAATTGTTTTTTCAAAAAAAAAGAACTTTAATAGATCTTTTAATGTTGATTTAGAAATATATAACGCTTTCTTTAATTCACATGATAAAAAAATTATGAACATCATCAGAAAAACTAAACCAATTTTTTTAAAAAAAATTAATTTTAATTTTCATGATTTTCGTTTAAAGAGATTACTTTTCCGCTATCGTGCGCGCAATTTTTTTCATACACTAGATAAAAATGAAAAAAAAATGTGGTTAATACATTGCATGAATGTTTTTAATCCATTATCTTTAAAAGAATATCGCAGTAAAATTTATCATCTATTAAAAAAATATTCTAATAATTTAGAAAAAGTAATTTTATTGAAACAATTGTTAGATTATGTTTTTAAAAAATATAAAAAATTATTATTTGAAGATATTAATTAATATTAATATGTCTTGTTGTTTTAAATTTATATTTTTTTAAAAAAAATAACAATTTTTTTAAATTATTGTCGTTTTTTGAATATAAAAAAATATTTTTTTTTATATTCTGATCAATTCCTGATTGATTAAAATAATTTTGAATTTGATATGTGATCGTATTTATTGAGTCAACAAAATAAATCGATGGTTTTGCATATAAGACTTTTTTTATTTCTTCTTTTAAAAATGGAAAATGTGTACATCCTAATATGATAGTATCAGGGTATATTGAAAGATTCATCCATGGCTTAAAAATATTTTTTAATTTTACTTGCGAGACTGAAATACCCCGAATTTTTTTTTCAGCTATCAAGGCTAATTTATTGGTACCTATTATTTTTATATTATGAGAAGAAGAATTTTGATGTATTTTTTCTTGAGTATAAAATGAACTAATTGTTGCTTTTGTAGCTATTAAACCAATAATTTTATTTTTAGTTATTTTTTCGGCAGCTTTTATAGCAGGAAATATTCCAATAATAGGAAAATTAAATTTTTTTCTTAAAATAGATAAAGCTACAGTACTAACTGTATTACAAGCAATTACGATTATTTTAATGGGATATTTTTTTTTTATTATTTTTATTATTTTTATACTTCTTTGAATAATAAAAAATTCTGTTTTATTTCCATAAGGAAAAGCTTCATTATCTAGCATATAAATATAATGAATTTTTGGTAAAACTTTTTTTATAGTTTTTAATACAGATAACCCACCAACACCAGAATCTAATATAAGCACTGTAGGAATTTTTTTATAAAATAGGTAATGTTATTTATTTATGTGTTAGAAAAATATTTTAGATAAATTATTTTTTAAATAAAAATTCTTTCATATATTTTTCAATTTTTTTGCGATCTTCAAATTTTGACATATTAAAATTTTTTTCATTAATTAAAATAGTTTGTTGGGCAAGCCATTTCTTCCATGCTTTTTTAGAGATTGTATTATATATTTTTGCACCTAGTTCACCTGGATAAGATTGAAAATCTTGACCTTCTAATTTTTTTTTAAAAAACTCGCAAAAAATAACACGATTCATTATTTTCGTACTCCTTTCTTTAAAAAGTATCTTTTTTAAAACTTTTAAGTATTTTTTCGACTGGTTTTGGTAGTCCTATATGTTGAGGGTTTTTTAAGTTATACCAAATATTTTTTGTATTTTCTCTAAAAAATTTTGGAATATAAGATACCTTGATCAAAATTGGATGAATTTTTAAAATAAAATGACTGAAATTATGAGAGAATGATATCATGTCTTGAGATTGATTTATATTTATTTTTTTTTCTTTTAACCAATTGATAGCTATTTTCTTGTTATTAAATTTAGGGAAAAAAAATAAATTTTTCCAAATTTCTTCTTCAGTATTCTTTTTTAGAAAAAAATAATTTTTATATTTAATTATACAAAACCAAACTATTTTTTCCGGATATATTTTTTTTTCTTTTTTTAAAGGGTATTTTTCCCATTCTTGTTCTATTTTAGCAACACATTTTTTGTTTAAAGGGCAAATTTTACATTTTGGTTTTTTAGGGATACAAATAGATGAACCAATATCCATCATTCCCTGATTAAATTTTCCAGTGTTATGTATTGGCGTAATTAATTCAATTATATTCCATAATTTTTTTTCTAATTTTTTATCTTTTAAAGATCCTGCTATTCCATAGTAACGTATTAAAATTCTCTTTACATTTCCATCTAAAATAGAATAATTAAAATTTAATGATAAAGATAAAATAGCGCCTGCTGTTGATCTTCCTATTCCTGGTAATTTAATAACATCTGAAAATTTGATAGGAAATATTCCTTTGTATTGTTTTTCAATTATTTGTGCTGATTTATAAATATTTTCAGCTCTATTATAATATCCAAGACCACTCCAAAAATATAAAATATCATCTAATTTACTATTATTTAGAGATTTAATATTTGGGAAATTTAATATAAATTTTTCAAAATAAGGAATAACGGATTTTACTGTTGTTTGTTGTAACATTATTTCAGATATCCAAGTTATATACAATGTTTTATTTTTTTGCCATGGCAAATTTTTTCTACCATTTTGGTGGTACCAGTTTAAAATTAATTGTGAAAAAACATATTTTGCCATTATAATAAAACCATTTCATAAAAAATTATAGATGTGTTTTTTAAAAAATATCAATGTGCTAATATTATTTAAAAATATATTTTGATTAATTAAAAATAAAATATTAAATAAAACATGAAAAATAATATTCTAACTCCTAAATATAATTATAATGGTACTTTTTTACGTCAAATTCGTAGTTTTGTTTGTAGAAAAGGTCGTATTACTGCATTTCAATTAAATGCTATTCAAAAATATTGGTCTTTAATTGGTTTAGATTTTCAATTACGACCATTAAATTTATCATCTATATTTAATCGTCACGCTCCAGTTGTATTAGAAATTGGTTTTGGTTCCGGAGAATCCCTAATTAAAACCGCAACTAGTTTTCCTGATAAGAATTTTATAGGAATAGAAGTCTATAAATCAGGAATAGGATCTTGTTTGCATGCTGCTTATTCTTATAATATTAAGAACTTAAAAATCATTTATCATGATGCAACGGAAGTTATACATAATATGATTTCAGATCATACTTTATCGACCGTGCAAATTTTTTTCCCCGATCCTTGGAATAAAAAACGTCATCATAAAAGAAGACTTTTAAAATATAATTTTTTAGAAAAAATATCAAAAAAATTAATTATTAATGGTATATTGCATATTGCTACTGATTCAGAATCATATGCTTTTTATATATTAAATCAAATAAAAGATATTAAAAATTATGAAAACTTATCTAAAAAAAATAATTTTATTAGGCGTCCTCTCTCACGTATAATAACTAAATTCGAAAGAAAAGGATATTTGCAAGGTAATAAAATTTTTGATTTAATGTTCCAAATAAAAAAATGAGATTTTAAGTTTATTTTAAAAATATTTCTAATAGAAAATTTAAAAATTTTCTCCCTTTTTTAGTTGTATGCCAAAAATCTAGTTCATTAATTAAAAATCCTTCTTTTATTGCAGTTTGAATATTTTTTTCTATTAAACATTCATTTATATTAGTTTTTTCTCGAAAATGTTTTTTAAAAACTGGTTGATATAGTCTAAAAACATTCATAAAATATTCAAATATTTTATCTTTTTCAGATACTATTTTTATAGAATTTAAATAATTTCCATTTAAAAAATCATTTATATTTTTATTTTTAACTGTTCGAATGATTTTTCCATTTTTTTGAGTAATTTTACCGTGAGCACCACAACCTATTCCTATATAATCTCCAAAATTCCAATAATTTAAATTATGTTGACATTGATAATTATCTTTTGCATATGAAGATATTTCATATTTTTTATATCCTGAATTTTTTAATAATTGATCTCCTTCAATTAACATATTAAATATTATCTCTTCATTAGGTAATTTTATTTTTTTTGCATAAAACACAGTATTTGGTTCTATAGTTAGTTGATACCATGATATATGAGATGGATTATGTTTAATAGCAAACTGTAAATCTAATAATGCGTCTTCTATTACTTGACCCGGTAAACCATACATTAAATCTAGATTTAAATTATCACTAATTTTTTTTGATTCTATAACTGCTTTTATTGCTTCTTTTGAATCATAGGTGCGTTCTATTTTTTTTAAAAAATTTGAATTAAATGTTTGAATACCTAAAGAAAAACGATTTATACCAGAATTTTTATAATGAATAAAACGTTGATACTCTAGAGTTTTTGGATTGGCTTCTATACTGATTTCGGCATTTTTAGAAATAATATTTCTTTTTTTTATACCATGAATTAATTTTTTTATAGAATTACTTTTTAATAAAGTAGGTGTTCCGCCACCAATAAAAATAGTATTTATTTCTCTATTATCAATTAAATGTAAATCTTTTTCAAAATCTTTTAATAAATTTTCAATATATCTTTCTTCAGGAATAGTTTTTTGACTTACATACGAATAAAAATCACAATATCCACATTTTTTTAAGCACCAAGGAATATGAATATATAAACTAATAGGAGATAATTTTAACATGATAACACTTTCATCTTTTTGAATTAATTTTTAAAAAATACATTTTTTTAAAATACCGTATCTAATTTTTATTATGCTGCTTGTATCAAGTAGCGACTCTTTTATAATCAAAACTTATTACTAATGATAGGATATCTATTGATAAGTATTTTTTGAATTAGTTAAATATAATTTTTATTTTTTATATTGCATTTTGTATATCAATAATATTTTTTTATTGACGTATTATCTATAATTTTTTTAAGTGTAGATTAAGTATTAAAGCAATTTATTTTTCTAAATTTTCATATTATTCTAATACTATTTTGTTAAATATTTCAAAATTATTAAATTTATATTCAAATATGTTTTATTTAGTAAATGTTCCAGTTTTGAATTTATTTTATAAAATAGCTATTTTCAATTCAGCCGTTTGATGCTAAGAAAAGTTTTCAGCGGTTTTTTATTTTTTTAGGTTCTATTTTACTATTTATTAATAAAATGTGATGTAATATTTTTATTTTTTTTAATTGCTCGATTGTAAAATGTCTTCCTATAAATAATTTTCTCTAAAATTATTAATTCTTAAGAATATTTCCGCTTCAATAATATTGATATTTTGATTTTTCCTAACTACTATTATTTTTTAAAAAAAGATAATTTTTTATAATGTTTTGTGTTTTTTATGATTTTGTAATTTAAATAGATATTTTCGACGTTATTTTTTAAAATTTTTTAACAACTATATTGAAAAAAAATATTGGCTAAACCAACTTTCTAATATAATTACAGCAGCATAAGAATGAATTTTTTCTTGTTTTAATGCTTTAAAACCATTTTTTTCGAACATTATTGATTTAGCTTCTACAGTAGTTAAGCGTTCGTCATGCATTTTTACGACAATTTTGAATTTATATTTCAATAGATTAGCAAATTTTTCTGATTTATTAGTTATTTTTTGTTTTGTTCCATTTATATTTAATGGAAGACCTACAATAATAAATTTAGGTTGCCAGTATTGTATTAAATTGCTTACATTATTCCAATTAGGATTTCCATTTTGAGCATTTAAAACTTTTAAAGGTCTTCCTTTTTTAGTTATATTTTCCCCTACAGCTACTCCAATTTTTTTTATACCAAAATCAAATGCAATGACTATCATTTTATGATCTCTATCACAATATTTTTTTTTCAATACAATCGAACAACATTCCAGTAATCGAAATGTTTTTTTCTGATTCAATTTCACAAATACAGGTTGGACTTGTAACATTGATTTCTGTTAATTTATCGCCTATTACATCTAATCCAACAAAAATTAAGCCTTTTTTTTTCAAGATAGGAGATAAATAATTTGCTATTTTCCAATCTTTTTTATTTAATGATTGTATTTTCGCCTTCCCCCCTAAAGCTAAATTAGCTCTAGTTTCTCCAATTTGAGCAATTCTTGCCACACACCAAGGTACAATTTTACCGTCAATAATTAAAATTCTTTTATCTCCTAGTTTTATTTCTGGTAAATATTTTTGAACCATGCAATATTTTTTTTCATAATTCGTCATTGTTTCAACAATAACTGAAAAATTAGGATCATTTTTTTTTATTCTAAAGATTTTAGCTCCACCCATTTGATCTAATGGTTTTATTATAATATCTTGATTTTTTTTCCAAAACCGATGTATTTCAAAAATATTTCTTGTTACTAAAGTATCAGGAATTAAATCTGGAAACCATGATATAAACATTTTTTCATTGCAGTCTCGCAAACTCTGAGGTTTATTGATTATTAAAACACCATTTTCTTCTGCGCGTTCTAGAATATATGTTGAGTAAATAAATTCAGTATTAAATGGAGGATCTTTTCGCATAAAAATAACGTCTAATTCGCTTAAAGAAATATTTTGTTCTTGAACAAAACGATACCATTCTTCTGTATTTTTTTGTAATGTTACTAATCGAGTTCTTGCATATGAATGTCCCTTCCTTATATAAATATCATGCATTTCCATATAATGAATAGTATGATTTCTTTTTTGAGCTTCTAATAAAATAGCAAAACTTGAATCTTTTTTAATATTAATAGTGCTAATAGAATCCATTAATATTCCAATTTTTAAATTTGTTTTTTTATGCATATATCTTCTCTTATTTGATTGAGAAATTTTTTGTAATAATCTTGAATTAAATTTACAATATATTTATATTCGAATCTAAAATAATATTATTTTAATTATTTTTTTAAAAATATTAATTAATGAAATTATTTTCCTGAAAATTTTAATTTTTATAAAATTTATTTTGGTATTATTTAAATAATTTATTTAAAAAAAGAATTAATTTTTTATAATTAAATAATTAAAAAATATTTTTTGATAGCTACAATTGATATTTTATTTTTAAACTGTTTAAAAATTTTTAAAAATATTAATATTTAATCGTATTTATGACCAGAATAGTTATCAAATCTAGACCAATGTCCATTAAAAGTTAAACAAACTGTTCCAATTGGCCCATTTCTTTGTTTTCCTATTATAATTTCTGCTATCCCTTTCAGATCGCTATTTTCGTTGTAAATTTCATCACGATATATAAACATTATTAAGTCTGCATCCTGTTCTAAAGATCCTGATTCGCGTAAATCTGAATTTACTGGTCTTTTATCAGATCTTTGTTCTAAAGATCGATTTAGTTGTGATAGCGCTATTACTGGAACCTGGAGTTCTTTTGCTAAGGCTTTTAATGTTCTTGATATTTCTGCAATTTCAAGAGTACGATTTTCGGACAGGGAAGGCACTCTCATTAATTGTAAATAATCTACCATGATCAAAGTTAATCCATTATTTTCACGATAAATACGACGTGCTCTTGAACGAACTTCACTGGGAGTTAATGCTGAAGAATCATCAATATAAATATTCTTTTTTTTTAGAAGTATATTAATAGTACCAGATATACGCGCCCAATCTTCATCATTTAATTGTCCAGTGCGAATTCGTGCTTGATTAACTCTAGATAAAGATGCCAACATGCGCATCATAATTTGTTCTCCAGGCATTTCTAAGCTGAATATTAATACAGGTTTGTCATATAGCATAGCAGCATTTTCACATAAATTCATTGCAAATGTTGTTTTTCCCATTGAGGGTCTTGCTGCAATAATTATAAGTTCAGATCGCTGTAGTCCTGATGTTTTTTTATTTAAATCTTGATATCCTGTATTAATTCCTGTTACACCATCGTGAGGTGATAAAAATAATTTTTCAATACTGGCAACAGTTTCATCAAGAATTTGTTCAACATTTTTTGGTCCAGAGTCTTTTTTAAAACGTTTTTCTGCAATTTTAAATACGCTTGATTCTGCATAATCTAGCAATTCTTCACTTTTTCTGCCCTGTGTATCATACCCGGCATTAGCTATTTTATTCGCTACTAATATCATTTCTCTTACTATCGCACGTTCTCGAACTATATCAGCATATGCAGTAATATTTGCTGTGCTAGGAGTATTTTTTGATAGTTCAGCTAAATAAGAAAATCTACCGACACTTTCTAGTTTTCCTTTTTGTTCTAGAGATTCAGATAGAGTGATTAAATCTATTGGATATCCTAGATCAAGAAGTTTTTGCATTTCTTGAAATATCAATCGATGGGGTTTACTGAAAAAATCATCGGCAACTACATGTTCTGAAACACTATCCCACTGTTCGTTATCTAACATCAATCCACCTAATACTGACTGTTCCGCTTCTAAAGAATGTGGTGGAATTTTTAATCTATTGATTTGATTTAAATATAATTTATTTTTAGCCATATTTATTGCATATACCATTATTTAGTGAATCTGTATGAAATTATATCGTAATATTGCAATAATATAATATCTATGGACTAATCTATTTGCTTCATTTTTTAAAATCTTTTTTATTTCTTTTATAATTATAAATTTAAAAAATTATAAAATAAATTTTATATATTTTAATATTTTATGAAATAGTTTTATTCTTCTTTAATTTTGATCATTAAATTGAAATGTGTATAAATTTGAAATGTGTATAAATAATAAAATTTATTTATTTATTTTTACTGGAGAAATATTTATTTTTATTATTTAGATTTCATTTTTTATTTAATTTTTTTAGAAAAGAATATATTTTTAAAAATTAATTTGAAATATACTCAATGATATTAGTTTTTCTTTTTAATTTTAAAAATATAAGTATTTTAATAAAAAATTTATAGATGATTTTTTATATTGTAAAAGATAGAATATATGATTATTTATCATTAAATGTTAATTTTAAATTAATAATATAAATTATAATATCTTTTTTTTCTGAATTAATTGCAAGAAAAAATAAGTTGATACTTAAAGTATTTTAACACTTTTAAAAAATAATACAGTATTTTGTAGATTTGATTATACTCAATAAAATATTTAACATGTATAATTTCAATTTATATGTTTAAGTGTGTTTTAAAAATCACATTTAAAAAATGGAGTTTTTATGGCAAGTAGAGGCGTAAATAAAGTTATTCTTATTGGTCATTTAGGACAAGATCCTGAAGTTCGTTATATGCCTAATGGTAATGCAGTAGTAAATATGACATTAGCTACTTCAGAGAATTGGAAAGATAAAAATACCGGTGAAAATAAAGAAAAAACAGAATGGCATCGAATAGTTTTATTTGGAAAACTAGCAGAAATTGCTGGTGAATATCTTCGAAAAGGTTCTCAAGTTTATATTGAAGGATCATTGCAAACTAGAAAGTGGCAGGATCAAAATGGACTTGAACGTTATACTACAGAAGTTATTGTAAATATTGGCGGCACAATGCAAATGTTAGGTAATCGCAATTCTAATTTACAACCAATGTCAACACATGATCATAACACCAAAGTAAAAGAAAACAAAACTAATACAGTAGATTTTGATGATAATGTAGAAAAACATAATGCCAATAAAGATTTAACTCACGCTACTTCAGAAATAGATTTTGACGATGAAATTCCTTTTTGATGAATATCATTTTAAAAATTGAACACATGACAGCCCCAATTTTTTGGGGCAACTAGTTTTTAAATTTTAAAATAATTTTTTAAGTTTTGATAGTATAGAGCAAAATTTATTTTTGTGAGAAATAAATGGGGCATGACCAGCTTTTTCTATAATAACGGAATGAGTTTTTGGCCATTTTTTATCGAGTATATAAGATATATTTTTAGGAACTAAATTATCTAATGAACCATATATCCTCAGGATAGGAACTTTAATAAAAGTAATATCTAAACGCAAATCCATTAAAAAAATTATTTCTAAATTTTTTTCTAATAGTTTCAGACTTGGTCTAGGTTGAGATAGTAATATATTTTTTAATATGTTTATATCTTTAATATATTTTTTTGAACTGATTTTTTGTAGGTTTAAAAATTCACTTATTGTTTTATAATATTGTGTTTTAAGATTAAAATAAAAACGGTGTGCTGTATCTTTCGTTATTCCAGGCCAATTGTCTTTTTTTATAAAACATGGAGAAGAAGCTACACTAATTACAGATAAAGTATGTTCAGGATAAGACAATGCAAAATAACTGGCAATTAATCCACCTATAGACCATCCTAGCCAAATAGAATTTCTAGGCATATTATGATATAACACCTGAATTATTTCGTCTATTTTCATTGGGGGTAAATTTTTATTTTTTCCAGATCCAGGCAAGTCAATTAAATAAAATTTAAATAATAATTGAAGTTTTTGAACGACAAAAAACCATATTTCTGAGTTTATTCCCCATCCACTTAACACAATAATATTTATTTTCCCTGTTCCTATAGTAGTCCAGCAAAATTTTCTCATTGATTTCTCTTTTTTATAATTATTACATTTTTTAAAAAAATATTTATTTGAAGATCAAATATTTTCTGTTAATTTTGACAAATTAATGATATTATTTATTAAACAAAATTTATTATAAACAATTCTTATGATTAATATTTCTAAAAATGCCCAAAAACATTTTGTTTCACTTTTATCAAATGAACCTAAAAATACTCAAATACGTATTTTTATCGTGAATCCAGGCACACCTAGCGCAGAATGCGGTTTAGCATTTTGCTCAGAAGATGAGATAGAAAAGTCAGATATTGAATTAAATTATAATAAATTTTTTGTTTACGTTAATAGAGAAATTATTTCTTATTTAAAAGATTCAGAAATTGATCTTGTTACTGATAAACTTAGTTCTCAATTAACATTAAAAGCACCATATGCTAAAAATAATTTTTCTAAAAAAAAATGTTCTTCACTAGAAGAAAAAATAAAAAATTTTTTAAATTTAGAAATCAATCCTCAATTATCTATGCATGGAGGACAAGTTCATTTAATCAAAATAGATGAAGACCAGATAGCTACAATACAATTTAGCGGAGGTTGTAATGGATGTTCAATGATTGGATTGACTTTAAAAGAAACAGTTGAAAAAAAAATATTATCCGCTTTTCCTGAAATAAAAAAAGTATATGATGAAACACAGCATCTACATGGACAACATTCATTTTACTAATTTTTAAAATACTAACTGCAATATTTTCAACATTATCGATATTTATTATGTAATGTATTGTTATTAGAAACTAAATAGAAATTAAATAGAAACTAAATTGAAAACTAGTAAAAACTAATTTTTATTTTTATTTAAAAAATTGTTTTTTTTATTTATATATTTTAAATCAGAAAAAAAAATTATTTGAATCTTGTTCCATTTTAAAACTATAACTTTTAATTATTCCTATTTTATAAACTTATGTTATTGTATAGCCATTCATATCTATTCTACAAGATATACATTTCGTTAAATTAATTATGTTTTTTATATGTGTGGTCTAATTTTTTCAAGAACTCTCTATTTTTAGAGTGTATTTTGTTCCATATCTAATAAATTTTTTACTGTTTTATAATAAGTAATATTAAATAATTTTATTGTAAATTCGTAGTTAAACATTAATTATGATAATTATTTAAGCTGTTATTGAATGCATTTTATTTTTTAGAAAAAGATTATATGTTTATTCTAAATTCTACTAATATTTTAAAGGTTAGATAGAAGAATTAAAAGCACTAAAATTATTGAAATGTCATTTATTTATTTTATATTTCTTTAATATACTTCAAAAGAATCAAGTCGGTTATAAAAATTAACTATATTGGTGAGATAATTTTCTATTTTTTAAAAAATTTTAATGATTTTGAAGGATCCTTATAATATATTTCTAATAAAGCAACTGATTTACTAATTATCGTTAATATCTTTCTATTTTTATGAATAAAAATAAAAAAATAAAATTTTTATCAGTCATTGTATCAGTTCGATAAGAAGTAAATGAAATTATCATAATGTTTTTTTATTTTATCAGTAATTACAACTTTTTTTATTAAAATTATATTCAGAAGAACTAATCAATATTTAATATTTTAATTTTTTATTTTCAAACATATTTTCAACCATATAAAACTTTAATAGTTATTTTAAGATATCTAGAAATACGAGAATATCCGTATTTCGATTTTTATATTAATTTTCCCTTTTTATGTAAAGTATATAAATTTTTTCTTTTTTCTTAAACTCTTCTTCATTACTTTTTTAAAGTAATCATTTTAAAAATGTATTTTAATAATTTTTTTATTAGATAGATGATATTTTTTTATGTATTATATTTTTATATAAATTTTTTTATATGAATCTTTAATATTAAGTATTTTAATGAGTATATATATGTTTGATTCAAATCATGAACAGGAATTGAGCAAAAGAAGAACTTTTGCAATTATTTCCCATCCTGATGCTGGAAAAACTACTGTTACTGAAAAAATGTTATTGTTTGGAAAAGCAATTCGCACTGCTGGAACGATAAAAGGAAGAGGAAGCGGAAAATATGTTAAATCAGATTGGATGAATATTGAAAAAGAACGCGGTATTTCTGTAACAACTTCAGTTATGCAATTTACATATAAAAATATTTTAATAAATTTGTTAGATACTCCTGGTCATCAAGATTTTTCAGAAGATACATATCGCATTCTTACGGCTGTAGATTGTTGTTTAGTTGTAATTGATGCTGCTAAAGGTATAGAAGAACGAACTAAAAAACTAATAGATGTAACACGTATTCATAATACCCCTATTATTACTTTCATTAATAAGTTAGATCGTGATAGTCGAGAACCAATAGAAATTTTAGATGAAATTGAGAAAGAGTTAAAATTAAATTGCATACCTATTAATTGGCCTATTAGTTGCGGGAAAAATTTTAAAGGTATTTATCATATTTATGATAAAATAATTGATTTATATAAAAATAAATTATTTAAAAGAAAAATTTTAAATTTTTGTGATTTTTTTGATTTTTCTAATAATTTGCTAGATGAATATATTGGTAAAGAACTAGCTAAACATATTCGTCAAGAATTAGAATTAATTATCAGTATATATCCAAAATTTAACAGAGAAATATTTTTAAAAAATATTATTACTCCTGTTTTTTTTGGTAGTGCACTTAGAAATTTCGGAATTGATCATGTATTAGATAGTTTAATAAAATGGGCTCCTTCTCCATTGTATCGTCAAAGCGATAAACGCAGAGTGTATCCTCAAGAAAAAAAATTCACAGGTTTTATATTTAAAATTCAAGCTAATATGGATTTAAAACACAGAGATAGAATAGCATTTATGAGGATTGTTTCAGGGAAATATACAAAAGGAATGAAATTAAAACATGTAAGAGCAAAAAAAAATGTAACGGTTTCTGATGCTTTTAACTTTTTAGCGGGTGATAGAATATCCATACATAAAGCATATCCCGGTGATGTTATAGGTCTTCATAATCATGGAACAATTAAAATTGGTGATACCTTTACAGAGGGAGAAGAAATAAATTTTATTGGAATACCAAGTTTTGCGCCAGAAATTTTTCGTCTTATTTACTTAAAAAACCCTCTCAAAAAAAAACAATTAAAAAAAGGTTTAATTCAACTATCTGAAGAAGGAACTATTCAAGTATTCCGTCCTATTCTCAATAACAATTTGATTTTAGGTGCTATTGGAACGTTGCAATTTGATGTTGTTATTGAACGGTTAAGAATAGAATATAATATAGATGCAATATATAAAAAAGTTAATATCATTGTTGCTCGTTGGATCAGATCTAAAAATTATAATAGCATATACCAATTTAAAAAAAATCACAGCGCTAATTTAGCATATGATACTACTGATAATTTAATATATTTAGCGCCAAGTATTGCTAACTTGAATATAATTATAACTCAGAATTCTGAAATTTTTTTTGATAAAATACGAGAACAGTAATATTTCAAAAAATTAAATAATAATGATTTTTTAATTAATTTTTGGAAGTGTAATTATGAAACGAGTTTTTTTAATTGTTTTAGATTCTTTTGGCATAGGTTCTAGTCCTGATGCAAATAAATTTAATGATGTCGGTTCTGATACATTTGGACATATAGTTGAACAGTGTTTTTTAGGCCAAGCGAATGTGGGAAGAAAAGGTTTTTTAAATATTCCCAATTTAGTGAAATTGGGAATAATAAATGCATATAAAGAATCTACGGGAAAATATCCTTTAGGATTTGAGCGCAGCGCCAATATTATTGCTAGGTATGGTTTTGCCAGCGAAATTTCTTCTGGAAAAGATACTACTTCAGGACATTGGGAAATTGCAGGTGTGCCAGTTTTAGATAATTGGTTTTATTTTAAAGACAAACAAAATAGTTTTCCTGATCATTTATTAGAGAAAATTATAAATTCCGCAAAATTAACAGGTTTGATCGGAAATTGTCATGCTTCAGGAACTGATATTATAAATCGTTTGGGTCAAGAACACATTAAAACAAAAAAACCGATAATTTACACTTCATCAGATTCTGTTTTGCAAATAGCATGTCATGAATATTTTTTTGGTTTAGCTGATCTTTATAAATTATGCGAAACTATTCGTTCTATTTTAGATGAATATAAGTATAAAGTCGCAAGAGTTATTGCAAGGCCTTTCATTGGAAATAATAAATCGAGTTTTCAACGTACCGGCAATAGACGTGATTTTTCAATTAAACCTTTCTTTACAACAGTTCTAAAAAAATTAATAGATGAAAAAAAAGGACAAGTCATTGCAATTGGAAAGGTTTCTGATATTTATGGCGGAGTAGGAATAAGTAAAAAGATCAAATCTACTGGTCTTGATGAACTGTGCAATACAACAATTAGTGAAATGAAAACTGCTGTTAACAATACTATTGTTTTTACTAATTTAGTGGACTTTGACTCAAATTGGGGTCATCGTCGTGATGTTTCTGGATATGCTAAAGGTTTAGAATTTTTTGATTATAGATTATCAGAAATACTAAATTTAGTACAAAAAAAAGATTTATTAATTTTAACAGCAGATCATGGATGCGATCCAACATGGGAAGGAACAGATCATACTAGAGAAAATGTTCCTATATTAATTTATTCACCAGGTATTAAACAACATTTTTTAGGTCATCGTAAAACATTTGCTGATATAGGGCAAACTATTGCAAAGTATTTTCTGTTAACTGACATGCTCTATGGTCAAAGTATGCTTTAAAGTTTTAAGACCCGGTATTTTATATATTTTAAAAAAGGAAAAATTAGTGTCTACTCCGCATATCAATAGTAAAAAAAATGATTTTTCAGATGTAGTTCTTATGCCGGGAGATCCAGTTCGAGCAAGATATATTGCTGAAAAATATTTAAATAATTGCATTCAAATAAATAATACTCGTTTAATGTTAGCGTATACTGGATTTTATAAAGGTAGAAAAGTTTCAATAATGAGTCATGGTATTGGAATACCATCAGCTTGTCTCTATACAAGAGAATTAATTGTCGAATTTAATGTAAAAAAAATTATTCGCATAGGAACTTGTGGTGCTGTACGAGATGATATTAAGTTGCGTGACATAGTAATTAGTATGGGTGCTTCTACTGATTCAAAAATACATAGAATAGGATTTAATAATCATGATTTTTCTGCAATTGCAGATTTTAATATGATTTATAACATTTTTTTAGTTGCAAAAAAAATGAATATTCAAGTTACGATTGGTAATTTCTTCACAACAGATTCTTTTTATAATGATGATGAAAATATGCTAAATATTTTAAAAAAATATAATATTATTGGAGTTGATATGGAAACTTCAGGAATATATGGCGTAGCTGCTGAATTAAAAGTTCAAGCATTATCAATATGTACAGTATCTGATCATATAATCAATAAGGAGTCTCTTTCATCGAAAGAAAGAGAATCAAGTTTTAATGATATGATTGAACTAGCTTTAGAATCTGTTTTATAAAAAATATTTTTGAAAGTAAAAGTATATTTTTGGTGAGAAAGGGATTCGAACCCTTGATACGTTTCCATATACACGCTTTCCAGGCGTGCTCCTTAAGCCTCTCGGACATCTCACCATTATTTTAAAAAATACTGAAAATTAATTTTTATATTTTAATATAAAAAAATAAAAAACGTCAAGTTTTTACTTATTTAGATTGTATTTTAATTAAATTATATTTAATGTTTTTTTACAAATAGAAAATATCTTTTTTAAAATAAAAATAGAAAAAATTATACTGATTCTGATAGAATGTATTTTATATATTTTTTAAAAACAGTCATTTTATATTTTTGCTATGTTAATTAAAAGGATTAATTGATTAATGAACAAATAATAAAAAATATTTTTAAAATATGTATCAATCGTTAATTTAAAATAATTTTATTTTATTTTTAACGTGTGTTTATGTCCTGCTAGCAAAATATGCTGAGCATTGGTCTTATTAACGAATTATCTTAGTAATAAAAACATGGCAGAAAAACGAAATATTTTTCTAGTTGGGCCTATGGGTGCTGGGAAAAGTACTATTGGTCGTCAATTATCTCAACAACTTAACATGGATTTTTTTGATTCTGATCAAGAAATTGAAAAGCGTACTGGCGCCGATATAAGTTGGGTTTTTGACGTAGAGGGTGAAAGTGGTTTTCGTTTGAGAGAACGAAAAATTATTGATGAATTAACTACCAAACAAGGTATTGTTCTTGCTACAGGCGGAGGTTCAGTTAAATTTAAAGAAACTCGTAATTTTCTATCATCTCGTGGTATTGTCATCTATTTAGAAACAACAATTGAAAAACAATTGGCACGCACTAAAAGAGATAAAAAAAGACCATTATTACAAACTGCAACTTCAAATCGCATTATATTAGAAAATTTAGCTTATGAAAGAAATCCTTTATATGAAGAGATCGCAGATATTAGAGTTAAAACTGATGATAAAAGTGCTAAATCTGTAGCTTTTAATATAATTCGTTTATTAGAAGAAATATAAAAAACTAATAAAAGAAAAATCTATGGAGTGTAAAAATTGTGGAACGATTAAAAGTAGTGCTAGGGGAACGAAGTTATCCTATTAGTATAGGGTCTGGTATTATTCAAGAAGATAATATTTTTTGGCCCTTGAAACCAGGGGATCAAGCGATGCTGGTGACTAATAAAACACTAGCTAATCTCTTAAAAGATAAAGTCTTTTATCATTTAAGAAAATCTGGCATTAAGGTAGATCAAGTAATTTTATCAGATGGAGAGCAGTATAAAACATTAAATGAAATGGAATTAATTATTTCAGCTTTATTGGAAAAAAAGCATGCTCGTGATACTACTTTAATTGCATTAGGCGGAGGTGTAATAGGTGATTTAGCTGGTTTTGCTGCTTCTGTTTATCAAAGAGGCGTACGTTTCATTCAAATACCAACTACTCTTTTATCTCAAGTAGATGCTTCTGTTGGTGGGAAAACAGCTGTTAATCATTTACTGGGTAAGAATATGATCGGTTCTTTTTGGCAACCTTCTTCTGTAATTATTGATGTTGATTGTTTAAAGACACTTCCTTATAATGAATTAGTATCAGGTATGGCGGAAGTTATTAAATATGCTATTATTTTTGACGAAAGATTTTTTTCTTGGTTAGAAAATAATATAGAATCTGTTTTATCTTTAGATCATACCGCTATTTCTTATTGTATAAAAAAATGTTGTGAACTAAAATCACAATTAATTTCTTTAGATGAAAGAGAAAATAATTTTAGATCACTATTAAATCTTGGCCATACATATGGTCACGCTATTGAAGTACATGCAGGTTATGGAAATTGGCTTCATGGTGAAGCAATATCAGTGGGCATAGTTATAGCGGCACGCACTTCTGAATTACTAGGATATTTAAAAACAATAGATTTCCAAAGAATACTTATGTTATTAAAAAAAACTGGCTTACCTATCAAAGGACCTAAAAATATGTCTGCTGCTTCATATATTCCATATATGATGAGAGATAAAAAAGTTATTTCAGGAGAGATTAGATTAGTTTTGCCATTATCTATTGGAAAAGCAGAAATTTATAGTAATGTAGATAAAAATATTATTTTAACTGCTATTAAAAATTCCCAATAAATTTTTTTATAGCATAAAATGTTACAATTATTTTTATGAAATAATATAATTCTTAATTATTTTGTGCTCTTATAGTTTTATTCTTTAAAAAAAAATTGTATATTCTGTGTTTTTAATTTAAAAGTCATATTAAGCATAAAAAAATATTTCTTTAAAATTTAGTTATTTTTGAATAAAGTCTTTAAAAATATTTTATAATTAATATATTTTAAATTATAAAAATAAAACTATAGAGAGTAAAAACAATATTTTAAAAAATATTTATACCTTAAATTTAAATAAAAATACAGATATTTTATGAAAAAAAAACGCTCTTTTTTAAAGTGGGCAGGAGGAAAATATTTAGTATTAGATCATATTCTTAAAATTCTTCCAGAAAGAAAATGTTTAATTGAACCATTTGTAGGAGCGGGATCAGTATTTTTAAATACTAACTATAATAGTTATATTTTAGCAGATATTAATAGTGATTTGATTAATTTATTTAATATTGTTAAAACCCGTTTTTTAGATTTTATCGATGACGCGCAATGTTTTTTTACCCCTCGTACTAATACATTAGATTTTTATTCTATACATCGTACTATGTTTAATAATAGTTCTAATAATTATCAAAAAGCACTAATTTTTTTATATTTAAATAGACATTGCTATAACGGATTATGTCGATATAATTTAAAAGGAGAGTTTAATGTTCCTTTCGGGAATTATAAAAGACCATATTTTCCACAAAAAGAATTATATCAATTTTCTGAACACGCTCAAAAAGCAGTTTTTATCTGTTCTTCTTATAATATTACATTAAAAAAAATTAATACTGATTGTGTAGTATACTGTGATCCACCTTATTTACCTTTGTCTAAAACTTCAAATTTCACTAGATATTATATTAATCATTTTGATTTCTATGAACATAAAAAATTAGTATGTCTCATTGAATCTATTTTTAAAAAAAAATCAATTCCTTTTTTAGTGTCAAATCAAGATATTTTATTAACACGTTTATTATATCAAAAAGCTTTTTTATATTTTATAAGTTCCAAACGTTCTATTAGTTGTACTGCTAATAGTCGAAAAAAATTTAATGAATTATTAGCGTTATACAATTAAGATTATTATATTTTGAGATTACATTATCAATAATCAATAAAAATTATAATAAATTCATTTAAATTGAAGATAGGAAAATTAAGATGAAAAATTTTTTTTTAGCCCCATCAATTTTGTCTGCTGATTTTGCACGTTTAGGAGAAGATACAAAAAAAGCAATAGACGCAGGAAGTGATTTAATACATTTTGATGTAATGGATAATCATTATGTGCCTAATTTAACGATGGGCCCTATGATTTTAGAATCATTGCGTAATTATAATATCACAGTACCAATCGACGTTCATTTAATGGTAAAACCTGTAGATAATTTAATTCCGCAATTTGCTAAAGCAGGAGCAACATTTATTACTTTTCATCCAGAAGCGACGCTTCATATTGAACGAACATTGCATTTGATTAAAGAACATGGATGTAAAGTTGGACTGGCATTTAATCCAGCTACACCACTTAGTTTTCTTGATTATGTATTAGAAAAATTAGATTTAATTTTATTGATGTCAGTTAATCCTGGATTTGGAAATCAGTCTTTTTTACCGTCAACTTTTAATAAGTTGCGTGAAGTTAGAAAAATTATTGATTCTAATTTTCCTGATATTCTTTTAGAAGTAGATGGCGGAGTCAAATTAGACAATATTGCTGATATTGCATGTTCAGGAGCAAATGTTTTTGTAATTGGTTCTGGATTATTTCAGTATTCTAATTATGAACTTATTATTAAAAAAATTAGAACAGAATTACAACATTCTTATTCTAGATCCATTCATTAATATTTTATTTGGGATGTAAAATGATTTTTTCTAAACCCATTTTGTTTAGCGCCGTTCAGCCTTCTGGAAACTTAACGATTGGAAATTATATAGGAACAATGCGTCATTGGTCTAAAATGCAAGATAATTATGAATGCATCTATTGTATTGCCGATCTCCATGCACTAACTATGCAAGAAAATAAAATCGATTTAAAAAAATCTATATTTGACACATTATCTTTTTATTTGGCTTGTGGAGTAGATCCCCAAAAAAGTATTATTTTTATCCAATCTCATGTCTATCAGCATAGTCAGCTAAATTGGATTTTGAATTGTTTCAGTCAATTCTCTGAATTGTTACGTATGACACAATTTAAGATAAAAAGAGATATGAAAAAAAATTGCATAAAAAAAACTAATGCAGCTTTATTTAATTATCCTATTTTAATGGCTGCAGATATTTTATTATATCAAACTAATTTTGTTCCAGTAGGACGTGATCAAAAACAACATGTAGAACTGACACGAAATATAGCTGATCGTTTTAATAGTTTGTATGGAAAAATATTAACATTACCTCAACCATTAATTACTCAATATGGCTCTAAAATTATGTCTTTATTAGAGCCAAGTAAAAAAATGTCTAAATCTGATATTAATAAAAATAATGTTATTTTTTTATTAGATGATATTCCGACTATTGTATCAAAAATACAATATGCTCTTACTGATTCAGAAATACCATCTAGAATATATTATGATATAGAAAAAAAACCAGGAATTTCAAATTTATTAGAAATTCTTTCTGCTATTACAAAAAAAGATATTGATATTTTGATAAAAGAATTAGAAGGTATAATGTATTTAGAATTTAAAAATATTGTAGCAGATTGCTTATCTAAATTTTTATCTAAATTACAAAAATCTTATAAGGATTATCGTCATGATGAATCTTATTTAAAAAAAATAGCATATGAAGGAGCAATTAAATCTCAATTAAAATCTGAAAAAACTTTAAAAAATATACATGATAAATTGGGATTGATTCCATTTTTTTAAATACAAAAAGAATTTTTTCATTTTATTATTTTATTTAAATAGGTTAAAATAGATAAAAGAAATACTAGAGCATATAATATATTTGAACTAATTAAAGTTATATATAATCCCCTTGTTTCTACTATAGGACTAGTTACAATAAATGTAAGTAAAGTTCCAATCGTGCCGAATAATAAAACTAAATTTATTAATTTTGGAGAAGGTTTTTTTGTTTGTAAAGATGCTAAAGTTATGATTATAGTATAAATAGCACTAGAGAAAAAACCTAAACTAATAATTATATATTGTTGGTTTAAAAAAATCTTACTATGAATAAAAAAATACATAAGAATAGTAGAAATACCTGAAAGAAATATAAAAATACGATATAAATTAAAAAATTTAATTATAAAGCTAAAAAACCACATTCCTATCATGTAAGACATCCAGAAACTACTGACTAAAGTACCAGTTTTTTTTATATCAACATTCATGATTTCAGTAGCATACTGCGGCACCCAAGAAATAAATCCTAATTGCCCTAATATATAAAGGAGTGCTGAAATTGATAGTAAAACTACATTAAAGTTCCATTTTTCTTTTATTTCTTTAACATTTTTTATCTCGTTTTTTAATTGTATGAAACTTAAATTAATTGTTAGAAGAAAAATTAATAAATAAATTACTCCTATACATATATAAGTCCAATACCAAATAATTTTTTTTTCTAAAAGATAAGCCGTAATAATTGGGAATATCATGCCAGACATACTAAAAAAAGAGTCAGTTAATAATAACTGTGATCCTCTTTTTGATCCTGAATACAGATGAGTAATAATAAATGTGCCAATTGACATAGTAATTCCACTTACTAAACCAAGTATAAACATATTTATTGAAAATAAAAATATACTATTACAGAAAACTATGCCGATTAAAGCTATAATAGTCAGTACAAATCCAAATATTAGTTGTTTTTTTAATGATACGATTTCTATCAACCAAGAATTAATAAAAATTGATATCAATATTCCTGCGTTTAAAAAAGTAAATGTATTACTCATCTGAGATACAGATAAATGAAAATAATCAGAAATGTTTCCCATAATCATACCTGTGACAACAATTAGCGCACCGGTAAATGCATATGATAAAAAACTAATCCACGTGAGTCCTATTCGATTTATATCTTTCATTTTTATTACCTTTTTATAAATTTTAATAAAAATACAATTAAATATATTATATTTTTTTATATTTTTAATATATCCTACGATATCATGTGATAATTCAATTTAAAATCTATATGATAATTTAATTGTTATTTTATCTTTTAATTTTTTTTTAAGATTAATAATGTTTCAAATTTTACTAACAAAATAAGTTTAATTTTAATAAAATATAATGTATATTCCATTTTAAAAGTTTTATATATTTCTTAATAATTTTTTATTTCCACAAGTATATTTTAGGCAATTCAATGATGTCAAAAAAAATGTTAATTACACGAGATACTTTTGATAAGTTGATTTTACCTGTATATAATCCGGTTTCTTTTGTTCCTGTAAAAGGAAAAGGCAGTCGTATTTGGGATCAAACAGGAAAAGAATATATTGATTTTTCTGGAGGCATTGCAGTAACATCATTAGGACATTGTCATCCTGTATTAAATAGAACATTAAAAAATCAAAGCAAAAATTTATGGCATGTCAGTAATATCTTTACTAATGAACCAGCCCTTAGACTAGCTAAAAAATTAGTTGATTCTAGTTTTGCATCACGAGTGTTTTTTGCAAATTCCGGTGCAGAAGCCAATGAATCTGCTTTCAAGTTAGCACGTTATTACTCATCTAAAATATATAACATTAAAAAAAATAGAATCATTTCTTTTTATAACTCTTTTCACGGACGTACATTTTTTACTGTTTCTGTTGGAGGGCAATCAAAGTACTCTGATAATTTTGGTCCAAAACCCTCAGGAATAATACATGTTTCATTTAATGATATTAATACTGTGAAAAATATAATTAATGAAGATGTGTGTGCAATAGTTCTAGAACTCATTCAAGGAGAAGGTGGGGTAATACCAGCAAATCTTGATTTTGTAAAAGAATTAAGAGAGTTATGTGATAAATATAATGCACTTCTAATTTTCGATGAAATACAAACTGGAATAGGTAGAACTGGAAAATTATTTTCTTATCAACATTATGGTGTTATACCCGATATTTTAACTCTTGCAAAATCTTTAGGCGGGGGGTTTCCAATAAGTGCGATGTTAACGACAGATAAAGTTGCATCGGCAATGCAGACTGGAATTCATGGTACTACTTATGGCGGGAATCCACTTGCTTGTGCAGTAGCAGAATCTGTTTTTGACATTATCAATACAAAAAAAGTTTTATCCGGAGTTAATAAAAAATATCAAATAATAATATCGGAATTAAATGTCATTAACAAACGTTTTAAATTTTTTACAGAAATAAGAGGTAAAGGACTTTTAATCGGTATTGTATTAAAACCAAATATTTCATATAAAATAAATGAAATATTGAATCTTTCGTTTTTAGAAGGTGTGATTTTTCTTACAGCGGGTAATAATGTTATTCGTTTAGCACCTTCATTAATTATTAGTGAATATGATATTATCGAAGGTATGAAACGTTTTTATCATGCTTTAGAAAAATGTTTACTATAAAGATATAATTCTTTTTATAATTACTTTTGTAAATTTGATACGTTTTAAAAATAAAAAATTTTTTATAAAAATTAATAATATTTTCTAATAAAATTTTTATAAAATTATTCTTTTAGAAAACAATTGATGCATTTTTTATAGTTTTATTTAAAAATTTATTTTTTAAAAAACCTGAAAAATAATATTAAAATACATTAATTTAAATTTTTTTAGGCAAAAAATTTAATTTTTATTATTTTTCCTATACTTTAAGAAAATATATTTAAACAAAATATGTAATATTTTATTTTCTTTGGAGTCATAAATGATTTTTTTTCTTCTAAAAAGAGTTATATTATTATTTATAATATTATACATTCCAAAATCTTTTTCGGCATCAGAACTTGCATCTGATGTATATTTTCAAGCTTGTTCAAAAAAAAACAATACTTTTCAAAATAATAATGAAAAATTAGGTTATGTTTTAGGTGTGTCGTTAGGTAATTATGTCAATCAATCTTTTGAAAAACAAGAAAAAATGGGGCTTAAACTAGATAAAAATAATTTTTTAAAAGGAGTACAAGATGCGATTTCTGGTAATTTGAAACTTTCGCATCAAGAAATCTCTTTAATTCTTAAAGAACTCGAAGAAAAATTAGAGAATGCGACTAGAATTCAATTTGAAAAAAATATAAAAGAAAATTTTATTCAAGGAAAATTATATATGAAAAATTTTTCTAATCTAGAAGGTGTAAAGAAAACAACTAGTGGTCTTTTATATCTTATAGAACGAGAAGGAAAAGGTGATAAATTAACAAACAATACAAAAATTACTGTGCATTATAAAGGGATGTTAATTAATGGTACTGAATTTGATAATTCTTATAAAAGAGGTGAACCTATATCATTGATTTTGAAAGATGTTATATTAGGTTGGCAAGAAGGTTTAAAATATATTAAAAAAGGTGGTAAGATCAAATTAGTAATACCTCCTAATTTAGCATATGGAGAACAAGGAGTTAATGGTATTCCAGGCAATTCTACTCTAGTTTTTGAAATAGAATTATTAGATGCTGTTAATACTTTATAGTGTATTTATCTTGATCATTAATTTTCAAAACATGATATAATTAAAGATGTTTTAAAAATATTGTAGTGTAAAATTTTAACAATGAATTATACAGAAAGAATGAATTATACAGTATTAGTAACTGGTGCTCCTTACGGAACACAAAATTCCAGCACTGCTTTTTTGTTTTGTCAAGCTTTATTGAAAACAAAAAATACGTTGTATAGTGTTTTCTTTTATTGTGATGGAGTACTGAATGCTAACACCATGACTACACCGGCAATTGATGAGTTTAATTTAATCAAGGCTTGGCAACAACTGAACGAACATCAAGTAAAGTTATACGTTTGTAATAGTGCAGCGTTAAGAAGAGGTGTTGTAGAAGATGAAAATCTGCATAATATGAACATTAAAAAAGGAAATCTAGCATTATTTTTTCAATTAAGTAGTTTAATAGAATTAGCTAATTCTATGAAAATATGTGATCGCATAATACAATTTTAATTCGATATAATTTTTAATTTGATATCATTATTACTAATTAAGTGTCATTATCAAAATGAAGATGATTGCTTTTGTTTTTTCTCATGCTCCACATGGAACTAGTTTTGGAAGAGAAGGTTTAGATGCTATTTTTAGCATTTCATTGATCTTTAAAAAAATAAGTTTATTTTTTATTGGTGATGGTGTTTTGCAATTGATTAAAAGTTATAAATCAGAAAACATTTTAGCTCGTGATTATACGTCTTCTTTTTCTATACTCTCTTTTTATAATATAAAAGATTTTTATTGTTGTAAAGCATCATTAATTGAAAGAGGATTAAATAATAATAAATTTATATTAAATATAGAGATATTAGATTCGCATATTTTACGTTTAAAATTGGATGATTATGATGCGATTATTAATTTTTAAGGTTTATAAATATGTTGCATACTTTAATGAAATCTCCCTTTAAAACCAATATTTCTCTTGTTATAAGCATGTTAAAAAAATCAGATGACTTTTTAGCTCTTCAAGATGGAGTGTTAATTGCATTAAAAAACAATATTTTTTTAAAGCGTATAATTATGTCTTCAGTAAAATTATATCTCATAAAAGAAGATGTTTATGCTCGAGGGATTCAAAAAAATATTTCTACAAAATTTATTTTAATAAGTTACATGCACTTCGTTTCATTAACACTTAAACATAAGAAACAAATGACTTGGTAAAATACTAAGTTATATTTAATTTAAACCCAATCCTAAAATTCTTCATGATAATAGAAAATATTTTTTATTTATATTATTTTGATATTTTCAGCAAATCAATTGAAATAGTAGGAGTTTTTTATGGCCACAGTGAATCAATTGGTCCGTAAACCCCGTGTTCGAAAAGTTGTTAAAAGTAATGTCCCAGCATTAGGGAAAAGTCCTCAAAAAAGAGGTGTTTGTACTAGAGTTTATACTACTACACCTAAAAAACCTAATTCAGCTTTACGTAAAGTATGTCGTGTTAGACTAACTAATGGTTTTGAAGTGACTGCTTATATTGGAGGCGAAGGTCATAATTTGCAAGAACATTCTGTTATTTTAATACGTGGAGGGCGTGTTAAAGATTTACCTGGAGTTCGATATCATATTGTTAGAGGTTCGTTAGATTGTGCTGGAGTTAAAGAACGTAAGAAAGGTCGTTCTAAATACGGTGTTAAAAAACCAAAAGCATAAAAAGTATCATTAATATATTTTACATTCAATGGAGTTTTCTATGCCACGTCGTCGTATTATTAGCGCTCGAAAAATTTTACCAGATCCAAAGTTTTCTTCAGAATTATTAGCTAAATTTATTAACATTCTTATGGTCGATGGTAAAAAATCTATTGCTGAAGCTATTGTTTATAATGCATTAAAAAACTTGTCTCAACGTACAGATAAAAAAGAATTAGAAGCGTTTGAGATGGCTCTAGAACATGTACGTCCAACAGTAGAAGTTAAATCTCGTCGAGTAGGTGGATCAACATATCAGGTGCCTGTTGAAGTTCGTCCAGTACGACGCAATGCTTTAGCTATGCGTTGGATTGTAGAATCTGCTCGTAAGCGCGCTGATAAATCTATGTCTTTGCGTTTATCGAATGAACTTTATGATGCTTTAGAAAATAAAGGTACAGCAGTTAAAAAAAGAGAGGAAGTACATCGGATGGCAGAAGCTAATAAAGCTTTTGCTCATTATCGTTGGTAATATTTTAAAAGTTTAAGTTTTTTTGTGTTACTTATAAATTATATTGAGGCAATTATCTCAATTCGGCTTATGAGGTATAACTTTTTAAAACCTACAAAATGAGAGAAGATAATGTCTCGTACAACACCTATTTCTCGATATCGTAATATTGGAATTAGTGCACATATAGATGCAGGCAAAACAACTACCACTGAAAGAATCTTATTTTATACAGGTATTAATCATAAAATTGGTGAAGTTCATGATGGTGCAGCTACTATGGATTGGATGGAACAAGAACAAGAACGGGGTATTACTATTACATCTGCTGCTACTACTACTTTTTGGAGTGGAATGGCTAAACAATTTGAACCACATAGAATCAATATTATTGATACACCTGGACATGTTGATTTTACTATTGAAGTAGAACGTTCAATGCGAGTACTAGATGGTGCCGTTATGGTATATTGTGCAGTTGGGGGTGTGCAACCACAATCAGAAACTGTATGGCGTCAAGCAAATAAATATAATGTTCCTCGTATAGCATTCATAAATAAAATGGATCGTATGGGAGCTAATTTTTTAAAAGTAGTAAAACAAATTAAAACACGTTTAGGTGCCAATCCTGTTCCTTTGCAGTTAGCTATTGGTTCAGAAGATAATTTTATTGGGATTGTAGATTTAATCAAAATGAAAGCTGTTCATTGGAAAGAATCTGATCAGGGTTTAACATTTGTTTATAATGAAATCCCTGCAGAAATGATTGAATTAGCAGAGAAATGGAATCAAAATTTAATTGAATCTGCAGTTGAGTCTAATGAAGATCTTTTAGAAAAATATTTAAATGGAGTACAACTGTCTGAAAGCGAAATCAAATCTGCATTACGTAAGCGTGCTTTAAAAAGTGAAATTATACTTATTACTTGTGGTTCAGCTTTTAAAAATAAAGGCGTTCAAGCTTTATTAGATGCAATAGTTGAATACTTACCTGCTCCTGATGATATTCAAGATATTAAGGGTGTTTCAAATGAGAGAAAAGATATTTTAGAGATTAGAAAATCAGATGACAACGCTCCTTTTTCTGCTTTAGCATTTAAAATTGCAAATGATCCATTTGTGGGTAATTTAACTTTTTTTCGTGTGTATTCAGGAGTAGTAAAATCGGGAGACACTGTTTTCAATTCTGTAAAGTCTCAGCGGGAAAGATTTGGTAGAATTGTTCAAATGCATGCTAATAAAAGAGAGGAAATAAAAGAAGTATATGCAGGTGATATAGCTGCGGCTATTGGTTTAAAAGATGTTACTACTGGTGACACTTTATGTGATTTAAATCAACCAATTATTTTAGAAAAAATGGAATTTCCTGAGCCAGTAATATCTATTTCTGTTGAGCCAAAAACTAAAGTTGATCAAGAAAAAATGGGTTTGGCATTAGGAAGATTAGCAAAAGAAGATCCTTCCTTTCGAGTACGAACTGATCAAGAATCTAATCAAACAATAATTTCTGGGATGGGTGAATTACATTTAGAAATTATTATTGATCGTATGAAACGAGAGTTTGGTGTTGATGCTAATATTGGAAAACCTCAAGTAGCATATCGTGAAACTATTCTTGATAAAATTGAAGATATTGAAGGTAAGCACATCAAACAGTCAGGTGGAAGAGGTCAATATGGTCATGTTGTTATAGAATTATTCCCATTAGATCCAGGAGCAGAAGGATATTTATTTATCAATGATATAAAAGGAGGAATTATACCAAGTGAATATATTTCAGCAATTGACAAAGGAATTCAAGAACAATTGAAATGTGGCCCTTTAGCCGGTTATCCTGTAGTCGATATTGGAGTTCGGCTTTATTTTGGTTCCTATCATGATGTTGATTCTTCTGAATTAGCTTTTAAGTTAGCTGCTTCTATAGCATTTAAAAATGGTTTTAAAAAAGCAAGGCCAATTTTATTAGAACCAATTATGAAAGTTGAAGTAGAAACACCAGACGATTATATGGGAGATGTCATAGGCGATTTAAATCGTCGAAGAGGCATTATTGAAGGCATGAAAGATTTATCTATCAGTAAAATTATTAATGCATGTGTACCTTTATCTGAAATGTTTGGTTATGCTACTGATTTGCGTTCTCAAACTCAAGGAAGAGCTTCTTATTCTATGGAATTTTTAAAATATGTAGAAGCTCCATCGAATATTTCTAAAAATATTATTGAAAGAAGAGAAAAGTAGAAGTTTTTTTCTATATTGTATACAATATTTTTTATTTATGATAGATTTTGATATAGGGAAAAAAAATGTCCAAAGAAAAATTTCAACGTTTAAAACCTCATATAAATGTAGGTACAATTGGTCATGTAGATCATGGCAAAACAACTTTAACGGCAGCGATTACAACTGTTTTATCTAAAAAGTTTGGTGGTTCTGCGCGTGCTTTTGATCAGATAGATAATGCTCCAGAAGAAAAAGCAAGAGGTATTACAATTAATACTTCGCATGTAGAATATGATACTGAATTTAGACATTATGCTCACGTTGATTGTCCAGGTCATGCTGATTATATAAAAAATATGATTACCGGTGCGGCACAAATGGACGGTGCAATTTTAGTTGTTGCTGCAACTGATGGACCGATGCCTCAAACTCGTGAACATATTTTACTTGGAAGACAGGTGGGAGTTCCTTATATTATTGTTTTTCTTAATAAGTGTGATATGGTAGATGATGAAGAATTATTGGAGTTGGTAGAAATGGAAGTTCGTGATTTGTTAACACAATACGATTTTCCTGGAGACGACACGCCTATTATTCGCGGATCAGCTCTGAAGGCATTAGAAGGCGATCCTGAATGGGAGTCAAAAATAATTGATTTATCTAAATTTTTAGACAGCTATATTCCTGAACCTAAACGAGCAGTAGATCAACCTTTTTTATTACCAATAGAAGATGTATTTTCTATATCAGGAAGAGGTACAGTGGTAACTGGACGAGTAGAAAAAGGTATAATTAAAGTAGGTGAAGAAGTTGAAATTGTAGGAATTAAAAAAACAACTAAAACTACTTGTACAGGCGTGGAAATGTTTAGAAAATTATTAGATGAAGGTCGTGCTGGAGAAAATGTAGGTGTTTTGCTTCGCGGTACAAAACGTGATGAAATTGAAAGAGGTCAAGTTTTAGCCAAACCAGGTAGTATTCATCCACATACAACATTCGAGTCTGAAGTTTATGTTTTATCCAAAGAAGAAGGTGGGCGTCATACTCCATTTTTTAAAGGATATCGTCCTCAGTTTTATTTTAGAACTACTGATGTAACAGGTTCTATTGAATTACCAGAAGGTGTTGAAATGGTCATGCCAGGAGATAATATTAAAATGACTGTTACTCTAATTAATCCTATTGCAATGGCTGACGGATTACGATTTGCTATACGTGAAGGTGGTCGTACTGTCGGAGCGGGTGTTGTTTCGAAAGTTTTACTTTAATAATTTGATATTTAAAATATTTTATGCTGATATCTAGTTGAATTTATTAAGAAAAGAGTATAAAATGCTCTTTTCTTGATTATATTATATGTTTTAAGCATAAAATAACTTTCATATAATTTCATCCGTTTTTTAAAATACTCCTGATATAGGAGTTATATGATAATAACTAATTTTATCTACTCTTAAATAACACAGATTTATTTAGAGCAGATCAAATTTTCAATGTGTTATGTAAATAATTGGAGTTCTGGTCTAATGCAGAACCAAAGAATTCGTATTCGTTTAAAAGCTTTCGATCATAGATTAATTGATCAATCAACTACAGAAATCGTTGAAACAGCAAAAAGAACTGGTGCACAAGTACGTGGACCCATTCCTTTACCAACTCGCAAAGAACGTTTTACTATTTTAGTTTCTCCACATGTAAATAAGGATGCACGTGATCAATATGAAATTCGTACACATAAGCGTTTAATTGATATAGTAGAGCCTACTGAAAAAACTGTTGATGCACTTATGCGATTAGATCTCGCTGCCGGTGTAGATGTACAAATTAGTTTAGGTTAACAAGACAGATATAATTAAGGTATTAAATAAATGATTGGTTTAGTTGGTAAAAAAATTGGTATGACTCGTATTTTTACTAAAGAAGGAGCTTCAGTTCCCGTTACTGTAATTGAATTGAAAGAAAATCGCATTACACAAGTAAAAAACATGAAAACTGATTTCTATTGTGCTATTCAAGTTACAACTGGTATACAAAAAACGAATAGATTAACAAAACCAAAAGCAGGACACTTTTTGAAATCTGGTGTAATTCCAGGACGTGGTTTATGGGAATTTAAAATTGATAAAGATAACACTTTTCAAGTTGGACAAAGTATTACAATTGATATTTTTAACAACATAAAAAAAGTTGACGTCACAGGTGTTTCTAAAGGAAAAGGTTTTTGCGGTACAGTAAAACGTTGGAATTTTCATACTCAAGATGCAACACATGGCAACTCTTTGTCTCATAGAGTACCTGGTTCTATTGGTCAGAATCAAACTCCCGGTAGAGTATTTAAAGGTAAAAAAATGTCAGGACAATTAGGAAATAATCGTGTAACTGTACAAAATTTAAACGTAGTACATATTGATAAAGAAAGAAATCTTATTTTGGTAAAAGGTGCTGTTCCCGGCGCTACCGGTGGTGATCTTATCGTTAAACCAGCTATTAAGGTTTAAGCAGTGAGGAGTAAAGCATGGAATTAGTAGTTAAAGACGCACAAAGTGTTATTAGTGTTTCTGAAATCATTTTTGCTCGTGATTTTAATGAAGCTCTAATTCATCAAGTCGTTATTGCTTATTCAGCATCTACCCGTCAAGGTACGAAAGCACAAAAAAGCCGCGCTGAAGTGTCTGGATCAGGTAGAAAACCATGGCGTCAAAAAGGTACGGGTCGTGCACGAGCAGGATCTTTTAGAAGTCCAATTTGGCGGTCAGGTGGTGTTACATTTGCTGCAAAACCGCAAGAATATAGTCAAAAAGTTAATAAAAAGATGTATCGTGGCGCATTAAAAAGTATTTTTTCGGAATTAATACGTCAAAAAAGATTAATAGTTTTTGAAAGTTTTTCATTAGATTTACCGAAAACAAAACTTTTAGCACAGAAATTACAAGAGATAGATTTAAAAAATGTTCTTATTATTACTAGCAAAATAGATAATAATTTATTTCTTGCATCTAGAAATTTATATTCTGTAGATGTGAAAGATGTTTATTCTATAGATCCTGTCAGTTTAATTGCTTTTGAACATGTCATAATTACTGTTGAAGCAGTGAAAAAAATAGAGGAAATGCTTTCATGATTTCTGAAGAACGTTTGCTGAAAATATTACTTTCTCCACATATATCTGAAAAATCATCTACATCTATAGAAAAATTTAATACTGTTGTTTTAAAAGTTCTAAATAATGCTACTAAATATGAAATAAAATGTGCAGTAAAAAAAATATTTAATGTAGAAGTAGATAATGTCAAAACATTGAAAGTTAAGGGTAAAAAAAAACGTCAATCCAATCGAATTATTCAAAGAAGCAATTGGAAAAAAGCTTATATTAAAGTCAAAAAAGGGTATAATTTAGATTTCATAGGTAATACAGAGTAGTCGGAGGACAAAACAATGGCAATTGTTAAATGCAAACCGACATCTCCGGGTCGTCGCCACGTTATTAAAGTCGTTAATACACAGTTATATAAAGGAAAACCATATTCTTTATTATTAAGAAAAAAAAATAAAAGTGGAGGACGCAATAATAATGGACGAATTACTACTCGTCACATTGGTGGTGGACATAAAAGAGCATATCGTATTATAGACTTTAAAAGAAACAAAGACGGTATAGAAGCTACTGTAGAAAGATTTGAGTATGATCCTAATCGTTCTTCTAATATTGCTTTGATATTATACAAAGACGGTCAAAGAAAGTATATTTTAGCTCCAAAAAATTTAAATGTAGGAGACACTATAATTTCTGGTGTACATTCTCCTATAAAAATAGGAAATTCTTTACCACTTAAAAATATTCCAGTAGGTGCATTTATTCATAATGTAGAAATGAAACCTGGAAAAGGTGGTCAAATAGCTCGTTCTGCAGGAAGTTACGTACAGCTAGTGGCATGTGATGAAGAATACGCAACTTTAAGATTGCGTTCTGGTGAGATGAGAAAAACTCAATCTAATTGCAGAGCTACTATCGGGGAAGTAGGAAATTCTGAACATATGTTAAAAGTTCTAGGTAAAGCAGGAGCTTCTCGTTGGATAGGCATACGTCCTACCGTCCGTGGTACAGCCATGAATCCTGTTGATCATCCTCATGGTGGTGGTGAAGGAAGAAATTTTGGAAAACATCCAGTTACCCCATGGGGAATCCAAACAAAAGGCAAGAAAACGCGTAAAAATAAACGCACTGAAAAATTTATTTTACGTCATCGTAGAAAATAATTATTGTAGGATTTAATTTATGCCACGATCTCTTAAAAAAGGTCCTTTTATTGATGTAAGTTTGTTGAAAAAAGTAGAAAAATCAGTCAATACAAATGATAAAAAACCTATTAAAACATGGTCAAGACGTTCAACAATTTTTCCAAATATGGTAGGTTTAACAATATCTATTCATAATGGTCGTAATCATATTCCTGTTTTTATTACCGAAGAAATGGTGGGACATAAATTAGGTGAATTTTCTCTGACTCGCACTTATAGAGGACATACTGCTGATAAAAAAGTAAAAAAACGTTAATTAAAAAATAAAAAAAGATAAAAGAGGAGTAAATGGAAACTTTAGCTCAACATCGTCAAGCACGTTCTTCAGCTCAAAAAGTTCGTTTAATTGCAGATTTAATTCGTGGGAAAAAAGTTCCACAAGCGTTAAATATTTTAACTTACACTAATAAAAAAGCTGCTTTTTTAGTTAAAAAAGTACTTGAGTCAGCAATAGCAAATGCAGAACATAATGATGGTGCTGACATAGATAAATTAAGAATTAAAAAAATATTCGTCAACGAAGGTTCAACAATGAAAAGAATGATGCCGCGTGCTAAAGGACGTGCAGATCGTATTTTAAAACGTACTAGTCATATTACTGTAATTGTATCTGATCGTTAACATTAAGGAGAATCAGTGATGGGTCAGAAAGTACATCCTAATGGTATGCGATTGGGTATAATAAAAAAATGGAATTCTGTTTGGTTTGCTAATACTAAAGATTTTGCTGATTATTTAGATAGCGACCATAAAGTTCGTCAATTTTTAATGAAAAAACTAGAAAAAGCATCAATTTCTCGAATTATCATTGAAAGACCTGCTAAAAGTATACGGGTTACAATTTATACAGCTAGACCTGGTATCGTTATTGGTAAAAAAGGTGAAGATGTAGAAAAATTAAGGATTGCCATCTCTAGAATTACTGGAGTACCAGTTCAGATTAATATTTCTGAAGTACGGAAACCTGAATTAGATGCTAAACTTATTTCTGATAGCATTACTTCTCAGTTAGAACGAAGAGTTATGTTTCGACGTGCCATGAAAAGATCTGTTCAAAATGCGATGAGACAAGGTGCTAAAGGGATAAAAGTAGAAGTTAGCGGGCGATTAGGGGGTGCAGAAATAGCTCGTAGAGAGTGGTATAGAGAAGGACGAGTACCCCTTCACACATTACGCGCAAATATTGATTATAGCATTTCAGAAGCCCATACAACATATGGTGTGATAGGAGTTAAAGTTTGGATTTTTAAAGGTGAAATATTAGGTGGCATGGAAACTATTGAAAGATTAGACAAACCTTCTGTTCAAATAAAAAAACAATATCGTAAAAATAGAAAGTAAGCAAGAGAGAGAAGCTGACAATGCTGCAACCAAAACGTACTAAATTTCGAAAAATGCATAAAGGTCGAAATCGTGGTTTGGCATCTGGTACTGATATTAATTTTGGTTCTTTTGGTTTACAAGCCATTGATAGAGGACGTTTGACTGCACGTCAAATTGAATCAGCAAGAAGAGCTATAACTCGTTGTATTAAAAGACAAGGAAAAATGTGGATACGCGTGTTTCCCGATAAACCCATAACTCAAAAACCATTAGAAGTAAGAATGGGTAAAGGAAAAGGAAATGTTGAATATTGGGTTGCTTTAGTACAGCCCGGTAAAATTCTTTATGAATTAGACGGAGTTACTGAAGAAGAATCTCGTAAAGCATTTAAGTTAGCAGCTGCAAAGTTACCAATTAAGACTACTTTTGTAACCAAGATGGTGATCTGATGAAAGCAATTGTAGAATTTAGAAAAAAAAATAAAAAAGATCTCTATTTAGAACTTTTGCAGTTATTGCGAGAACAGTTCAATCTTCGTATGCAGTCTGTTTCTGGAAAATTAAAACAGCCACATTTGCTACGAAAAGTTCGACGGAATATTGCACAAGTTAAGACTTTGTTAGATGAAAAGGAAAAATTAAAATAATGCAAAAAATTCGAATTTTGCAAGGTCGTGTTATTAGTAATAAAATGCAAAAATCTGCTGTTGTGTTAATTGAACGTTTTGTTAAGCATATCATTTATGGAAAGTTTATTAAACGCACCACTAAACTTCATATTCATGATGAAAAAAATGAATGTTCTATAGGTGATGTAATAGAAATTCGAGAGTCTCGTCCAATTTCTAAAACAAAATCTTGGGTCTTAGTACGTATTATTGAAAAAACAGTTTTTTAAAAAATATAGAAATAATGTTAGTTCTATTATTTTTTCTATGACAAAATTCAAATAATTTTATAATAAAATTATTTTTAATTAAAATAATTGGAGTTTTAAAATTATGATTCAAGAACAAACTATTCTTCATGTAGCTGATAATTCCGGTGCGCGATCCGCTATGTGTATCAAAGTTTTAGGTGGTTCACATCGTCGTTATGCAGGTATTGGTGATATAATTAAGATTACTATTAAGGAGGCGATACCCAGGGGAAAAGTAAAAAAAGGTGAAGTTCTTAAAGCTGTCGTTGTCAGAACTAAAAAAGGAGTCAGACGATCTGATGGTTCTGTTATTCGATTTGATACTAATGCTTGTGTTGTACTAAATAATAATGAACAGCCTATTGGTACTCGTATTTTTGGACCTGTGACTCGTGAACTAAGAACAGAAAAATTTATGAAGATTATTTCACTAGCCCCCGAAGTACTTTAGTCATAAGATTTTGAAGGAATAAAAAATGGCATCAAAATTACGCCGGAATGATACAGTTATTATATTGTCTGGAAAAGATAAAGGAAAAACAGGTGTTATTAAAAATTTTTTATCTTCAAGTAAAGTAATTATTCGTGGTTTGAATTTAATGAAAAAACACCAAAAACCAGTTCCATCTCAAAATAAAAATGGTGGTATTATACAAAAAGAAGCACCTATTCATATATCTAATGTTGCTATATTAAATCCTGAATCTAATAAATCAGATCGCATTGGGTTTAGATTTGAACAAGGTAGAAAAGTTCGTTTTTTAAAATCTAACAGAAAAACGATTCAATAGTTTGGAGTAATATGATGACCACGTTATATAATTATTACAAGTCAACAGTCATCAAAAAGATCATGTTAGAACTAAATTATAGTTCTCTTATGCAAGTACCTAAAATTGATAAAATAACTTTGAATATGGGTATTGGTGCTGCTGCTTCCGATAAAAAAATTTTAGATAATGCAATTTTAGATTTAACAGCAATATCAGGACAAAAACCATTAATTACTAAAGCACGTAAATCTGTGGCCGGTTTCAAAATTCGTCAAGGTTATCCTATTGGGTGTAAAGTAACGTTGCGCGGGCAAAAAAAATGGGATTTTTTTGAGCGCTTAATTATTATTGCTGTTCCACGTATTCGTGATTTTCGTGGATTATCAAGCAATTCTTTTGATGGGAGAGGGAATTATAGTTTAGGAATACGCGAACAAATTATTTTCCCGGAAATTGATTATGATAAAATTGATCGAGTTCGTGGATTAGATATTACAATAACTACTACTGCTAAATCTGATCATGAAGCTCGTGTATTATTATCTGCTTTCAATTTCCCTTTTCGTAAGTAAAAAGGTTATTCAATGGCTAAACAATCAATGAAAGCACGTGAAGTTAAACGTATAAAATTAGCTAATAAATTTTACACGCAACGTAATGAATTAAAAAACATAATTTCCAATATGAACGTTTCAGAAGAAAAACGTTGGAATGCAGTTTTAAAATTACAATCTTTTCCACGTGATTCCAGTCCATCACGTCAGAGAAATAGATGCCGTCAAACCGGTCGTCCACATGCTTTTTTACGTAAATTTGGATTAAGTCGTATTAAAGTTAGAGAAGCTGCAATGAAAGGTGAAATACCCGGTTTAAAAAAAGCAAGTTGGTAAAATGTATTTTTTATATTTTGGAGTTTAAAATGAGCATGCAAGATCCAGTAGCAGATATGTTAACTCGTATTCGAAATGGTCAATCAGCTAATAAATATTCTGTGAAAATGCCTTCATCTAGATTAAAAAAATCAATTATCGAATTGTTAAAGAATGAGGGTTATATTAAAGATTATAAAATTTTAGGTAATATTAAATTAGAATTAGAAGTATTTTTAAAATATTTTCAGGGAAAATCAGTAATAGAAATGATTAAACGTATCAGTCGTCCAAGTTTGAGAATATATAAAAATAAGAATAATTTGCCCCAAGTTATGTCTGGTTTAGGAATAGCAGTTATTTCGACTTCTCGAGGTATAATGACAGATCGAATGGCGCGTCAAGCAGGTCTTGGCGGTGAAATTATTTGCTATATAGCTTGATAATGGAGGAAGAATGTCTCGTATTGCCAAACGTCCAATTTTTATTCCTTCTGATATTAATGTTCAGTTGAATTCGCAAAATATATTAATTAAAGGAAAATATGGTCATCTTTCACGTACTATTCATGAATCAGTAAAAATTGAATTTTTAAATAATAAAATAACTTTTTCACCACATGCAGGTTTTTCTAATGGTTGGGCACAAGCAGGAACTGCAAGAGCTCTTATAAATTCTATGATTATAGGTGTTTCTAAAAAATTTAGTAAGAAACTACAATTATCTGGAGTAGGTTATCGTGTTTCAATAACAAAAGGTGACACAATTAATATGTCATTGGGTTATTCTCATGTCATTACATATTCTTTACCTAAAGGTATTGATGTAGAAAACCCTACTCCAACAGAAATTATTATTCAAGGCATAGATAAGCAATTAGTTGGACAAATTGCAGCTAATTTACGTTCTTATCGTATGCCGGAGCCTTATAAAGGAAAAGGTATACGATATTCGGATGAAATTATACGTATGAAAGAGGCCAAGAAAAAATAAAATGATTTTTTCAAGTAAAAATAAAATGATTTCTCGTATACGCAGATCTATAAAAACACGTCGTAAAATTAAAAAATTAGGTGCTATTCGATTAGTTGTTCATCGCACTTCCCGTCATATGTATGCTCAAATAATTTCTTCATCAGAATCGAAAGTATTAGCATGCGCTTCAACATTAGAAAAAAAAATCAATCGCAGTTTAAAATACACAGGAAATAAAGAAGCCGCGTCAAAAATAGGTAAAATTATTGCAGAACGAGCTTTATCAAAAGGAATAAATCAAGTTTCTTTTGATCGATCTGGTTTTAAATATCATGGTCGCATACAAGTTTTAGCTGAATCTGCACGTGAAGTTGGACTAAATTTTTAAGGTAAAATTATAAAATGGCTAATATTGAAAAAAAAAATAATAGCGATTTACAAGAAAAATTAATTACAGTAAACCGCGTTTCAAAAACTGTCAAAGGCGGTCGAATATTTTCTTTTACAGCATTAACTGTAGTAGGTAATGGAGATGGACGAGTTGGTTTTGGTTACGGTAAAGCACGTGAAGTTCCTGCTGCTATCCAAAAAGCTATGGAAAAAGCTAGACGTAATATGATTACGATACCGTTAGTTAATAAAACTTTACAACATTCATTAAAAGGCTTTCATACTGGATCAAAAATTTTCATGAAACCCGCTTCGGATGGAACTGGAATTATTGCTGGTGGAGCTATGCGTGCAGTTTTAGAAGTAGCTGGTATACATAATGTGCTGGCTAAAACTTATGGTTCTACTAATCCAATTAATGTAGTACGAGCTACTATGAATGGTTTAGTCAACATGAAATCTCCAGAAATGATAGCTGCTAAAAGAAACAAACGTGTTGAAGAAATATTAGGATAAATTATTTTTAATGAAAAATATAAAAATTACTCAAATTAAAAGTGCTATAGGAAGATTACCTAGGCATAAAAAAACTTTAATTGGACTTGGATTACGTTATATCGGACATACTGTTATCCGTGAAGACACACCATCTATTCGGGGAATGATTAAAAAGATTTCTTATATTTTAAAAATACAAGAGGAATAAAAATGCATTTAAATACTCTCTCTCCAGCAAATGGGGCACATCAAAATCGAAAAAGAGTAGGTCGTGGCATTGGTTCAGGATTCGGGAAAACTGCAGGTCGTGGTCATAAAGGTCAAAAATCTAGATCAGGTAGTAGTATTCGCCGCGGTTTTGAAGGAGGACAAATGCCTTTGTATAGAAGACTACCTAAATTTGGTTTTAATTCTAGAAAAAAAAATATTACAACAGAAGTTCGTTTATCAGATTTATCAAATTTATCCACGAAAATCATTGATCTAGAAATATTAAAAAAAGAAAATATTGTTAAAAAAAATGTAAAATATGTCAAGATAATTCTTACAGGAAAATTAAAAGCTCCCCTAATAATAAGAGGTTTACTCGTTACTAAAGGTGCTCGTTCTGAAATTGAAAATTCTGGTGGTAAAATTGAAGGATAAGCGGTAAATAATGGTTAAGAAATTAGGATTAAACTTTAAAAAAACTAAAAAAAACATCAGTGAAATAAAACAGAGAATTATTTTTCTAATAGCAGCTATTATAATTTTTCGTATTGGTTCTTTTATTCCTATTCCCGGAATCGATACTACTATTTTGTCTAAAATATTGAATGAACAAAAAGGCACTATTGTTGATATTTTCAACATGTTTTCTGGTGGGGCCTTGAGTCGTGCTTCCATTTTTGCACTAGGAATTATGCCTTATATATCAGCTTCTATTATTATTCAATTGCTAACATTAGTGTATCCAACTTTATCTGAAATTAAAAAAGAAGGAGAGTCTGGACGCCATAAAATTAATCAGTATACTAGATATGCTACTTTAATATTAGCTTTTGTACAATCTATTGGAATTGCTACTACTCTTCCTAATATAGTAGGAATACGTACAATTATAATCAATCCTGATTTTTGTTTTTACTTAATTGCCACAACCAGCTTGGTAACTGGTACTATGTTTTTAATGTGGTTAGGAGAGTTAATTACAGAACATGGCATTGGTAATGGTATTTCAATTATTATTTTTATAGGAATCATTGCAGGTTTACCATCAGCTATTGGAAATACTATTGAAAAAACAAGACAAGGAGATTTACATATTTTTTTATTTTTATTTATTTTATTATTAATTTTTTTAGTTATTTTTTTTGTTGTTTTTATAGAAAGAGGACAAAGAAAAATTATTGTACATTATGCACAACGTCAACAGGGTCGTCGTATTTATTCTGCTCAAAGCACCCATTTACCTTTAAAGATTAATATGTCTGGAGTTATACCTGCAATTTTTGCTTCTAGTATTGTTCTGTTTCCTGCGACTATAATATCTTGGTTTAAAGTTAGTAATCAATTTTTAAAAACTATATCATTTTATTTGCAACCTAATCAACCTATATATTTAATTTTATACGTATCTGCAATAATATTTTTTTGTTTTTTCTATACGGGATTAGTTTTTAATCCTCGTGAGACAGCAGATAATTTAAAAAAATCAGGAGCTTTTATTTCAGGAATTAGACCTGGAGAACAAACAGCAAAATATATTAACAAAATTATGTTAAGACTAACGTTAGTTGGATCTTTCTATATCACATTTATTTGTTTAATTCCAGAATTTATGCGCAGTGCTATGAATGTTCCTTTTTATTTTGGCGGCACTTCATTGCTAATTGTTGTTGTAGTTATTATGGATTTTATTGCTCAAATTCAAACATTGATAATGTCTAATCAATATGAATCCATGCTAAAAAAAGCTAATCTAAATTAAATTTTTGATTTTAGAAGATTTAAGGAAATAAAATGAAAGTACAAGCTTCTGTAAAAATACTTTGTCGAAATTGTAAAATAATAAGAAGAAATAATGTTGTAAGAGTTATTTGCAGTAACGAACCGAAACACAAACAGCGTCAAGGTTAATAATTTATTTAAAATTTATTCATAGGATTTTATAATATGGCTCGTATTGCGGGTATTAATATTCCTCAAAACAAACACACTTTAATTGCATTAACTGCAATATATGGAATTGGTAAAAAACGTTCTAAATTGATTTGTTCCGTCACAAACATTCCGGAATATTCTAAAATTATAGATTTAAATGAAGAACAAATTGATCTTTTAAGACTACATGTTTCAAAATATGTTATTGAAGGTGATTTAAGACGAGAAAGAACTTTAAATATTAAACGCTTAATTGATCTTAGTTGTTATCGTGGTTTGCGTCATCGCAGAAGTCTTCCTGTACATGGCCAAAGAACTAAAACTAATGCTAGAACTTGTAAAGGTCCTCGAAAACCAATAAGAAAATAATTTAGGTAATAATTAATTATGGTCAAAAATTCATTATCGATTCGCACACGTAAACGTGTGAAAAAACAAATTTTAGATGGTATAGCTCATGTTCATGCATCTTTTAACAATACTATTGTAACTATTACTGATAGACAAGGGAATGCTTTAGGATGGGCTACTTCTGGTGGATCTGGTTTTAGAGGTTCTCGAAAATCTACTCCGTTTGCAGCACAAGTTGCTGCTGAACGTTGTGCAGAAATAGTAAAAGATTATGGAATAAAAAATTTAGAAGTTATGGTCAAAGGTCCAGGTCCAGGTAGAGAATCTACAATTCGAGCTTTAAATGCAGCTGGATTTCGTATTACAAATATTACTGATGTCACACCAATTCCTCATAATGGTTGCCGTCCTCCTAAAAAACGTCGTGTTTGATTTTTTAGGAATTATTGGAGAATAAAATGGCAAAATATTTAGGTCCAAAATTAAAATTAAGTCGACGAGAAGGTACTGATTTGTTTCTTAAATCAGGACTTCGTCCAATAGAATCAAAATGTAAATTAGAACAACCTCCTGGACAACATGGTGTTCGCAAACCCAGATTATCTGATTATGCTGTTCAATTGCGTGAAAAACAAAAAGTACGTCGTTTATATGGTATTTTAGAACGACAATTTAAAATATATTATAAGATGGCTGCTAGTTTAAAGGGTAATACTGGAGCAAATTTATTGCAATTTTTAGAATCTAGATTAGATAATGTAGTTTATCGTATGGGTTTTGGTTGCACTCGTTCTGAATCAAAACAGTTGATTAGTCATAAATCTATTATGGTTAATAATAAAATTGTTAATATTGCTTCATATCAGGTTTCTCCTAACGATCAAATTTCTATTAGGAATAAATCTAAAAATCAATCACGTATAAAAGCAGCTTTAGAGCTTGTTGAACAGAGAGAGAAGCCAACTTGGCTAGAAGTTAATACAACTAAAATGGAAGGTATTTTTAAAAGATTTCCTGAACGTTCTGATTTATCTGCAGAAATTAATGAATACTTAATTGTTGAACTTTATTCTAAATAAAAAAGTTTACTGTTAAAGAGGAGATGATATGCAGAATTCTATCATGGAATTTTTAAAACCACGTTTAGTTGATATTGAACAAATAAGTACAACTCATACTAAAGTAACGTTAGAGCCATTAGAAAGAGGATTTGGTCATACACTTGGAAACGCACTTCGTAGAATTCTTCTATCTTCTATGCCGGGATGCGCAGTGACTGAAGTTGAAATTGATGGAGTACTTCATGAATATAGTACTAAAGAAGGCATACAAGAAGACATTTTAGAAATCTTATTAAATTTAAAAGGATTAGCTGTTAAAGTACATGGTAAAGATGAAACTTTTCTTACACTAAAAAAGTCTGGAATTGGATGCGTTACTGCTGCAGATATTGTACATGATGGTGATGTTGAAATTATTAAACCAGAACATGTTATTTGTAATTTAACTTATGAAAATTCTTCTATTAAAATGAGAATAAAAGTACAGCGTGGTAGAGGTTATATTCCTGCTTCTTCACGAGTTCATTTAGAAGAAGATTCCAGACCTATAGGTTGTTTATTAGTAGATGCTTGTTATAGTCCTATAGATCGAATTTCTTATAATGTAGAAGCTGCTCGTGTAGAACAAAGGACTGATTTAGATAAATTAGTTATTGAAATGGAAACAAATGGAACTATTGATCCCGAGGAAGCAATTCGACGAGCTGCTACTATTTTAGCAGAACAATTAGAAGCTTTCGTTGATTTACGAGATGTTCGTGAACCTGAAATTAAAGAAGAAAAACCTGAATTTGAGCCTATTTTATTGCGTCCAGTAGATGATTTAGAACTAACAGTTCGTTCTGCTAATTGTCTAAAAGCAGAAGCTATACATTACATTGGTGATTTAGTACAAAGAACTGAGGTAGAACTTTTAAAAACTCCTAATTTAGGAAAAAAATCTTTAACGGAGATTAAGGATATATTAGCTTCTCGCAGTTTATCTCTTGGTATGAGATTAGAAAATTGGCCACCATCAAGTATTTTAGATGAGTAATTTATGTTTTATATAGAAGGAATAAATTTATGCGTCATCGAAAAAGTGGTCGTCAATTAAATCGTAATAGTCCCCATCTTAATTCTATGCTAAAAAATATGGCATGTTCGTTATTTACACATGAAGTTATAAAAACTACTTTAGCTAAAGCAAAAGAATTGCGTCGTATTGTTGAACCTATTATTACCTTATCTAAAATAGATACAGTTGCACGTAGACGACTAGTATTTTCTCGTATTCGTGATAATCTAATAGTAGCAAAATTATTTAAAAATTTAGGTCCTTGTTTTGTAAGTAGATTAGGTGGTTATACTCGCATTTTAAAATGCGGATTTCGATCTGGAGATAAAGCTCCAATGGCCTATATTGAATTAGTTGACCGTGTCAAAAAAAATAAAAAAGAAGAAATTATAGAACAATAAAATTTATATTATTTTCTTTTTGAGAATTTATTGAATATAATTTCAAAGCAAACGGTACGTTTCCGTTTGCTTATTTTTTATAATGTAAATTATCATACAGATTATATAAAATATATTAAAATTTTTTATAAAATAGTACCTACTTTAAATAAATCACTTTTAGAAAAAATTACATTTTTAACATCTATAATTTTTTTTCCAGGTAATTGTATTTTTTCAATGTTTAATATTTGATGAGATGTATTTATTTGAATTCCAGATTCATTACAACAGATAATTTCTCCTACATTAAATTTTTTATTGATAATAGGAATAACTGTTGACTGCCATACTTTTATAGTTTTTTCTTGTAATAAAAAATAACATACTGGCCATGGATTAAATGCTCTAATTAAACGTTCTAATTTTATAGCTTTTGAATTCCAATTTAAAAGGGCATCTTTTTTTTGTATTTTTTTTGATAAAGAAGCATTTTTTTCATTTTGTTTTTTTTCAATAATTGTATTTGAGATAATTTTTTCTAAAACTTTTAATAATGCTTGTATTCCAATTGTAATCAATTTTAAAGATAAGCTTTTAGTTGTATCTTTTGAAGATATTTTGCATTCTACTGAATATATTATAGTACCAGAGTCAATTTTATCATTCATATTAATTATACTTATACCTGTTTTTTTATCACCGTATATAATTGATGATTGAATTGGAGTGGCTCCTCGCCATCTAGGTAAAAGTGAAGGATGAACATTAATACAACCCTTTGGGAAGATAGTAAGAATTTTTTTTGGTATTATTTTACCGTAGGATACAACTATCATGATATCTGCGTTAAGCTGTAATATTTTATTTTGAAGATTTTCATTATTTAAATTTAAAGGTTGAAAAATAGGAATTTTATTTTTTATAGATAATATTTTTACAGGGGAAAAATTAATTTTGTGTCCTCGTCCAGAAGGACGATCTGGTTGAGTAATTACCGAAATTACATTATGTTGAGAATTAATAAGAGAATTTAAATATTCGGCAGAAAAGTATTCTGTTCCAGCAAAAATAATTTTTAATTTTTTCAAATTTATTTTTTTCCTTGATTAAGAATTTTTTATTGTATTTTTTTAAATTTTTTAAATTTCTTTTGAATTCTTTCTCTTTTTAATTGTGATAGATAATCAATAAATAATTTACCTTTAAGATGATCTATTTCATGTTGTATGCAAATAGATACTATTGATTTTGTTTCTATTTCTATTTTTTCTCCATAAAGATTAATTGCTTGGACTGTTATATAATTATATCTTGGAACAGAAGCTCTATATTCTGGAATGGACAGACATCCTTCTTCGATACTAATATTGCCTGATTGTTTGATAATTTTAGGATTTATTAGTACTAAATTATTTTTTTCTTTTTCCATTGTATTGATAACTATAATTTGCAATTGTATATTTACTTGAGTTGCCGCTAAACCAATTCCTTCTGCTTGATGCATTGTATCTATCATATTTCTTGCAATTTTTTGTATTTTTTTATCAACTAACTTGACTGGTTTTGCAATGAGTCTTAAACGTGTATCAGGATAATAAATAATTTTTAACAAAGACATATTTTTTAAAATCTAAAATAGTTGAATTTCATTCATTAGGTTGGTCTATATAGTATAGACTTTTTTATTATAATTAAAAGTTTGCTTTTTTTATATTTTAAATAAAAAAATTTATGACATTTTTTAGTAAAAATTTATTTGCATTGTATTATAATATTTTACATATTATATATTAATAATATTCATAATAAACTTATATATAGAATATATTACTAAATATTTAAATTTTTTAATATGTAATTGAGGACATAATGTTTGATATATTAATATATTTGTTTGAAAATTATGTACATAGTGAATCAAAAATTTCCATTGATTACGATAGTTTAACTGATGATTTATCTGATATAGGTTTTCAGAAACGAGATATTTTTAATGCTTTGCGTTGGTTAAAAAACATTTCTTGTTATAAGAAAAATATTATTTCATCTATTAATTTATTATCGAATCAGATTTCCACTCGAATTTATACTCAAGAAGAATCTTTAAAGTTAAATGTTGATTGTCGTGGTTTTATACTTTTTTTAGAACAGTTAGAGATATTAACATTAGATACACGAGAAATGATTATTGAAAGAATTATGGAATTAGATATTCATGAATTAAATCTTGAAGATTTAAAATGGATTGTATTAATTGTACTATTTAATGTACCTGGATGCGAATTAGTATATCGTAAACTTGAAAATTTATTATTTAATTTTAAAGAAGATGTTATTCATTAAATAATATTTTTAAAATCAAATAAAAAATAATAATTTTCATTATGAGAATTTGCTAATGAATAAAGATTATTTTTTAAATTCACTAATTTATTGTATAAAAATGTTGCATGATGAAAATGTAATTGCTTATCCTACAGAATCAATGTTTGGATTAGGTTGTGATCCTCACAGCAAAAAAGCTGTAAAAAAATTGTTAAGTTTAAAAAATAGAAGCGTAGAAAAAGGTTTCATATTAGTAGCTGCAGATTTTAATCAGATCAAAATGTATATTAATGAAAAAAAATTGTCAGACAAACAAAAAAAGAAAATTTTTTTTCATTGGCCTGGACCGTTTACTTTTTTACTTCCGGCTAATCCTAAAGTTCCTTATTGGTTGACTGGTAAATTTAAAACGATAGCTGTACGTGTTAGTGCTCATGTTGAAATAATAAAACTATGTAATGCTTTTGGACGAGCTTTAATATCTACAAGTGCAAATATTTCTAATATGACTCCTTGTTTTACTTCTGAAGAAGTTTTTAAATGTTTCGGTAAAGATTTTCCTTTGTTAAGTGGAAAGATAGGAAATGAAAAAAATCCCTCTAAGATTATTAATATTACAAATGGAAAGTTAATTCGCTATGTTTAAATACCAAGATTTTAATTATGCTTTATTTGGAAATCCTATTGATCATAGTCAATCTCCTAAAATTCATAGTTTATTTTCAAAACAAACAGGTATTTTTCATTCTTATAAATCTGTTAACGTTTCACTAGATAAGTTTTATATTACTTTGCATGATTTTTTTAAACAATGTGGTCAAGGTGCAAATATTACTTCACCATTCAAAAAAGAAGCTTATCTTTTTTGTGATAAATTAACTCCAAGAGCTAAAATTGCTAAATCTGTTAATACATTTAAAAAAATAGATAGTAATCAGATTTTAGGAGATAATACAGATGGAATTGGATTATTATCAGATTTAATCAGATTAAATTTTATAAAAAAAAAATATTCGATATTAATAATTGGTGCAGGTGGAGCAGTTAAAGGCATTCTTTTTCCTCTTTTATCATTTGGCTGTTCTATTACTATTTTAAATAGAACTTTGTTAAATGCTAAAAAATTGGTTTCACAATTTAATAAATATGGAAAAATAAATATTTTTGATGAAAGTTCATTAAAAATAAAAGCTTTTGATTTAATTATCAATGCAACATCTAAATTTTTTGAAAAAAAAGATAATTTTATCCCTTTGTCTGTAGTTTCTTCAAAAACATGTTTTTATGACATGAATTATCAAATAAATAATAAATATTTTATGCATTGGTGTTTTAATATAGGAGCTAAATTTTTTTCTAATGGAATTGGCATGTTAGTTTTTCAAGCTGCGCATTCTTTTTTTTTATGGCATAATATTCTCCCTAAAACAGATTATATTATTAATGATTTAAGAAAATAAAAATTTTAAAAAGATTAAATAAATTGCTGTATAATTTTGTATAAAAATTTTTTTTATTTTAATTAATCACAAAGAAAATGCTTGACTCTTTTTTTTTGATCTGTTATTTATTATATTAAACATTAAATAAAAATAATTTTTTTAAGTCCCCTTCGTCTAGAGGTCTAGGACATCGCCCTTTCACGGCGGCAACAGGGGTTCAAATCCCCTAGGGGACGATAAGTAAAAATATTTAAAAAATATTTATATACTAATTTAAATTATTGTGTTATTCTCAAAATAACAATTAATAAAAATTAAAATTATAAAAATTAAGCTCTTTAAAAATTCGGAAAAAACAAGCATATAACTTATTTTTTAAAACACCTGTGGGTTGTAAGGTTAAGCAAATAAGCGTACATGGTGAATGCCTTGGCAGTCAGAGGCGAAGAAGGACGTGCTAATCTGCGAAAAGCGTCGGTAAGCTGATATGAAGCGCAATAACCGTCGATATCCGAATGGGGAAACCCGATGTAATTTTTTTGCATCATTATTAACTGAATTAAATAAGTTAATAAAGCAAACCAAGGGAACTGAAACATCTAAGTACCTTGAGGAAAAGAAATCAACCGAGATTCCCTTAGTAGTGGCGAGCGAAAAGGGAACAGCCCAGAACTATAAACAATATAAATTATAGTAAAATGATTTGGAAAATTCAGCGATACGAGGTGATAGCCCTGTATACGAAATAATTTATATTGCGAGTTCAAAAAGTAGAGCGGGACACGAGAAATCCTGTTTGAATATGGGGGGACCATCCTCCAAGGCTAAATACTCCTGACTGACCGATAGTGAACCAGTACCGTGAGGGAAAGGCGAAAAGAACCCCGGCGAGGGGAGTGAAACAGAACCTGAAACCGTGTACGTACAAGCAGTGGGAGCACCTTCGTGGTGTGACTGCGTACCTTTTGTATAATGGGTCAGCGACTTATATTCTGTAGCAAGGTTAACCGAATAGGGGAGCCGTAGGGAAACCGAGTCTTAACTGGGCGTTAAGTTGCAAGGTATAGACCCGAAACCCGGTGATCTAGCCATGGGCAGGTTGAAGGTTGGGTAACACTAACTGGAGGACCGAACCGACTAATGTTGAAAAATTAGCGGATGACTTGTGGCTGGGGGTGAAAGGCCAATCAAACCGGGAGATAGCTGGTTCTCCCCGAAAGCTATTTAGGTAGCGCCTCGTGAACTCATCTTCGGGGGTAGAGCACTGTTTCGGCTAGGGGGCCATCCCGGCTTACCAACTCGATGCAAACTGCGAATACCGAAGAATGTTATCACGGGAGACACACGGCGGGTGCTAACGTCCGTCGTGAAGAGGGAAACAACCC